>JAHFGU010000009.1:11102-20670 GCA_023247285.1 Candidatus Omnitrophota bacterium
GGTCCGCTGTACCTCTCGATGTCCGCGGTGCAACAGGTGGCCGCCGGCTACGGCTTGACCCTCAACGCGGTCGAGCTGACGCGCGAGGAGCTCTTCCTCCTGCGCTATCCGATGATCGCAGCCCTCGACCTCACGCAGGATCGCCAGGCGGATCACTACGTGGTGGTGCAAGAGGCCAACGAAGCGCGGATCGTCTACTACGAATCGGACGGCACGCGCGAATCGCTGCCGGCCCACACGTTCCTCCAGCTGTTCACCGGCTACGCGCTCGTGGCCTCGGCGGATTCCTATGGCCGCCTCTTAAGCGAAGGCCAGGCGCGCGCCATCACCGGCGGCACGGGCCGGAGGGAGTGGGACAAAGGCTTGCCTGATGTCACCCCGCTCCTTGAGCGGCCCTCTATGAAAGCCATGTTCATCAGCGGCGGCATCTCCCTTGGACTCTCCCTTCTGGGGACCAGCGGCCTGTTTGGGGGTAGCGGGTTCAACTTCTCGCAGGGCATGGTGAGCTTTGCGACCGCGCAAGGGCTGGGGCATGTCGGGAATCTGGCCACCTCGCTGGCGGCGAACCAATTTGGCTGGGGGCCGGCGGCGTCGCAGATTTTCGGCAGCGCGATGACCGGCGGGCTCGGCGGCATGTACTCAGGCGCTGCGCAGCATTACGATCTGAGCAAGTGGGGCGCGGCGGGGAATTTCTTCAACACGCATCAGGCATTTGCCAACTTCGCCTTCGGCGCGGCCCAGGGGGCCGCCATGAGCGGCGCGCAAGTCCTCGCCTTCAACGCCATCAAGGGGACGGATTTCTACCAGCGGCATCCGGTGTTCGCCGGGCAGATCGCCTCCTTCATGGGAACGACCGGCGGCTATGTCGGCTACTCCTCCTTGCTGGGGGCGGCCGGCGTCTCAACGCCGAAGATCAATGTGGGAAGCCCTGAGTCCAAGAGCATGGCCAACGTGTTTGGAGCTGGCAAAGACGCGACGGGTAAGAGCAATAACATTGGTTTTGCCGGGCTGGTAGAAGGTTTCAAGGCCCCGTTCAGGGATCCTGCGTTCAGAAACTCCACCGTCTCCCAGGCCATCGGGCTGGGGATTGAAGCGATCAAGCCGGACTCGCCGTACTCGCGCATCATCGGCCAGAGCGTCGGCGGGCTGGGCACCGCGCTGATTTCCCCGCAGGGCCATGTGAAGGACGCCGTGTACCAGGGCGCGCGATCCGGGCTCTCGTCCCTGGCGTTGCAGTCGCTCGGCGGCGACTTTGATAAAATGACGGGCAAAAACCGCTGGGGCCTCAGTCCGGAAGAAATGGCGGCGGTCAATTTCGGCCTCACCACCGGCATCTCCGGCCTGGTGTCGGCGCTGCATGGGGAAGGCTGGAAGGGCAAGCCGCTCATGCTTGGAGAAGACGGCCAAGTCATCAGCCAAGCCAGCCACTGGGGGATTGCGCCGAGCGTGCAGCGCTTCGCGCTGAACTACCTCTATATGGGCCAGACAGCGCCCGACATGCCTGGCCAGCAAGCCGGCCCGTTTCTCGCCTGGCAGTACCTGGCCAAGGTAGGCGAGACCGGCGGGTACGGCCAGTACCAAGTCAACGCCTGGCGGCTGAAGCAGCAGACCGGCATGTCCTGGGAGCAGCTCAGGGCCGCAGGCCTCACCGGACAAGCGCTGCCCGGCTTCCTGTATTCGTGGAATCAGTACTCGCGATCGACTCTCCATTCCTCCGCCGCGGACAATCTGGCCGCAGTCATGGCCGCGGCGCCGGATGTTGCGCGCGTCCTCGGCACGGCGATCCAGCATAAGTTCTTCTCTGAAAAGATCGACCCCAAACAAGTGCTGCTGTACCCCGAGCCCGTGATCAATCCGCTCTCCGGCCAGACGATCCTTTATGGTGCTTACCGCAAGGGTGGCCAAGATGATGGCAAGGGTGGCCAAGATGATGGCAAGGGTGGCCGAGATGATGGCAAGGGTGGCCGAGATTTGGTCATGTCAATAGACGGTGGACCCTTCCAGCGGCCCCGCAGGAGCGACGACGGTTTCTACCTCAATCAGCCGGAGGGCGGACGCCTGGCTATCGGCAAGGATGCCATGGTCACGATGGTGGGCAACGTCTACTACCACGGGGGGCGGGACGCGGCCCTGGCCGATTGGGACCGGTTGGATGTGGCGAAAGGCTACCTGGGGGCGCGCCGCGGCCAAATGCGGTTGAATGCCGAGGAGGGATTCGACCGCCATCTGACCGCGGTGGGCAAGGCCGACCGGTTCAAGCCGCTCATGGTGGCGGTGCCTGACAGCGAGCGAAAGCGCGGTGGCCAGTTCGAAAAAGTCAAGGGTTGGTTCTACAACGCCGATGATGACAGCCTGCTCGGTGTCGTCACGACGGATCGCAACAAGATCCTGTCCGGTTTCGGCACAGCGCAAGGGATCAGCAACGTGTTCACAGGCTCGTTCGGGCTCAATGCAGATTTCGAGCAAGGCTTTACGGACAAGGACGGCAGGCCGATCACGTTCAGTCGCGGCGTGGTCGCAGGCGAGTTGCGGATCGAGGAGGGCGGCCGGCTAGCCGGTGAGGGGCGCATGGGCAGCGCGTTCAGTCTCACCGCCTCAGACAGTCGCATCGATCATACGTTCTTCGAGCCGGATTCAGGGTACTTTACGGCTCGGCTCGGCAACAATGGTGGCGGACCGGGGCCTGAGCCGCCCAAAGGGGGCAACTATGCGCTGATCAACGATGCCTCCAAGCATGCCGTCGGTATTGTCGTCGGCGATATGGCCGGCACCAGCGTCAATGTGTTCGGCGGGCTGCCGCAGGCGACGGTGGGCGACGTGGTCCGCTTCCCGATGAATACCGAGGGGGCGATTCGTGGCGCCGGTGGCGTGCCGAACACGGTGCACGTCAAGGGGCTCGGCACGTACGGCCTGGATAAAGAGGATTCCCTCCGCATCGGCGACCACGACACGTTCGCCCAGGTCGGCCCGTACACGGCAGGCGCCAGCGGCCGCATCGGCGCAGGCGGGTTCGAGTTCCTGAAAGGCGGGGCGCAACGGAACCTGGCGCGCCACGCCACGCTGACGGATGACGCCTCGGGCTACTCACGCGATGGCAAGCTGGCTGCCATCGGCTGGCTCGTCGGCACCGGCGGCCTGGACAAATCAGGCAACGCGCAGAACACGATCGTGCCGCTCCAAAGTCTGCCAGGCTTAGCAGAGGTTCCGTGGCGCAATGGCCAGGAATTTTCGCTGGACACGGCGAAGAGCGGATTTATGTCGAAATACGGAACTGACATCCGCGGCGTAACATTTTCAGACGTAGTGAACATCCGCCAGCTCGGCGAGCGCGGCCCGATGACGATGGTGCTGATGGCCGCCACCAAAGGGGACAGCATCCTGGCGCCCAACAGGCTGCCGGCAGGCGAAGGAGAATCGCTGGCGACCGTGACAACGACCCACACCAGCACGCTGCCGGCGAATCCGGATATCAATGAATTCAGCATCGAGCGAGCCGGGGATCTGATCGAATTCGATGCGCGGGATCTCTCCCCCATGGTGCTGAACGCGGGTGCGACGCACCGGTTTGACCAGCGCACAAACCTGAACGCCTTGAACCTCACGCCGCGCGATCGTGACCCCCTGACGGGCATGGGCATCGTGCGCATCGATCCCCAGAAGGTCACCGGCCTGGACGCGGTGGGAAGCGTAATCGAGGCGCGGAACCAGCTCACCAATGTTACGTACGACCTGCACGGCGGGCACGGCTCCGAGCAAACCCCCATCGATGACACGCTCAGCTTACTGAGCAAGCAGCCCGGTGATATCGGCTTCCTGTTAACGCCGGGGAAGAATCAGCTCACCGCAGCCGACTACGCCAAGACCTACACGCAAACGATGCTGACTCCGGATCGCGCGACCATTCTCGATCGGCGCATCAACCGGGATGTGCAAGTTGAGGTCCACGACGACAGCCTGACCTTGCGCGCGCTGGACGGCACCGTCCTGAACACCTTCCAATTCAAGCCGGATGTCTCCAAGCTTGAGGGGAAGGATGCCGCCATTAGATCGCTAAGTCAGATGGACCAGGAGGCGCCGGCCGGCATGTCGCTGGAACGGCAAAAGGAGCTCACGCAGTGGGGATTGCCGGGGCAGATGGTGTTGACGCCTGATAAGGAACGGCCGTCAGCCTCACCGGATTCCCATATCGCGGCGTTCAATCAAACCTCGGTCGTGCACGCGTTCGATGAGAACGGCGGCCTGGGCGAATCCATCATCCACGGCGCGACCCTCAGGGACTTCAACGGCCTCCACTGGGGGGGCACAACCTCCGAGCCAAACTTTGTGCTCGACCACGGCGTGCGCATCGACATCACCTCCCCCTTCTACGTGGACTCCCGCAGCCTCTGGGATGGGGAGACGATTACCTTCGTGGGGGATGCGGGTTTGAAGCAAACCGTGATCGAGCGCACACCGCTTGCGCCGGATACGCGGATGGGCCAGCCGGCTCAAGCCACGATGACGCAGCTCGATCTGCAAGCGCCGAACAAAGGCGGCATCACCTTCGTCATGGATCCCGACGGAGTCGGGTTCGGGAACATCACGGTCAACGTCCTCTCCCATCAACAGAGCCTCGGCAATTACCAGCAGGCTCTCAGCAAGCAGGAGTACGACGAGTTCGCCGGGTTGCTCGCGCTGCAAGGGGCGCTGCCACTGAAGGAGCAAATCCGCCTTGGGGAATTGAGCGCCAAGGCTGATTTCAGAAATACGCAGGACTTGGTTCAGGGCCGGATCACGACCGAAGGCACCGCCAATCTCATCAAGCCGTCGCCGGGGTCTGAGTACCTGGCCCTGAACGGGGATTTCGAGACCTTCCAGTTTCAGCAGAATACGACGCCAGGAAGCCCGATGGCGCGGAAGCAGGGCACTTCCAGCGTTCCACTTGAGTCGTCGGAACTTGCACGACAGAAAGAGTTGACGCAAACGCTGGGGATGACGCTGGCTCCGACGAAAACCGAGGCTGATACTCGGTTTGACCGGTTCGACCAGCATATCGTGCTACACCAGATGCAGGGGTTGAGCCTGGGTCCGTCAGTCATCCAGGGGGCCACGCTCAAAGACTTCGCCGGCAGGCAGTGGGGTGATCGGGTGTATCAACCCAATGAGGCCGCCGACAAAGGCACGCCGCTAGATATCACCCGGCCGCATTACGTGGGCGAGCTACAAGAAGGACAGCAGGTTGGGATCGAAGTGGACCAGCAACAAGCCCTGGGGCGCAACATCCTGCCGCCAGGCACCAGAGGTTCGACGCTGGTTGAACTAACCCAGGTGGACCTGACGGCCAGGGAGCCGGGCGGCATCAAGCTAATGATTGATCACAAGGGGATTGGCTTCGCCGGCATTGATGCCAACGATGCCGTCTTCACCAAGGGGGACTATCGGCTCAGCGACGGCCTGAGTGAGCCTGACGTCCAAGAGTTGACCAGGTTACTGAGCAAACCATCGCGCCTACCGGATGAGGACTTGAAAGTCAGCCGGCTCCTCAGTCAAGCCGACTGGACCCAGGTGCCAAGCATTGATAAGACGACCAGCGGACTGACAGCCCACCTGCAAGACGGCCACCTCATCCTTGAGAATGCTGAGCAGCCAATCCCTACGTATCAGTTTATGCCGCAATCAGACTATCAAGCCGGCCGCGCGCGGAAAGCGAGGGCGTCATCGCTGCCTGCCGAGGAGGCCGCCCACCTTGAGACGCAAAAGCGCCTCAATATCGACAAGGTCGTGAGCCCGGACGGAACCTATCTGCCCGGGGATACGCGCGTGGCGGTGTTTAACACGAATCAAGTGACGCTTCCATTGTATGGCCTCTCGCTGGGTCCTGAGAGCTTTCACGGCGCCAAGCTCAAAGACTTCGAGAACATGCATTGGTCGGATGGGACGCTCCACCCGCAGAACAAAGCCACCAATGACGGCGTCCGGTTAGACGTCACCAAGCCCTTCTACCTGGACAACAGCTCCATGGGTCCCGAGCAGGCAGTGAAGGTCGTTGGCGACTCAGGGTTCCGTATTACGGCGACAGGTCGAGTGCCGGTGCCAGGTGACGACGATCATCCGGGAGAGGTGCAGGTGTATCGCGCCGACCTTGAGGCGCCGAAAACCGGCGACATCACCTTCATGGTGGATCAGCAAGGGCCGCGGTTTGACTATCTGGCGGCTGCGGCCACATACACCAACGGCACGTATGCTATGGCCCAGGGGTTGAACACGCATGATGTCGCGGAGTTGAACGGGCTGCTGAAGATCTCCGATGCCGCGATGCTGCGCATGCAGCCGGAAGAGCGCCAGCAGATGACCGAGCGCCGCCAAGAGCTGCTGGATAAAGCGGATTGGACCACGGCACCGGATAACGACTTGACGAAGGGCGGGCTCATCGCGACCCTGGACCGCGGCCACATGGTGCTGTTTTCGCCGGCGGCCGGCCTAGAGCCCACTATCCCGACGCGCCAGTTTATCCCGACGCCTGCCGGCACTGCCGCGGGCGATCAAGACACCTCACAGCAAGACCTGGAGCGCAGCCTCACCAGCGGGATGAGAGTGAGGGTGGACGCCGCGAATACGCTCAAGACCGATCCGCATGTCATGGGATTGCTGCAGAGCACGGTGGTGCACGAGCTCTCTGGCTTAAGCCTAGGAAAATCGCTCCTCAATCCCGATGCGATGGCCAACCTGCAATCTACTCAGCGGAAGGTCGATCCCGTGAAGATTATCCTGGAGCTGTCGCGTCTTGAGAATCGGCGGGTCGTGATGGGTTCGAGGGCAGTCTTTGAGGAAGGGATTCATGTACGCGACGAGCAGTCATTAGAGGTGATTGAGGAGGATCAGTTGCCGGGCGGCGTCATGAGCGAGACCACACGCAAATTGCGGCGACAGGGGCTTGCAGCGGAGCTCTATCTGGCCGATCCGTCGCTGTTGCAGGGCGTGGCAACAGAATCGCAGCGCAGTGAATGGGCGAGCCGGGTCGCTGCCGGCGAATGGCAGCGGGGCATGGGATTCCAAGTCGAGGGCGTGGCCAGCCGGGTTGATAACGACCTGGCCCGGCGAGGCCTTAAGCCAGGCCAGGTCGACCATCTCGACAGGGCCGATCCGGAACATGACGACTTCAACGTCGCCAGGTATCTGTACCTCCTTCGCATGGATGGCGAGCTGGGCGGCGATCTGTCCACCTACTACGGTGAACTGGCCGTGACAGTGGTTGCCGCGAAAACGACGGAGCGGCTGCAATGGTCCACCAACTTGCACGCCGACTCGGAGACCTGGACCGCCCGGCTCGGCGACAGTGTCAGCCGGTCAACCGGCATGACGTATCGGGACGGTACGGCGCACGTGATGGACAGCATCTCGGAGGACTTGGCGGAATTTATGACGAAGTGGCGGAGCGGCACGCTGACCGCCGACGATCTAGCCCGGGCGAACCAGCGGATCGACAGCTACACCAAACAGATCGACCAATTGAACTGGCAGGGATTCGCCACTACGATGCTGGGCGGGCTGTACTACGAAATGGGGACGGCGGTCGCGGCCGGCGCGCTGGGCGGGGCGGTCAAGGGATTAGAGGCATTGAATAGCGCCAGCAAGTTGCTGCGACTGGCCGGCACTGCGGCCGAGTTCGTGAACAAACATTATCTCGTCACCGCTCTCGGGTCCAGTGCCGTGACCGGGGCGGTGACCGTTGCCTATAACGTCGCGACGGGCCAAAGCTGGGACAATTGGGACAATCATGTGGTTCGCAATATGGCGATCGGATTCGCAGCACCCCTGGTCGGCGTGGGTCTTGGCCGCGCCGCGGTCGCCGCGCGGCCCTATCTCGGCAATGCGGTGGAATTCGTTTCCGAGCACGTTGGATCGAAGACCGCGCTTGGCAAGGTCGCCGAATTTGCGACGAAAACGACGTTGCGTTCATTTGTCACCGCCGAGGTGGCCACCGCCGCCGGCACGGCCGTCTACAACCGCTACGCCACCGGCCAATGGGGCGGAGAGAACATCATTCGCAACATGGCAATCGTGGCCATTCCGTTCGCCGGTGTGGCGGGCGCGCGGTACGGTGCGAGTGCCGCCGAGGCGATCGGCGGAGAAGGCTTCCTGGCCAGCATGGCCAAGCGCGGCATCACCGGCGCGTTTACCGGGGCGGCTGTCGGCGGCGCCTCCGGCTATCAGACCTACATGAACTCCGGCGACAAGAGTTGGACCAATCTCGCGGCGTCGGTGGGGCGCGGCGTGGGGTGGGGGGCCTTGGGCGGTGCTGGGGCAGGGGCAGCGCTAGGGTTCGGCGAAGCGGCGGTGACATGGTCGAAAGCCACGAACGCGTGGAAGAGCGTCTCCGAATTTATGGAGGCTGGTCACAGGGCCGCTCAAAGCGCCTCGCATCTTGCGGTCACCAATCCTGGCATGGCCGGCTTCATTGCCATCAACTCGTATACGAATGCCAACTTTCAGCAGGCGCTCCAGGCCGGCATGCACATCATCGGCCGTCCGTTCCAACTGGGTCTGGAGGTCGCTTTAGGATACTCCATGTGGGTGCACAGCAAAGCCACGGGCAACGCTGATCTCAATGCCAAGGCGCGCGCCATGATCTGGGGCGAGGGCTTTTCCATCGGCGGCGTTGGTTGGTCCGGCGCCCAGGTCAACGAAGAGACTCTCACGAATTGGGGATCGCTTAAATCATACGCGGTAGACCCTGTGACAAAAGAGGGCAAGGAAATCGGGCTCATCCCGCACCTGACCGAGATGGCGGCGAAGAGCTGGGATTCGCAGAACCGCTTGGGAGCTATCGGCTATCTTGGCGCGGCGGGTGTCCTGGATACCGCGCTGACGGTCCCGACGATGTTGTCGCTGGGATGGGCGATTAAGGGGTTAACCGGCGCGGCGAACGGTTTGCGGGCGTTCAGTTTGGCGCAAGGCATCGAACTCTCCAACGGGGCGGCGGTGGTGGCCCCGTTCTACATGCAACTGACTGACCAGGCCGTGAAAGTCGGACATCTCTACCTCAATCGCAAGACCGACGAGGGCAAGACCGCGTGGGAGACGCAGGGCACCCGCGAGGTCATGAAGACCGTGGTCTTGTTCGGCAGCTTGATGGGGGCGACCGGCATCATCGGCGGCATGCATAAAGCGGGAGAAATCAGCGCGGAGCGAGCGCGCGCAGAGCAAGCGCACGAGACCCCTAGAGAGCCGGCCACCATGCGAGAAGTCGTGGCGGCGGGGTTCAAGGCGGTGGGCGCCGAAGCCACGCGGGTGGCGCTGTTGGGCGGGGCGGCCGCGGCCACCAGCTTGACGACCGGTCTGCCGGCCTCCGGTGTTGTCCTCACCGGCCTTGGCGCCGTCACCGTAAAGCAGCACAAGCTGCAGGAGACGCACCGCGTCGCCACGGATGAGAGCGCGCCGGCTGCGGCGCGGGCCGAGGCGATGCGGTCGCTCGGGGCGACCGAGGCGCAGGCTCGCGACGTGCTCTCCGGGAAAGAGGCGGGATTCTCCTTCAAGCCCGAAGTGGGCCGCGTGTGGCGGGCGCTGGGCGTGCAGGCGCCGGCTGAGG
>JAHFGU010000202.1 GCA_023247285.1 Candidatus Omnitrophota bacterium
TGCCGGATCCGCTCACCACCGGTAATGCGCGAAGGCGCGGTTGGCTTCGGCCATCTTGTGCGTTTCTTCGCGCTTGCGCACCGCGGAGCCCTCGCCCTTGTAGGCGCTCAGCAGCTCGTCGGAGAGCTTCTTGGCCATCGGGGCGCCGCGCCGGCTCCGCGCCGCGCTCCGCAGCCACCGCATCGCCAGCGACATGCCCCGCTCGTGGCGCACCTCGATCGGGATCTGATACGTGGCGCCGCCGACGCGGCGGGCCTTGAGCTCCACATGCGGACGCACGTTCTCGATGGCTTTGTTGTAGACCGTCAGCACGTCGTTCGTGCCCACGGTCTTCTTGAGCCCGTCGAAGGCGTCGTAGACGATCCGCTCGGCCACCGATTTCTTGCCATCCTGCATGAGCATGTTGATCAGCTTCTGGACCAGCCGGTTGTTATAGCGGGGGTCCGGCGGCGTTTCGCTGCGTGCGGCGCGGCGTCGGCGCATCAGGCTTTCGCCTTCGCCGCGGCGGCTGGCTTGCCTGCCCCCGGCCCCTGCGGCGCCTTCGCGCCGTACTTCGACCGCGACTTGCGGCGCTGGTTGACGCCCGAGGCGTCCAGCGTGCCGCGCACGATGTGGTACCGCACCCCGGGCAGGTCCTTCACGCGGCCCCCGCGCACGAGCACGATGGAGTGCTCCTGCAGGTTGTGCCCTTCGCCCGGGATGTAGGCGGTGACTTCAATGCGTGTTGTGAGCTTCACGCGGGCGATCTTGCGCAGCGCCGAGTTTGGCTTCTTCGGGGTCATGGTGCGGACCTGCACGCACACCCCGCGCCGCTGCGGGGAGGCCTTGAGCGCCGGCGCCTTGGTTTTCTTGCGCAGCGCTTCCCGGCCTTGCCGGATAAGCTGGTTGACGGTCGGCATTACGCGGTTGACTCTCCCTCGGCCGGCGCGGCCCCATCAACGGTCTCAACGGTTTCCTCCGGTGCCGGCTCCACGTCGGGCAGCGCATCCGGGGCCACTTTGACCATCTCGCCGCCCCGGTTGGCGCCGAAACCGGTGCCGGCCGGAATCAGGTGGCCCATGATCACATTTTCCTTCAAGCCGACCAGCCCGTCCCGCTTGCCGCTCGTCGCCGCCTCGGTCAGCACCCGGGTGGTTTCCTGGAAGCTGGCGGCCGCGATGAAGCTCTCGGTCGACAGGCTCGCCTTCGTGATGCCGAGGAGGATCGGCGTGCCCTGCGAAGGTTTACCGCCTTTCTCTTTCACCCGCTCGTTCTCCTGATGGAACTTCGCTTTGTCTATCTGCATGCCCATGAGGAACTCGGTGTCCCCCGGATCGTCGATGCGGATCTTCCGGAGCATCTGCCGGACGATCACCTCGACATGCTTATCGTTGATCTTGACGCCCTGGGACCGGTAGACCTCCTGGATCTCATTCACCAGGTACTCCTGGAGGCCGCGCTCGCCGATGACGCGCAGGATGTCCTGCGGCACGATCGGCCCGTCGGTGAGCGCCTGGCCGCTCTGGACGTAGTCGCCCTTGTACATGTTCAGGTGCTTGCCGTGCGGGATGAGGTACTCCTTGATCATGCCGGAGCTGCTCTTGATGATGATGCGCCGTTGCCCTTTCTTCGCGGTGCCGAAGTCCACGATGCCGTCGATCTCGGCGATGATCGCCGGATCCTTGGGGCGCCGCGCCTCGAACAGCTCCGCCACGCGCGGCAGACCGCCGGTGATGTCCTTCGTCTGGCTGATCTTGCGGGCGGTTTTGGCGATCACGTCGCCGGTCTTCACGGTCTGGCCTTCCTTGACCAGCACGTGCGCGCCGATGGGCAGCCCGTAGACCGCCAGCAGCTCGCCCTTCTCGGTTTCGATCACGATCTGCGGGTGGTAATCGCCCTTGTGCTCAACGATGATGCGGTTCGTGAGCCCGGTCGCCTCATCGACCTCTTCGCGCATGGTCAGGCCGGCGCGCACGTCCTCGAACCGCACCGCCCCGCTGAACTCGGTCAGGATCGGGGTCGTGTACGGGTCCCAGCGGACCAGCAGCTCGTCCTTGGCCACGGGTTCGCCGTCGCCTTTGGAGAGGACCGCGCCCTGCGGGATGCGGTGCCGCTCCAGCTCGCGGCCGTCCGAGTCGACGACCGACAGCTCGCCGTTGCGGTTGAGCACCAGCAGCTCTTCGGGCTTGGTTTTGACTGTCTTGAGATTGTGGAACTTCATCGTGCCCTTGTGCTTCGTCTTGAGCTCCGACTGCTCAACGACGCGGTGCGCGGTGCCCCCGATGTGGAAGGTCCGCATGGTCAGCTGGGTGCCGGGCTCGCCGATCGACTGCGCGGCGATGATTCCCACCGCCTCGCCGAGCTCGGCCCCCTGGCCGGTCGCGAGATTCCGGCCGTAGCATTTGGCGCACGCGCCTTTCTCGGACTCGCACGTGAGCACGCTGCGGATGCGGATCTTCTCGATGCCGGCCTGCTCGATCCGCTCCGCGATCTCCTCCGTGATCTCCTCGCTGGCGCGGACCAGCACCTCGTCGCTCACCACGTCCACGATGTTGTCGAGCGCCACGCGGCCGACCACCCGCTCCTTCAGCGGCACGATGTCTTCGTCGCCCTCGCGGATCGGCGTCATGAGGATGCCGTTGAGCGTGCCGCAGTCGTCTTCGGTGATGATGACCTCCTGGGCCACGTCCACGAGCCGGCGGGTCAGATACCCGGAGTCCGCCGTCTTCAGGGCGGTGTCGGCCAGCCCCTTGCGCGCGCCGTGCGTGGAGATGAAGTACTCGTGCACCGTGAGGCCCTCGCGGAAGTTTGCGGTGATCGGGGTCTCGATGATGTCACCGGACGGCTTGGCCATCAGGCCGCGCATCCCAGCCAGCTGCCGCACCTGCTGCTCGGAGCCGCGCGCGCCCGAATC
>JAHFGU010000086.1 GCA_023247285.1 Candidatus Omnitrophota bacterium
CGCGCCCAGCAAGTCGCGATAGTCCATGCCGTGGCGCCAGGCCAGCTCATCGAGGCATGTGCAGCCTTCCATCGGCACATTGATGTGCAAGCGCTGCAAGACCGGCTTGGCGTCCGGGTAATACTGCACCAACCGGTTCAGAGTCGTCGTCTCATCGACCGCATGCTCGCCGGCCTGAGGAGCGGTGTGGACGCCGGCCGCATGCTCCAGCATAGGAAACACCATGGTTTCCTCCTCTTCCATCTGATCGCGCAGGCTCCGGATGAGCGCCTGCAGCGTCGCTGCGACCTGAGGGTACGCCGATTCGTTCGGGACTAAGAGGTGCTCACTGAGGGCGTGAAGCCGGAGCGGCTTTTCATGGTGCTCGGTCGCGAGCCGGAGCCGAAGCGGCAGGGCCAGGAACGGGCGGCAGGCCTGCACCGCTTCTTCTTCCCGCTTGCTGTGCTCCTCGATCTGCCGGCAAAGGCTGACGCAGAGCTCCCCCAGCGCGAACCACGCCTCCGGACCCGCGCGCAGCGCGTGCTCCATGGTGCCGAGCTTCGCGCGGAGCTGCGCGTGGTCGCCGCGCAGCTGCGCCATCATATCCATCAGGCCCTCTCGCTCATGGCGTCACGGTACGCCGTTGCCAGAGGCGCGTATATGACCGGTGTCATACACACGGGCGCCGCGGAGGGCCGCTTGCAGCCGCCTGGGCCGCAGGATGAGCAGCGAGCCGCGCGCGCCGGCCACGTCCCCGACCTGCTTCAGCATCCGGACGGCGCGGATCGCGCTCTCCGTGGTCGTCCAGGACATCTGGGCCAGCTCCCGGTGCGTGACCGGGATGCGGTTGCCGAACTGCTCCCGCAGGCGCAGGATGGAGCGCACGAGGCGCACGCGCACCGGTTCGGCCACTGCACCATACTGCTGCGCCATATGCTGGAGGCGCCTGGCGCACAGCACCAGCGCCTCGTAGGCTAGGCCGGCATCCTCGCGCAGCGCGGCAGCGAACGCCTCGCGCGGGATGCGCAGCACCCGGCACGCGGTGCCGGCCACAGCCCCCATCTGATACGCGCCGGACTCGAGCGCCGAAATGCCGCAGAGCGCCTCGCGCGGCGTGATCGTAAAGAGCACCGCGGAGTGCTGCGCGGCAGCCGTCGCGTGGGACGAACGCATGAGATGCACCCAACCCTCCAGCACCACCCAGACGGCCGTTGCCGGCTGGCCCTGCCGGAAGAGGACGGCCCCTTTGGCGTAGCGCTCGATGCGCGCCGTGGCGAGGACGCGATCACCCCACCGAGCGGACATATGGCGGAAAAGCGGAAGGTTGCGCACCGCGTGCGGAAGCATGGCGCCACGGTACGCGATCGCTTGGCGGCCATCTATGACGGCGATCAGAAAGGACGGGCTCTAAATGGAGCCATCTATGCATCTTCACATTCGGGGTGGTTCCATTGACCCCGAGCAAGCGCAGCGCGTCGAGGGGTTCCCCTTCGACTTCGCTCAGGGTCACTGCGCCTTATGTGAAGATGCAATTGTGGGCGCATTTAGGCGCGGGCCAGGTCGGCGAGCTGCTGGGGCTTGACGATCGTCGTGGCCCCGCGGGAGGACTTCACGATGCCCTGCTTCTTCAACTGACTGAGGACGCGGATCGTCGTCTCCACCGTCGTGCCGGCGAGCTCAGCCAGCTCGTGCTTGGTGAGCGGGACCGTGGGGCCGAACTTCTCGGCCAGCAGCACCAAGGCCTGGGCCAGGCGCCGCTCGACGGAGTCGTAGACCGCGCAGCTCTTGTCTTCGACGTGGCGCAGCCGGTCGCAAAACAGGCACAGCGACGCCTGCAGGAAGGCCGGATTCCGCTGCAGCAGCTCATGGAAGGCGTCGGCCTGGATGCGCACGACCACCGAGTCCTCGGCCGCGACCGCATCGACCGGGTAGGGCTTGCGATCGAGCGCCGGCAGGCAGCAGAAGGTTTCCCCCGGGGCCATCACGCAGGTCGTCGAGGCGTGCCCGCTCTCCAGGAACTTCATGAGGTGCACGCGCCCGGTCTTGACCACGCAGACCGTGTCCGCCCGGTCGCCGGCGCGGAAGATGGTTTCGCCTTTGGCATAGGCCCGCTCGCGGGATCGGGCGGCCAGGCGCTGCCGCTCCTCAGGGGTCAGGCGCTTGAACAAGTCGAGGTGCGCGAGGAATTGTTCCATGGGCGGTCGCCCGTATCTTACCAGAGCGCCGCCTGCCTCTGCAGCACAAAAAACCCCTGGATCCGCACGCCGTGTCTTCATACGTCCCGGCGGATCCAGGGGGTCAACCCCAGGGCCATGCCCTGTCCCTCCCTGGTGGGGATCACGCGGGAGTCGCTTGCCAGGGCGGAGCACTCCTCCGCGCCTGCCGCTCCTGTTCCCGCTCTTAGTCTAGTCGAGCGCTGGTGCCGCGTGTATGACCAGCGTCATGCGGCCTACGATGCGCAGGGTCTCTGCGCGTCAACTCAGCAAGCGATTCCTCAGCGCGCGCGAGCGCACGATGCGCTCAGCTTCCAGCCAGTCCTCCACATCACGGCCGTCCTCGCGGCCTCGCTGCTCGTACAGGCTGTACGCCACGCGCGCGATATCCGACGCGCCAACGGTCGACGCCCCATTCCCCGGCTGCTCAGCCTTCGCTCGCTTTACGGCAACGGCCATGGTCCGCCCTCCTCGTCACGACCCGCCCCGACTGCATCCTCCGCCGACACCGCGCTCATCGGCGCCCGCGCCTCCACCACAACCTCCAAGTCATGCCGGACCGCGCGGACCAGGCCTGCTCGCGTGAGCGCGCCGACGGCCATCATCACCATCGGCGCCGGCCAATCCAGCTCGCGGATCAGCCGGCGCAGCGTCGTCGCCCCATGCCCCTCGAGGCGCGTCAGGATGTCGCCCTCGACCAGCCCCAACGGGGTCATCAGCGACCGGGTCGTGTCCCGCGCCTCGAGGCGGTTCACCGGCCCGGTGGTGCCCTGGGGATCCATCGCGTCCTCCCGCGTGGCGTCCGCTAAGCGGGCGCGTCCGTCGCGCCTGCGAATTGTGTGGCGTTGTCGCGGAACCTGGCGGCCAGCTCCGCCGCCTTGGCGTCATAGGCGGCCGGATCGGCCCAGGTCGATCGGGGATCGAGCAGCCGCTCCGGCACGCCCGGGCACCGGGTGATGGCGGAGAGCTGGAAAACCGGATCCGGCGTGGCGGGGGCTTCGGTCAAGGCGCCGCTGAGCGCCGCGTTGATCATGGCGCGCGTCTGGCCGATCGGGATCCGCCGGCCGACGCCGTACGGGCCGCCGGTCCAACCGGTGTTGATGAGCCAGCAGGCCGCGCGGTGCGCGGTGATCTTCTCGGTCAGCAGATCCGCGTACACCCGGGGGCGCAGCGCCATGAAGGGCGCGCCGAAGCACGCGCTGAACGTGGCCTTCGGCTCGACGATGCCCAGCTCGGTGCCCGCCACCTTCGCCGTGTAGCCGGAGAGGAAGTGGTGCCGCGCCTGCTCGGGCGAGAGCCGCGCGACCGGCGGCAGCACGCCGAAGGCGTCGCAGGTCAGCATGACGATGTTCGCCGGATGACCCGCCGCGCGGGTGGGGCTGGCGTTGGGAATGCCGTCGAGCGGATAGGCGCCGCGCGTGTTCTCGGTGAGGGTATCGTCGTCCAGGTCGAGCGCGCGGGTGGCCGGATCGATGGCCACATTCTCGAGGACGGTGCCGAAGCGCCGCGTCGTCGCGAAAATTTCCGGCTCGGCCTGCGGCGAGAGCCGGATCATCTTCGCGTAGCAGCCGTTTTCGAAATTGAACACCCCGCGGTCGCTCCAGCCGTGCTCGTCGTCGCCGATGAGCGTGCGCCGGGGGTCGGCGGAGAGCGAGGTCTTCCCGGTCCCGGAGAGCCCGAAGAAGAGGGCCGCGTCCCCTTTCGGGCCGACGTTGGCGGCGCAATGCATGGAGAGCACGCCCCTGAGCGGCAGCAGGTAGTTCATGATCGTGAACACCGACTTTTTAATCTCGCCGGCGTAGCTGGTGCCGCCGATGAGGACGAGCCTGCGGCCGAAGTCCATGAGGATGAAGGTGCCTGAGCGCGTGCCGTCCCGCTTGGGCTCGGCCTGGAAGAGCGGCGCGTGCAGCATCGTGAACTCCGGCCGGAATACCCTGCCGTCATCCGCCGCCGCCGGGAGCGCAGGGAGGAACATGGTGCGCGCGAAGAGGCTGTGCCAGGCGGTCTCGGTGATCACCCGGATGGGGTGCTGATACGCCGGATCGGCGCCGACGAGACAATCCTGGACATAGCGCGCCTTGCTCTGGAGGTAGGCCAGCACCCGCCGGTGCAGCCGCTCGAAGCGCTGCGGATCAAACGGCCGGTTGACCGCGCCCCACCAGATGTGGTTGGCGCTGGACGGCTCGCGCACGATGAATTTGTCGCCCGGGGAGCGGCCGGTGTGGCGCCCGGTCCGCACGACCAGCGGGCCGCCGGAGGCGAGCAGCCCTTCCCCCCGATGGATCGCGTGCTCATACAGGGCGGCGACGCCGAGGCGCCGATGGATCTGCGACGAAGGCCGGGCGGGGGATTGCGCGGAGACGGATAGCGCGCGGCGCGCAGATGCGGGACGTCGCGGCAGTATGCGCGGGCGTTTCATTGGGAGGCCTGGTGGCATCCCTACTCTAGGACACCCGGCGCTTCCATATCTATGATGTCCGTCATACCCAGAACCCTGGAAGACGCCGGCCCGGCTACCGCTCCTGCTCAGGGTTTGCGCCGCCGGCAGGATCACTCTCATCCCAGCCTAAGCCCAGCGCGATCTTGCAGTCCTCAGAGGCCATCGTGCGCGGGTCCCACGGCGGGGTGAACACGATGTTCACCGCGGCCTGCTTCACGCCAGGCAGCGTCGCCAGCGCCCGCTGCACTTGCGCCCTCAACTGCGGGCCGTACGGGCAGAAGGGCGAGGTGAACGTCATGGTCAGCTTGACCTCGTCTCCATCAGGGTGCGGGTTGATGTCGGCGCCGTAGATGAGCCCCAGATCCACGATGCCCAGATGGAGCTCCGGGTCCTCGATGGGTTTGAGCGCCCCGAGCACCTGCTCCTCAGTGACGGCCATTGGCATGCTCCTGTAGGCCTTGCTCCACCACGTTCCATGAGAGGGCCGCGCACTTGACGCGCACCGGGAACTTCCGCACCCCGGCGAGGGCCTCGAGATCGCCGAGCTCCACGCCGGCCGCCGGCGCCTGCCCCTGCATCAACCCCTTCATGGCCTCGATGAGCCGCTGGACCTCCGGCACCGGCTTGCCTTCGATTTCCGCGGCCAGCATGGACGCGGCCGCCTGGCTGATCGCGCAGCCTTTGCCAGAGAACCGCACCTGCCTGATGCGCGCTCCGTCGAAGATGAAATCATACGCCAGCTCATCCCCGCAGAGCGGGTTGGCGCCGGTCACATGCACCTGCGGCGCCGGCAAGATCCCGCTGTGGCTCGGGTGCTTGAAGTGCTCCAGGATCACGTCGCGATACAGCTCGTCCAGCTGGTCGAACATTAGAGCACCCCACAGCATGCCCACATGGCCGCGCTGGACCGAGCCGCGAGCCGCGCCAGGCGCGAGAAGGACGGCGTAGCCGAAGGAGCGCTACGCCGACGACGAGCAACGCCGTCCTTCGGCTGACGCTCAGGACGGCGTCCCGAGCGGAGTCGAGGGACGCCGCGCGGCGACGCGGATCGGCCCAGCCTATGGATGAACTCGGGGTTGCGGCGGCGGGCGGCCATCTCCGGCGTCGCTCCTCCTCGCCGTATCGCTACATGCTGATACGTCATCGTCGTCGCTTCTTGGAGTTGGCCGCCTGGCGCGCGCAACGCGACTCTGTGGGCATGCTGTGGGGTGCTCTTAGGGCGCCCAGAACCGCTTCCAGTGCTTCGCCTTGACCGTCAGGCTCATCAGCATGCCGAGCAGGATCATCCATCCGCCGGTCCGCGCCGGGCAGCCGCCGGCTGCCGCGAGCAGCCCCAGCCCGAAGGCGGCGAGCATTTTTCCGCCCGCATCCATCGCGAGATCGCTGAGCGTGACATGCGCGCGGATCCTGTTCCAGCGTTCGCTGAGGCTCGGCATGGTCAGGTTCCCACGCGCGCCGGCTTGTTGAAAAACGCCTTGGCCGCCTCCAGCGCCTCCACCAGCCGGTCGACCTCTTCGCGCGTGTTATAGAGGTAGAAGCTGGCGCGCGCCGTGGCCGTGACCCCAAGCCGCCGCATGAGCGGTTTGGCGCAATGGTGCCCGGCGCGGATCGCCACGCCCTCGGCATCCAGCACGGTGCCCACGTCATGCGGGTGCAGCCCGGCGAGGTTGAACGCGACCGCCCCGCCGCGGTCTTCGGCAGCCGGCGGTCCGTAGATCGTGGCGCCTTCGACCGCGCGCAGGCGCGCGAGCGCGTACGCGGTGAGCTCCTGCTCATGCGCCCGCACCGCGCGCATGCCCAGGCGCTCGAGGTACGCGAGCGCTTCCCCGAACGCCACCACCCCGCCGATGTTCGGCGTGCCGGCCTCGAACTTCCACGGGATCTCGTTCCACGTCGCAGAGGTCAGCTGGACGTCGGAGATCATCTCGCCGCCCCCCAGGAACGGCT
>JAHFGU010000087.1 GCA_023247285.1 Candidatus Omnitrophota bacterium
GCGTCAGCTACCGGCACTTGATGGTGATCACGGGCGGGGACTACGCGAAGACCGTCTGCACGCCGCCGCACGACATCCACGGCCAGCCGACCGCCCCGCATGCGCCGAACGGGCCGGGTGCGGCACGGCTCGGCGAGCTCATGTGCAAGGCCGCGGGTATTCTCAAAGATCACCCCGTCAACCAGCGGCGCGCGGCCGCCGGCAAGCCGCCGGCGAACCAGCTCTGGCTCTGGGGACAGGGGACCGCGGTGCAGATGCCGCGCTTCCGCGATGTCTATGGGCTGAAGGCCGCGTGCATCAGCGCCGTCGATATCGTGCGCGGGATCGGGCGGCTGGCCGGGTTCGAGATCCTGCAGGTGCCCGGGATCACCGGCTACTTCGACACCAACTACCTGGGCAAAGCCGAGCACGCCCTGCGGGCCCTCGACGGAGGGTTCGATCTCGTCGTGATCCACATCGAGTCGACCGACGAGGCCGGCCACATCGGGGAGGCGCAGAAAAAAATCCAGGCCATTGAGGACGTCGATCGGCTGGTGGTCGGCCCGGTGCTGGAGGGCCTGCGGCAGCGCGGCGGACCCTTCGCGGTGCTGCTGACGCCGGACCATCCGACCAGCGTGGAGCGGCGCACGCACCTGGCCGAGCCGGTGCCCTTCGCGCTCTGCGCGACCGGCCGGCCCGCGCAGGGCTCGGCGGCGTATAATGAATCCGCGATCAAGGCTGCGCCGACGCGCGTGGAGGAAGGATTTCAATTGATGGCGCTGTTTCTCTCTGAAGGGCGAACCGGGTAGGAGGGTGGATGCGTATTGCGGTCAGGGCAGGGCAGGTGGGCGCGATCCGGCAGGGGCTGCAGGTCTACGCGGCCGTGGAAGGCGAGCAACATCCCGACCGGCTGCTGCCGGCTTCCTCGGCGCGCGATCAGGCGCTGCGCCGGCTGGTCGACGGGTCCGGGTTCCGCGGCGGGCAGAGCGAAACCGTGCTGCTGCCTCGCGGCGCGCAATGGATCCTGGTGGTCGGCCTGGGGAAGGCGAAGGATCTGTCGCTCGAGCGCGCGCGCCAGTTCGCAGGCACCGCGGTGAGAGCTGCCCGGGCCCGCGGCTTCCGCCACGTCATCCTGCCGGTGCTCAATGACCGGGCATTCGGGACCGCCGCAACCTCGGCGCAGGCCGTCGCGGAGGGCGCGCTGCTGGGCCTCTACCGCTATGATCGGCTGAAAAAGGTCCCCAAACACGAGCGCGCCCGCCGTGTCGAGTCGCTGAGCTTGGTGGTCGAGCGCGCCGGGGATGCGGCTCTCGCCCGCCGCGCGGTAGCCAGGGCGCAGGTCATTGCCGAGGCGGTGTCGCTTACGCGCGACCTCATCAACGGCCCGGCCAACCTGGTTACGCCCACCGTCTTAGCCAACGAGGCCCGGGGGCTGGCCCGCACGCACCGGCTCGCCTGCCGCGTCATCCCCTTCCCTCAGCTGAAGCGGATGGGCTTCGGCGGGATCGTGGGCGTGGCGCAGGGCAGCGCGCATCCGGCGCAGTTCATCGTGCTCGAGTATCGCCCGGCCCGCGCCCGCGCGACCTTCGCGTTGTGCGGCAAGGGGATCACGTTTGACTCCGGCGGGATCAGCATCAAGCCCTCCGCCAAAATGGAGCAGATGAAGTACGACATGTCCGGGGCGGCGGCGGTGCTGGGCACGATGAAGGCGGCAGCCGAGCTCAAGCTGCCGGTGCGCGTGGTGGGGATCATCGCGGCGACCGAGAACATGCCCTCCGGCACCGCGCAGCGGCCCGGCGACGTGATCACCACGCTTTCCGGCAAGACCGTCGAAGTGCTCAACACGGATGCGGAAGGCCGGCTGGTGCTGGCCGACTGTCTGCACTACGCGAAGCGATTCAAGCCGGATGCGACGATCGACCTGGCGACGCTGACCGGCGCCTGCGTGGTGGCGCTGGGCACCGAGGCGATCGGGCTCATGACGAAGGACGAGCGGCTGGCCGCGCGCCTGAACCAGGCGGGCAAGGAAACGTACGAGCGCGTGTGGCGGCTGCCGCTGTGGGACGAGTACGGCCCGGCCATGAAGTCGGACATCGCCGACCTGCGCAACGTGACGAACACGGGCGAAGGCGGCACGATCACGGCCGCCAAGTTCCTGGAGGAATTCACCGACGGCATGCCGTGGGCGCACCTCGATATCGCCGGGACCGCGTGGACCGAGAAAGACAAGCCCTACATCCCAAAGGGTGCCGTCGGCATCGGGGTGCGGCTGCTGATCGAGCTCATGGACCAGTGGACATCACGTTGAGCCGGGAACGCTTAAAAAGTGCCTGACACCAAAAGTGTCTGACACTTTTGGTGCCTGACACCAACGACGAGCCGGGAGCGCTGATGAGCGAGAGCGAGCTGACGCGATTGCGGCAAGCCTTGGAGATCCCGCCCTCGAAAGAGTGGGAGTATGCCGTCCGGCTGCTCCTGCGCCTCATCGGCGAGGACCCGGACCGCGAGGGGCTGCGCCGCACGCCGCTGCGCGTGAAGCAGTCCCTCCAATTCCTGACGTCGGGGTACCGCAAGCGGCCGTCGCAAGTCCTCGTGCGCGCCTTCACGCAGGTCAAGCACGACGAGATGATCATCGTGAAGGACATCGACTTCTTCAGTTTATGCGAGCACCATCTCATTCCTTTTTTCGGCAAGTGCCACGTGGCGTACGTGCCGGACAAAAAGCTGCTGGGCCTGAGCAAGATCCCGCGCCTGGTGGACGTGTTCGCGCGCCGGCTCCAGGTGCAGGAGCGGCTGACCACGCAGATCGCCGAAGCGCTCCAGGAGCAGATCAAGCCGCTGGGCGTGGCCTGCGTCATCGAGGCCAGCCACCTGTGCATGATGATGCGCGGGGTCCAGCAGCAAAACGCCCGCGCGATCACCAGCTCGATGCTGGGCGCTTTCCGCTCGAGCGAGAAGACGCGCAGCGAATTTCTGCGGCTGATCCGTTCGCCGTTGGCTGGATGATGCGCCACTTCCGGTGCCAGGCACTTTGGCTAGAGAACGCGAAGGCCAAAGAGCCAGGCACCGGACGTCTACGATGTTTCTCGTCGGTGGAGCTAGCGCGCCCTTGCGGCCTGTGCTAGAATGACCAAGTTGTCATCTCGTTCTGATTCGATGCAAACGCCAGACGCCTCCAACGGCCACGCAGTGACCCAGCTTGACTGGGCGCGCCAGGGCGTCGTCACCGACGCCATGCGGCGGGTGGCGGAGCGGGAGGCCTTGGATCCTGAGGTGATCCGGGCCGACGTCGCCCGCGGAAGGCTCATCATCCCGGCCAACCTCCGCCATCTCGCCGCCAGCCTGGACCCGATGGGCGTCGGCACCGTGGCCAGCGTCAAAATCAACGCCAACATCGGCACTTCCGCCGTCACCTCCGATGAAGCGGAGGAGCTGAAGAAGCTCCACATGGCCGTGCATTACGGAGCCGATACGGTCATGGATCTGTCGACCGGCGGCCAGATCGCGGCGATCCGCTCGGCCATCATCGCGGCCAGCCCGGTGCCGGTGGGCACCGTGCCGATCTACGAAGCGATGGCCCGCGTGCGCCGGGCGGAAGACCTGACGCCCGAGCTGCTGCTGCAGGTGATCGAAGAGCAGGCCGAGCAGGGCGTGGACTACATGACCATCCACGCCGGCATCCTCTTTGAGTACCTGCCGCTGGCGCAGCGCCGCATCACCGGCATCGTCAGCCGCGGGGGCAGCCTGCTGGCGCAATGGATGGCCGCGCATCGGGCGCAGAATCCGCTGTACGAGCGTTTCGATGAGATCAGCGACATCCTGCGCGCGCACGACGTGTCCTACAGCTTGGGCGACAGCCTGCGGCCCGGCTGCCTGGCGGACGCCTCGGACGAAGCGCAGCTGGCCGAGCTCCAGACCCTGGGCGAGCTGACGCAGCGCGCGTGGGCGAAGGGCGTGCAGGTCATGGTTGAAGGGCCGGGGCACGTGCCGATGGACCAGCTCCAGCAGAACGTGCGCCTGCAGCAGCGCTACTGCCACGAGGCCCCCTTCTATACGCTGGGCCCGCTGGTGACGGACGTGGCGCCGGGCTATGATCACATCACATCGGCGATTGGGGCAGCCATGGTGGGCTGGTACGGGTCCAGCCTGCTCTGCTACGTCACGCCCAAGGAGCACTTGGGCCTGCCAAATGAGGAGGACGTTCGCAACGGGGTGATCGCGTACAAGATCGCCGCGCACGCCGCCGATGTGGCCCGGGGGCGGCGCGGGGCCCGGGAGCGGGACGACGCGCTCTCGCGCGCGCGGTTCGCGTTCGACTGGGAGCGCCAGTTCGCGCTCTCGCTCGATCCCGATACGGCGCGCCGCATGCACGACGAAACGCTGCCCGACGGCTTCTACAAGGACGCCAAGTTCTGCTCCATGTGCGGGCCGAAGTTCTGCTCGATGCGCGTGTCGCAGACCGCGGCGAAATTGCTCAGCGCAGGAGAGACGGCATGATGGGCATTGAAAAGCAGCTTGCACGGCACCTGAAGCGGTTGAACCGGGCGATTCAGAAACTCGTGGCGCAATCGACCGAGTTCGGGGAACTGCGCAAGCTGCTCCGTGAAGAGCACGTGGAGCTGGCCATCTACGTGGTGCCGCTCATCGGCGGCAAGCCGCGCCCCGACCAGGAGCTGCGGTTTGAGCTGACCGACTCTGACCGGCACTTCCTCAAGCAAGCCGGCATTCGATTCTGATTCGTTCGCGATGCGTTGAGTGAGTGATCCAGCGGCCCGTGGGGCGCCCCTGGGGGTGCTCGACGTGCGCCTTCGTCGCATGCAACAAAGGAGTCGTGGCATGTCGAAGCGGCCCATCACGTTGGAAGACCTGGACCTGTCTGCCGGCAAGAAGACCCGGCTCTACCGCCTACTCTATAAGTACGGGCCGGGCAACGGCCGGATGCTCGTGCTCCCGATCGACCAGGGGCTCGAGCATGGTCCTCGCGACTTCTTCGTGAATCCGGACAGCCTCAATCCCGAGTTCCAGCTGCGGCTGGCCCTCGAGGGCGGGTTTTCCGGGATCGCCTTCCAGATCGGGCTGGCCGAGAAGTACCTGCGCACCTTCGCCGGCAAGGTGCCGCTCATCCTCAAGATCAACGGGAAGACCGAGGTGCCGCCGGACGACGAGGCCTTCTCGCCGTGCCATGCGACCGTCGAGGACGCCGTGCGGCTGGGCGCGGAGGCGGTCGGCTATACGTCGTATATCGGCTCGCCGCGGCAGGACGACGACTTCATCCAGTTCGGCCGCGTGCGCCGCGAGGCGGAGCGTGCCGGCATGCCGGTCATCATGTGGGCCTACCCGCGCGGCAAGTTCATGGAGGCCAAGGGCGGCCGGGAGAGCCTCTACGCGGTCGACTACGCGGCGCGGATCGCGCAGGAGCTGGGCGCCGACGTGGTCAAGGTGAACTTCCCCAAAGTCGACGAGGAGAAGCGCGCGCAGTACCCGAAGGAGTACCGCGATCTGAAGCTCTCCAAGCGCGAGATGCTGGAGAAGGTCGTCGCCTCGGCCGGCCGCACGCTGACCCTCATGTCCGGCGGCTCGAAGCGCAGCGACGAGGAGCTCTTTGACGACGTGCGCGCAGCACTCGAGGCCGGCGTGACCGGCTTCATCTTCGGCCGCAACATGTGGCAGCGCCGGTTCGGCGAGGCGCTGGACGTGGCCGGCAAGATCACGAAGATGACGCAGGAGGTCGGCAGCCGGCCGGCCTCGGCCAAAGCGGCGCTGGTGTAACGGATGTCCACCCAAACCGAGCTTACCGTTTGGGTCGGAGGTGCGGCCGGCGATGGGATCGCTTCAGCCGGCGAGTCCTTCGCCAAGGCCTGCTCGCGCTCCGGCTATCACGTCTTCGCCCATAACAGTTACCAGTCCGTCATCCGGGGCGGGCATGTGTGCATGCACATCCGCATCGGCACGCACAAGGTGCAAACCCAGGGCGATGAGCTGGACTACCTCATCGCGCTCAACCAAGACACCTTGCAGCGCTATGGCCGGCGGGTCATGCCCGGCGGGGCGGTCCTCTACAACACCGACAAGTTCCAGGCCAATCCGGAGCAGGTCGGCAAGGGCGTTCAGGCGATCGGCGTGCCGGTCATGGAGCTGGCTGGCAACCAGCTCATGCAGAACATCGCTTTGCTGGGCGCGCTGATGCAGGTGATCGGCCTGGACGCCGGGGCCCTGCGGCAGCTCATCCAGGAGCGGTTCGCGAAGAAGGGCGAGGCGGTGATCAAAGCTAATCTAGAGGCCTTCGACAAGGGCATGGCCTTCGCGAAGGACAAGTTCAAGCCGGGCGGGATCCGGGTCGGCGCGGGCGACGGCAAGCGGCGCCCGCTGGCCGGCGGCAACCCGATGATCGGGTTCGGCGCGCTGGCCGCCGGATGCCGGTTCTACTCGGCGTACCCGATGACGCCCGCCTCGTCGCTGCTGCACTGGCTGGTCAAATACGCGTCCAAGACCGGGCTGCTGGTGAAGCAGTGCGAGGACGAGATCGCGGCCTTGAACATGGCCATCGGCGCCGGCCACGTCGGCGTCCGGGCGATGACCGGCACCTCGGGCGG
>JAHFGU010000203.1 GCA_023247285.1 Candidatus Omnitrophota bacterium
GGCACGCGCAGATGCCCGGCCTCGCCCTGCACGGGCTTTACGGTGCGGCGGTCCACGAGGCAGCTCCAGAGCCGCGCGCCGTCGGGCAGCAGCACATCCAGGAACTGCTTCTTGTTCGCTTTGATGAGGTAGACCGCGCGCGTCAGCAGCTCGCCGGAGGGCGCGATCACCGTCACCAACTCCGCCTGCTCAGCGATGGCGGCGAGCACCGGATGGTCCTCATGCCGCACGAGCTGGAGCACGGCGCGGTAGGGATGCTGGGAGTAGCGGAATGCGAAAACCGGGCTCGCCCCAGGCGCCTGCAACAGTTCCGGCAGCTCGCGGACGTCGATCCGGTGGAGGCTGTCGCTCTCCTGCACCGCCAGCTCGACGCTGCCGGTGCGCGAGACCGCCAGGTGCCCGCGCTCTTGCTTGACGTTCAGAAGCTGGATCTCGGGCAGCGCGAAGGCCGTCGCCTGCTCAGATAGGGCGCGCTCGCCTTCGAGCACCAGCCGATACCCGCTCTCCGGCAACGGCATCTCGAGTGTCACGTGCAGCACGTTGGCCTCGGCGCCGTCGACGACGCGCCAGTCCGCGATGCCGGCCCCGCGGACGTTCAGCAGGGACACCTCGCCCGGCAGGCGGATCTGCAGCTCGCGGACTTGGCCCTGCGCTATGCGGTAGTCGATCATGGCCGTCAGCCGCGCGGCCTGCTCGTCGATGGTGAGCCGTGTTTGCACATCGCCGTAGACGACCGGCTCCACCACGACCGGGGCCACCGGCTTGGTGCGCCAGCGGATGTCCATCCGGTCGGAGCCGGCCAGGCGGGCGATCAGCTTGACACCGCGGCCATCCGGCTGCACCTCAACCCGCAGCTGATCGTCAGGCCGCAGCTCCACGTCCTGGCGCGGCACGGAAAGCGTCCAAGTGGAGTGGGTGGCCCGCGGGATCCCGAGGGCGACGCCTTCGAACTGCGGCTCCTGGATCAGGCGGTGCGCGCCGGTCAGGACCACCGTGTATTTCCCCGGGGCTTCCGCGACGAAGGCGTAGCCCGCATCGCCCATCGGCATGAGGTGCGCCGCGCGCCCGCCCTGCTGGACGCGCGCCGCGGTGATTGTCGCCCCCGGAATCGCCAGCGGCACCTGCACCCAGCCCCGCTGGAGCACGCGGACCTGATAGCGGGCTTCGAACCGGACGATCTGGTCCCGCACATCGCCGGTGTAGGTCGCGTCCTCGATGATCCAGGCCCATGCGGCGGACGGCTGCGCGAAATTCTCAGCGGAGGCTGCCGGCATCCGGCACAGCCCGCTGGCCGCGAGCACAAGCATCCCTACCACGCATCGCTGCATCCGTCCCATCGCACCCTCCTGTGTCAGCCGGCGAGGTGCCGGCTCTGTTGAATACGACACCGGAGGGCGGGGAAAGTTCCCTGGATCGGAAGGCGGTTACTCGTCGAAGACGAGCTCGAGCTCAAGCTGGATGGTGGCCCAGGCGGACTCAGCCGTCCGGGCCGGCAGGGCAGACGGCTCGATCCCGAAGGTGGAGCAGAACGCTAGGACAGCACCGGCAGGCAGCTTGATGGCGAACCGGGTCGGCTGGAGCGTGACAAGGTACCCACGCTGCGTCGCCACCCAGGCTGCGAGCGCGCGGGCCGAGCGGGCTGCGTCGCTCGCCGGCACGACCCAGCGGACATCGTGCCCGGTTGGGCTCACCACCGACGATGCGGGCTCGGCGGAAGGCGTGGGAGCCGTTATCGACTGACTGGCAAGTCCGCCAGCCACGCCGGCTTGGTCCCGGGTATCCAACGCGCGCTCAAGGGCAGAGTTGGACGGTGCTGCTGGAAGCTGGGCCAACTGGCTTGTGTCGGGACGCTCGTACAACACGGTGGCGTCTTTCGCGCGCGGTGCTCCAAAATTTTTGACGGCGTCTTCGCGTGCGTCGGCGGGCCGGTCCGCTCGCTTCTGTAACTTGGCTTCTTTTCGGCCCCCCACCACCTCTGCCTTGTCCATCGGCGCGACCTCTTGGACCTTACCATTGGCGATGTAGAGTCGGTTCTGCCGGATCTTCTCCGCCGGCCCGCGCGTCACGATGAGGATCAGCAGCGCGGTCGTCGCCAGCGCCAGCCCGCGCAGCGGCAGGCTGATCGGCCACGACGCGGCGACGCGCTGCGCGAGCCGCGCCACCGCAGGCTGCGCCTGCAGCTTGGCGCGGATGCCAGGCAGCAGGTCAGGCGCCGCAGGCTGCTCCAGCGTCCTCAGGGAGCGCAGCATCTGCGACAACGCAGCCGCTTCCCCGCGGCAGGCAGCACAGGCAGCCAGGTGCTCGTCGACCTGGGCATGATCGGCGTGGCCGAGGGTGTTGTCCACGTATAATGAAAGCTGTTCGCGCACCCAGTCACAGCGCATCAGAGCCGTCCATCCAATAGCGCGCGCAATTGCCGGCGCGCGCGGTTCAGCCGCGACTTCACGGTCCCGAGCCGGCGCCCCAGCATCCGCGCGATCTCCTCATAGGCGAATCCCTGCACGTCCCGCAGCACGATGATGGTGCGCGACGGCGCGTCCAACATCTGCAGCGCTGCCGCCAGGGCGCGTTGACGCTCGCGCGCCTGCGCCTGCGAAGCCGGCCCGGGCGCAGGATCGGCCGGGTCGAGCGCCGGCGCGTCTGGGTCATCGGCCATCGCGTCCAGCGAGCCGGCGATGACCCGCCGCCGGCGCGCCCACCAGCGGCGCCGGTTGCGGCACACGTTCAACGTGATCGCGATGAGCCACGTCGACACCTTCGCGGCGCGGCGGAATCCGCCGATGCCGCGGTAGGCGCGCACGAAGACATCCTGCGCCGCCTCCTCGGCCTCATCCCGGCTGCCGAGCAGCCGGCAGGCCACGGCGAAGACCTGCTGCTGGTGGCG
>JAHFGU010000088.1 GCA_023247285.1 Candidatus Omnitrophota bacterium
CTGGCCGGGTCCGTTGACGCTGGTGCTGCCGGCCGATGGCGGAGGCACGGTGGGGTTCCGCCTGCCGAGCCATCCGGTCGCGCTGGCGTTTCTGCGCGCCTGCGGGGTGCCGGTGGCCGCGCCCAGCGCGAACCGGTCGGGCGCTCCGCCGCCGACGGACGCCGCCGAGGTCATGGCCGCGCTGGATGGGGATGTGGACTGCGTGCTGGACGCCGGTCCGACGCAGCTGGGCCGCGAGTCCACCGTCGTGGAGATCGTAGGGGACCGGGTGGAGATCCGGCGCGAGGGCGCCCTCTCGCGCGAGGCGATCTTCGCGTGTCTGACATGACGCAGTTGAGACAGGAGACGGGAGACGGGAGACGGGCGAACCGGGTGCAGGCTTTCACGTGTCCCATGTCTCCTGTCTCTTGTCTCAAGCTATGAGCAGGAAGCGCATCCTCTTTGTCTGCACCGGGAATAGCTGCCGGAGCGTCATGGCCGAGCGCTTGTTGCGGCAGGCGCTGCAGCGCGCCGAGGTGGAACAGGTGCAGGTCGAGTCCGCCGGCGTCTTCGCGATCCCCGGCATGGGACCGACGCGGGAGACGATGCGCGTGCTCCAGGATGCGGGCATCGATTGCGCCGATCACCGCGCCCGCGTGCTGACCGCGCAGATGGTGGAGGAAGCCGATCTCGTGTTCGTCATGGAGCCCTTTCAGCTCGAGGAAGTGCTGCGTCGCGTCCCCACGGCCCGCGGCAAGGCGCATCTGCTGAAGCCCTACACCGTGGCGGAGGGCGAGCCGCTGCAGCACCCCGCTATCCCGGATCCGATCGGCAAGCCGCTGGAGGTCTACGAAGTCTGCTTCGCGGAGATCCGCGAGGCGATCGAGCGGCTCTCGAAATCGCTCGGGGTGCGCAGCGCATGACACACAAGGCCGCGGTCCATCCCCCAGCTAGCGCGGTGCGCCGCGTGGCCGTCGGCGCCGACCATGGCGGGTTCGCGCTCAAGGCAGCGCTCATCCCGGCGCTCCAGCGCCGGGGCATCGAGGTCGCGGACCTGGGCACGCACTCGCCTGAGCCCTGCGATTATCCGCTGATCGGCGTCAAGGTCGCCCAGGCGGTCGCGGACGGCAAGTTCGACCGCGGCATCCTGCTCTGCAAATCCGGCATCGGCATCGCCATCGCCGCCAACAAAGTCCCCGGCGCGCGCGCCGCGGTCTGCGGCGACGCCTTCGACGCCGAACGCAGCCGCAGCCACAACGACGCCAACATCTTGGTGCTCGGCGCCGAGAAGCTCAGCCGTTCGTCGGCGGCGCGCCTGGTCGGCATCTGGCTCTCCACGCCATTCGAATCCGGCGGGCGCCACGAGCGCCGGGTGCGGCAGATCGCCGCCCTCGAGCGCCGGTGCCTGGCACTTCGCCGCTCAGCGTCCTCGCGTGCAGGCGAAGCGCCCGGCACGTTCTCGCGGCATCGCGCAGGGAGGCGCTGATGGCCGGCCGGCTCCGCCAGACCGACCCGGAGATCGCGGACGCCATCACGCAGGAAACCCGTCGGCAGCACGAACATCTCGAGTTGATCGCCTCGGAGAATTTCACAAGCCTGGCGGTGCTCGAGGCGCAGGGCTCGGTGATGACGAACAAGTACGCCGAGGGCTACCCGGGCGCGCGCTGGTACGGCGGCTGCGAGTTCGTGGACGTCGCCGAGCATCTGGCGATCGAGCGCGCGAAGGCGCTCTTCGGCGCCGAGCACGCCAACGTCCAGCCGCACTCCGGCACGCAGGCCAACATCGTCGTGTTCTACGCGCTGCTGCAGCCCGGCGACACGATCCTGGCCATGAGCCTGGCGCACGGCGGCCACCTCTCGCACGGCCATCCCAAGAACTTCTCGGGCCGGTTCTTCACGATCGTGCCCTACGGCGTCAACCGGCAGACCGAGCAGATCGATTATGACGAGGTGGAGGCGCTGGCCCGGCAGCACAAGCCGAAGCTGATCCTCGCGGGGTATTCGGCGTATCCGCGCCTGCTGGATTTCCCGCGCTTCCGGCGCATCGCGGAGGCGGTCGGCGCCGTCCTGCTGGTGGACATGGCGCACTTCGCCGGGCTCGTCGCCGGCGGCGCCTACCCCAACCCGGTGCCGCACGCGGACCTCGTGACCTCCACGACGCACAAGACCCTGCGCGGACCGCGGGGCGGCTTCATCCTCTGCCGCGCCGCGCACGCCAAGGCGATCGACTCGGCGCTGTTCCCTGGCAACCAGGGCGGGCCGCTGATGCACACGATCGCGGCGAAGGCCGTGTGTTTCAAGGAAGCGATGAGCCCGGCGTTCGCCGCGTATGCGAAGCAGGTCGTCGCCAACGCGCAGGCCCTGGCCGCAGCACTGGCCACGGCCGGCTACCGGATCGTCTCCGGCGGCACGGACAATCACCTGATGCTCGTCGATCTCACGCCGAAGGGGCTGACCGGCAAAGAGGCGCAGGATACGCTGGACCAGGCGAAGATCACGGTGAACAAGAACGCGATCCCGTTCGACCCGCTGCCGCCGGGCAAGGCCAGCGGCATCCGGCTGGGCACGCCGGCCCTGACCACGCGCGGCATGCGCGAGCCTGAGATGGCGCGCGTGGCCGAGCTCCTCGACGAGGCGCTGGCGCGCCGCCAGGATCCGGCGGCGCTCGCCGCGGTCGCGCGCAAGGTGGGCGAGCTGGCCGACCGCTTTCCGCTCTATCCGGAGCTGCGCAGAACAGATGCTCAAGGCTGAAGGCTGTAGGCTGAAGGCTGCCGGTAGCGCTCTTAGAGCGCAGGTCCAGCCTCGAGCCTTCAGCCTTGAGCCTCCAGCCCGCGAGCGCAGCGAGCGATGAAATGTCCCTTTTGTGGGCACCAGGAAGACAAAGTGGTCGACTCCCGGGCCAGCTCGGACGGCCGCTCGATCCGCCGCCGCCGCGAGTGCCTCTCCTGCGGCAAGCGCTTTACGACCTACGAGCAGGTGGAGGAGCAGCCGCTCATGGTCATCAAGAAGGATGGCCGGCGCGAGCCGTTTGACCGTCACAAGGTGCTCGCCGGCCTCGTCAAGGCGTGCGAAAAACGGCCCGTGAGCATGGACGACCTCGAGCGGCTCGTGGACGAGCTCGAGCGCGAGCTCTCCCAGCAGTTCGAGCGCGAGGTCCCCTCGCGGGAGATCGGCGAGCGGCTCATGCCGCGGCTGCACCGGCTCGACCCGGTGGCGTACGTGCGGTTCGCGTCGGTCTACCGCGAGTTCAAGGATGTCGAGCAGTTCATGCGGGAACTGAAAGATCTGCTGGCGGTGAAAGCCAAATGACCGACGTGCCGGCGACGCGCCGTATGCTCATCGTGGAAGATCAGCAGAAAATGCGGCAGCTGCTCACCAACTTTTTCACGGCCCGCGGCTTCGCCGTGACGGCGACGTTCAGCGGCGAAGAGGCGCTCGCGATGCTGGCCACGCAGCCCGTGGAGGTCGTGCTGCTCGACATCCTGCTGCCCGGCATGTCCGGCATGGAAGTGTTGCGCCGCATGAAGCGGCAGCAGCCGAACGTCAAGGTCGTCATCGTCAGCGCCTTGGACCAAGATCATCTCCGCATGGAAGCCCGCCGCTACGGCGCCTGCGAATTCATCACCAAGCCGTTCGAGCTGAATACCGCCACCTGGGCGGCCGTGTTCGCGCCGGTATAGGCGCTGCTCAGCCGTCCAGCCTCGCCAGATTATTCTCGGTTCCTTGCCAAGCGCTCCCCCCGTCAGGCACACTAGGGGCAGACAATTCGCGTGTCCCTGGACGAACGGGCAAACCTACGGCGACGTAGGGACGCAACGCCACGGGTCCACAAGATCTCCCGCCGGACGGCGGGAACGGATGGATGGCCGGGCTGCCGATACAGGCACGATCAGCAGCCCGGCCTTTTTCTATCCGATCATTGCCCGGTATGCCGGGGCTGCGAGAGGGGGTGGGGGGTGCTGGACGACGCCGTCGAAGCCTTGATCGCGGCGGGAGGCGCCATGCGTCGGATGTTGATCGTGGAAGACGAGCGCGACATCTGTGACATCTTGTCGGAGTTCTTCACCGCGCGCGGCTTCACCGTCACGTCGGCGTTCAGCGGGGAAGAGGCGCTCGAGCTGGTGGCCCGCGAATCCGTCGAAGTCATCCTGCTCGACATCCTGCTGCCCGGCCTCTCCGGCCTCGAGGTGCTCCGGCGCGCCAAGAAGCTCCGCCCGCACGTCAAGATCGTCATGGTGAGTGCCCTGGGCCACGACGACCTGCGCTGGCAGGCGCGGCGCTACGGCGCCTGCGAGTACATCACCAAGCCCTTCGACTTCACCACCGCCACGTGGGCCGCGGTGCTCGCGCCGGTCTGAGCCGGGCTCACCCGTTCGGCTTGCCCATGGCGCGTTCGACGTTCGCCCGCGCCCGCAGGTCCTCCAGCCAGCGCTGCAGCACTTCGGTTTCCTTCCGCGTGACGATGTTGGCCCGGTCGTTCTCGAGGGCGTGCGCGATCGCCGCCGCATCAGGGGCCACGCGCGCTTCCGGCAGGAGCAGGATGGCGCCGGACTGCGTCGGCATCGCCTCGGTCAGCGTGCCGAGCGGGACGGCGAACGCGGCACGGTTGGCCTCCGGCGCCTCGATGCCGAGCGGGTCCAAGCGTTGAGTCCTGGTGAAGTCTACGGGTGTGCCGGCGGCGCCTTCCACCAACAGCGTTTCGTCGAGCCGCCATCCCCCCACGATCCGGTCCTGGATGCGGGTGCGGAATGCCCGGGCTGCGCTGAGGGCCGCCTCACGCATGCGCTCCAGGGTCAGCCGCTCGCGGACGATGCCGCGCACTTGCTCGAGCGGCGGCACCTCCGCCGGCAGCCGCTGCGTCAGGCGGCCGAGATACACCCCCGTCCCGGTCTCCACTACGTCGCTGAGCCCGCCCACCCGCAGCTTCGACAGCGCGTCCAGGAGGGCCGGCTCGACCTGCCCATCGCGGGCGTCCGTGCGCATAGGGCCGGCCGCATGCGCGGCGAGGCCGCGCCCGACCACGAGCTCCTCGAACCGCCAGCCCTGCGTGCGCGCGTCTTCCAGATCCATGGCGAAGGTGGCCAGCTGCCGCGCGGCGCGCTCGTCTACGAGGCGGCTGCGCACGTCCTCCTGGGCCTGCTCGAAGGGCTTCGGCGTCTTGTCCTCGCCGGCGAAGGCCTCTTGATGGGTGGCGTAGTACGCGCGCAGTTCCTCCTCAGTCGGCTGGATGCCGGCGGCGGCCTCCGCCTGAGTAAGGCCGACGTATTCGATCGCGATGCGCTCCGGAACGCGGACTGCGTCCTGGTGCGCGTCGTAGTAGGCGCGCACCGCCTCGTCGGTCACCGCCGCCGCCACCGCCTCACGGTGCGACGCCGCATCGAAGACAAACGCCCGGCCCTGGATGCGTTCCCGGTCCTCCACGACGGCCGCGAGCACCTGGATTTCGCTGGGCGCGGCCGCGTCGCGGGTGCCGCGCAGCAGCTTATCGATCACAAGCTGGCTGCGAATCATCGATTCGAACGCGCTTGGGGTGGAGCCCAGGAACTGGACATAGCGCGCATAGCGGTCGGCAACGAATCGTCCCTGGTCCTGGAACGCGGGGATCTCCCGGATGGTCCGAGCGACCTCGGCGTCCGGGACGTGGAGGCGCCGCCGCCGCGCTTCTTCCAGCAAGACCAGGCGGTCCCAGGCCTGCTGCTCGAGCCAGGGTTCCACGAAGGCGGCCGGCAGGCTGCGCGAGGTCTCATCCATCTGCATCCGCAGCCAGCGTCGCTGCGCATCGAACGTCTCCCACGGCACCGGCTTGCCGAACATCTTGCCGGCGATCCCGCCCGGCCCGGGAGGTGCTGTGCCGCCGGCGAAAAAGAAGAGGAAGGGCAGGAAGAGCACGGCAGCGACAATCAGGCTGGTGCGCCGGCGCGCCGCCGGGGATTTCATCAGGCGCTTGTACATGCAGCTATTCTACCAAATTCGGGGACAGCCACCGCATTCTACCGGCAGGCGGCGGAATGCAGGGGCTGTCCCCGAATTCTTTCCTTGCGGACTGCCAGATACTTTTTGTAAAATTGTATCTCTCCCACGAAGGCACATCGCCGGAGCCCATCCACCATGACGGCACAACAGGCAGCACACACGCGACACCGCTCGCCCGCCCGTCGGCGCGCTCCCCGGCCGGGGGATGCCCGCCGTCCTGAGCCTGCGGCGGCCGACCGAGCCGCCATCAGGGCGGCGAAGGAAGCGCTGCGCGATGAGGATCGCGCAGCCGGCGCGCCCCAGCTCAGGCTCGGGCTGCCCAAGGGCAGCCTGCAGGAGGCGACGGTGCGCCTGTTCGAGCGCGCCGGGTTCAAAGTCCTCATCAGCGAGCGGTCCTACTGGCCGACCATCGACGACGCGGAGCTGGCGCCCATGCTGCTGCGCGCGCAAGAGATGTCGCGCTACGTCGAGCAGGGCACTCTGGATTGCGGCATCACCGGCAACGACTGGGTGCTGGAGAACGGCTCGAGAGTGGAGCGCGTCGCGGAGCTCGTCTACGCCAAGCGGACCCGGCACCCGGTGCGGTGGGTGCTCGCCGTGC
>JAHFGU010000089.1 GCA_023247285.1 Candidatus Omnitrophota bacterium
GCCACGGGCTCGTGCCCATCGTCTGCATCGGCGAAACGCTGGCTGAGCGCGAAGCCAACCGCACGTTTGATGTGCTCAAGCGCCAGCTCGGCGCCGGGATCGACGGCGTTCCGGCGGCGTCGCGCGCGACGCTCGTCATCGCCTATGAGCCGGTATGGGCCATCGGCACCGGCCGCAACGCCACACCCGAGCAGGCGCAAGAGGCGCATGCGTTCATCCGCGGCTGGCTGACCGACGCGTGGTCAACGGCCGAGGCGCAGGCGGTGCGCCTCCAATACGGCGGCAGCGTCAACGCCGGGAACGCCGAGGCGTTGCTGCGGCAGCCGGATGTAGATGGCGCGCTCGTCGGTGGCGCCAGCTTGAAGGCGGACGCGTTCAGCGTGATTGTCCGTGCAGCCGAAGCGGCCAAGCCTGCGAGCGCGCCGAGCGCTAGCGCAGCGCGGACCGCGAACCCCACCAGGTGACGCATGCTCTTCGGACTGGTCATCGCGCTCCACATCCTGATCGCGCTGTTCCTCATCGCCGTCATCCTGCTGCAGGGCGGCCGCGGCGGGCTGGGCGAAGCGCTCGGCGGGGCTGCGGCGCAGTCGCTCTTCGGCGGCGGGGCCAATATCGTCATGACCCGCCTCACCGCCATCTGCGCCGGGCTGTTCATGGTGACCTGCCTGTCGCTGGCCATGCTCTCCACCGCCAAGGGCCGCTCGGTCGTTGAGCGCATTCCGGAAATGCCGGCCGGATTGCCCGGCGTGCTGCCTCCGCTTGCACCGCAGGACGAGACGGCGCCGAGGAAGCCAGCACCCGTGACCACAAGCGTCGGCGAAGCTGAGCAGGTGCCGCCGCCCGCACCCGCTGCCCCAGCCCCTGCCGCGCCGACTCCTGCAAGCCCGCCGTCCGCCGCGCCGGCGCAGCCCGCGACCCCCGCCCCCGGCTCCTCCTCCACGACCCCCTGAGCGCCTGCCCCCCGACCGGTAGCCTCAAACCGCCGGTTGACAATAATCTCATTTTGAGATATAATTGCTTATGCATGTGATCTCCAAGAAGAAACTGAAAAGTTTTTGGGAACAGCATCCTGATAGCAAGAAGCCGCTCGTAGCGTGGTTTAAGATCGTACGGGCCAGTCGGTACCGGACATTCCATGCGCTCAAGCGGACGTTTCCGAAAGCGGATAAGGTGGGCGACAGGGTTGTCTTTGACATCGGGGGCAATAAGTACCGATTAGTGGCGGTGATTCACTTCAACCGCCTCAAGGTGTACGTGCGACACGTGCTGACGCACCAGGAATATGATCAAGGGGGATGGAAACATGGTTAATGTATTGGAGAAGCCCCAATTTAGGCGAGCGTGGACCGTTGTGCGTACTGGGTTGTTCATCAAGACCGGGCATGACTATAAGAAAGCCGTCGCACTTCTTGATCGGTTGCTTGATGAAATTGGAGGCAATCAGCGTCATCCGCTATTCGGATTTCTGGAAGTGCTCGGCACGCTGGTGGAGAACTATGAATCGGATCATGTGGACATGAAGGGTGCGACGGGAAAGGACGTGCTCAAATTCCTGATGGAAGAGCACGGGCTCACGCAGTCCGACCTTCCGGAGATCGGCAGCCAGGGCGTGGTCTCTGAAATCCTCCATGGCAGCCGCGAGCTGAATACTCGCCACATCAAGGCATTAAGTGCGCGATTCGGCGTCTCTCCAGCGGCATTCTTTTGAAGGGGTTCCCCTCCGAGCGCAGGCCTTTTAAGATGAAGCAGGCCCGTCGGGCAACCGGCGGCGCGCCATTGACGGCAAAGAAATTAATGTGCTATTATTTTAATGTAAAAGTATTCCGTGATCGCGAACAAGGAGGAGGGGGATGACGCAGGAAGTCAAGCTGACGTCTCAGCACCAGATCACGATTCCAAAACGTATCTGTCAGGCGCTGCGCTTGCAGGGCGGCGACAGGCTGGAAGTCATCGTGATGTCAGGGCACAGGTTGCTCCTCAAGCCCAAGAAACTCATCGACGCCGATGACGCCGCCTACCGGCTCGGCAAGCAGATTCTGGAAGCCGAGGGACAGATCAAGAAAGGTGAGGTCGTGCCCTGGTCTGAGGTGAAGCGCCCGCACGGCTTATGACAGCCCGCTATACGGTCCTCTTCTCGAAGCTCGCCAAAGAGAAATTCGATGCCGTTATCCACGCCGATCGCAGCCTCGGTGAGCAGATTGCCAAGGCGATTGAACGGCTTGCCGCTCATCCCGAGCTGGGCGAGTTCCTGAAGGGCGAGTGGAAGGGTTACCGGAAATATCGCACAGGCCGTTATCGCGTGATCTATCGCATCGAGCACGCCAAGCTCATCATCTACATCATCACCATTGATGACCGCAAAGACGTCTACCGGTGACCGCCTATGAATCAGCGCCTGTCTGGCGCTACCTCCGGCTGGCCGTATGTGCCGCTGGCGCCCCCGCAGATTTCTTGCCCTTCGGGCTCGAAATCTAGCCGCGGGGGTAAACAAGATGGCGCTGGAGTTGCTGAGGAAGCTGAACGAAAAATAAGTTATGTGAGCTACCCCCGGATTCCCGTAACCAAGACGGGACGTTTATCAAGCAAGGCGCCACAGCAGCAATGTAAGCGATGACGTTTAATTCGATTGAATTTGCGCTATTTTTTCCCATTGTGGCAGTGTTGTACTTTACGCTGCCGCATCGTCTGCGCTGGATCTTACTGTTGGCTGCCAGCTGCCTGTTCTATATGGCATTTATTCCCGCGTACATTCTCATCCTCGCCTTCACGATTATGGTGGACTACATTGCCGGTCGGGGCATCGAAGCGGCTTCGGGAAGGCGCAGGACGTGCTACCTTCTGTGCAGCTTGGCGGCCAATTTGGGTGTCCTCGCGGTCTTTAAGTACGCGAACTTTGCCAGCACCAATTTCGCGGCATTGGCCCGATGGCTGGGTTGGAATTACCCTCTGCCGATCCTGCAGGTGATTCTCCCGATCGGGCTCTCATTCCACACGTTCCAAGCCATGAGCTACACGATTGAGGTCTACCGCAAGCGGTGTCAGGCAGAATGGCACCTGGGCGTCTTCGCCCTCTACGTGATGTTTTTCCCGCAACTTGTTGCGGGGCCGATTGAGCGACCGCAGGCGCTTTTGCCGCAGTTCCGCGAGCCCCATGCGTTTGAGTATGCTCGCGTGGTCAGTGGGCTGCAATTAATGTCGTGGGGTTTTGTGAAGAAGGTGGTGGTGGCTGATCGTCTTGCGATCCCCGTCAACGCGGTGTTCGGTCATCCGCGCGATTTTTCTCCCCTGTCGATTTTGCTTGCGACAATTGCCTTCGCGTATCAGATCTATTGCGATTTCTCAGGGTATACCGACATTGCGAGGGGGACGGCGCAAGTCTTGGGATTCCGGCTGTCGCAGAACTTCAACCGACCATACGGCGCACGCTCAATTGCCGAATTCTGGAGGCGGTGGCATATGTCGCTTTCCAGCTGGTTCCGCGACTACCTCTATATTCTGCTGGGCGGCAACCGGGTCAGCCCGGGCCGTTGGGCGCTGAACGTGCTGATCGTCTTTTGTCTCAGCGGCCTGTGGCATGGCGCCAACTGGACGTTTCTCGTCTGGGGCGCTTTGCACGCCAGCTATCTGCTACTGTCGCGGTGGACCGCGGCGGTACGTCACCGCCTTGTCCAGGCCATCGGATTGGAACGGATGCCCTGGCTCCATCACGCGTTGCAGACGGCCATGACCTTTGGGGGTGTGCTGATCGGATGGATCGTGTTTCGCGCGGCATCGCTCTCGGAGGCGTACTATTTGATGCAGCAGGCATTGCGCGGCGCCGCGATGCTCGTTGTCTTCCCGTTCAACTCCGGCATGGCGCGCGGGGTATTGGCAAGCACTGGACTGAACAAATTCGGCTGGGGGCTTGCCGCGCTTTCGCTGATTACGTTGGAAGGTATTCAGTGGGTGCATCATCGGCACGATTTACGGCAGTGGATCTCTGGGCAGCCGATGGCACTTCGCTGGACTTGTTACTACAGCCTGGCTACGGTTCTCGTGCTATGCGGCATCTATGGCGCATCCCCGTTCATCTATTTCCAATTCTGACTCCTTGCGTGTCTTCATCATGAAAACGGCTGTCTTTTTCGTGCCGTTAGGCCTGTTGCTGGGAACCGCCAACTATGTGGTTGACCCCGGACACATATTCCATCGCGGAGCCTATGAACAGGGCATTGTACGCCTCTTGCTTGATGGGCATGATGTCGCCAACCTGTCCAACTACGATGAGCGGCTGCTCCAACAGTATTACATCGAGGGTTCGCAACGGCCGATCACCATCGGTGTGTTCGGATCGAGCCGATCTATGCAGGTGAGTCGGGAGATGTTTCCGGGCCAAACATTTCAGAACTATAGTGTTTCGGGAGCCGTGCTGGAAGACGACCTCGCTCTGTATGAGCTGCTGCGGGAGAAGGAGAGGCTGCCTCGCATGCTCATCCTGGCGCTGGATCCATGGATCTTGAATGTCCATCATGGGCAAAGCCGTTGGACGACGCTCCAGCGCTTTTATGAGGCGGCGGCCAGGCGGCTGGGTCTTCTCCGTAATAGAGCGCGCGTATCTGACGCGGCCGGATATTCATTGCAGCGCATTGCGGAACTGTTCTCGCCACGGTATTTTCAGAGAACGCTGGCCGCCCTCTGGAACCGCCAGGAGCACGGCGCCTATTATCCAACGACCCAAGCGGAGGATGAACGTGAAATTAAGCGCTCCGATGGATCGCTGGTCTACGATCGTCAGACACGTGTGCGCACGCCGGCTGAGGTGCACACGATAGCCCTGAACTATGTGCAGGAGGGCCAAGTTTACAGTTTGGAGCGGTTTCATCAAATCAACACAACCGCACTGCAGCAATTACGTGCATTAGTGGAAGGGCTGCAGAAAGACGGTGTGCGGCCGGTCATCTTGTTGCCACCCTACCATCCGGTGACCTATCAACGGTTTCAACAGTCCTCTCGGTATCGGATTGTTGAGACCGTTGAAACGGTACTCAGAGAATGGGCCGTCTCTGAGGGCATCCAGGTCGTGGGTTCCTATGATCCAAGCCGGTGTGGCTGTAGCGAAGAAGCGTTTCTTGACGGGATGCATCCGAAGCCCTCCTGTCTTCGCAAGATTATCGGCGAGTCGGCTGATTGGGGACAACGGGGGCCGAAGGCTTCACGACGGCACACGGAGTGACCGTATGTGCCGTTGGCGCCCCCGCAGATTTCTCGCCCTTCGATTATGAGTAACTGCTTCAGCGCTAGCAGGAAATGGTAATGTGGCACCGGAATTTGCTCGCGACGCCCCAACGCTTCTCGCAGGCTTGACCGTCCCAGAACAAGTGAGCTACACTAAATGCGCCCACAATTGCATCTTACCATGAGGCGCATTGACCCTGAGCGAAGTCGAAGGGTAACCCCTCGACGCGCTTCGCTTGCTCGGGGTCAATGGAACCACCCCGAATGTTAAGATGCATAGGTGGTTCCATTTAGATATGACAAAGTAATAACAGGAGAGACCCATGCGGAACAGCAGAGTCGTGACCATTTCGTTGCCGCCCAGGCTCTTTGCGCGGATCATGAAGACGGCCCACGCCAAGGGGATGACCCGCTCAGAGCTAGTTCGCGAGGCGCTGCGGCGCTACGAAGTTGAAGACCAGGAATGGCAGGCCCTCTTCGACTATGGGAGGCGCAAGGCGCAGAGGGCCGGCATCCGCACGGAAGAGGACGTTGAACGTTTGATTGATGCCTCCCGGAGGTGACCTCCTTCGGGTCGTGGTTGAGTTGATACGAACGTCCTCTTCTCAGCCCTGGCGTTTCCTGCCGAGAGCCCGCCCGCGAACGTGCTCCGATTGGTGGTGGATGGCAAAGTCCGCGCGTTCAGCTCGCCCTTTATCCTGGGTGAACTGGAGAAGACCCTGCAGGCCAAGGCGGGGTGGGATGAGAAGCGGCTCCGAGCCCTCCGGCGGCGCCTCAAGCTGGTGCTGACCCTGGTTGTTCCCACGTCTCGCCTCTCCGTGATCAGGCGTGTTGAGGCTGATAACCGGATTCTGGAATGTGCAGTCGACGCACAGGCCGACGTCCTGATCACCGGGAATTTGAAGGACATCCGCGCCCTCGGCGCATTCCAGGGCATTGGCATCCTCACGCCTCGAGAGTTCCTGGTCCGGTATTTTCCGAAGCTCTAAGGCTGGGCGATACATGAGCGAATGGGGCGTTCGGGGCGCGGTGCTCGCCGTCATCCTGAGCGCCGGTCTGCCCGCGGCGGCATCGGCCGCCACTGAGCCCCAGCCGGCGCGGGGTGATGCGCTGGTGGTCGGGTCCATCGGCGATGCGAGCCGGCTGCTGCCGATCCTCGCCAGCGACAGCGCCTCGGGCGACATCGTCGGGCTGCTGTTCAACGGGCTGCTCAAATATAACGAGCGGCTGGAGATCGTCGGCGACCTGGCCGAGTCGTGGACGGTCAGCCCCGACGGCCTCATCCTGACCTTCACGCTGCGCCCCAACATCCGCTGGCACGACGGCCGGCCGGTCA
>JAHFGU010000204.1 GCA_023247285.1 Candidatus Omnitrophota bacterium
CCGTCGCCTCGAAGTCGGCGGGCGCCACGTAGCTCAGCGCCGAGTGCAGCCGCTGCCGATTGTAAACCTCCTCGATGAACGTCCCGATCGAGCGGCGGGCCTCGTCGGCATCGCGGTACGCGCGCCCGTCGACCTCCTCGCGCTTCAGCGTGCTCATAAAGCTCTCAGCCTTGGCGTTGTCGTACGGCGAGCCGATCCGGCTCATGCTCGGCTGGATCCCGTGGGCGGCCAGCAGGGCGCTGTACTCCGCACACGCATACTGCACCCCGCGGTCGGAGTGATGGATCAGCTGTCCCGACAGCGGGCGGCGCGCGGCCAGGGCCATCTCGAGCGCGGCCACCGCCAGGCTGGCCCGCAGGTGGATCTCCACCGCCCAGCCGACGACGCGGCGGCTGAACGCATCGAGCACCACGGCCAGAAACGCGAACTCCTCGAGTAGCCGCAGGTACGTGATGTCGGCAACCCAGAGCTGATCGAGGCCAGTCACCTGCATGCCGCGCGCGAGGTTCGGCACCACCCGCCAGTCATGGCGCGAGTCCGTGGTCGCCGGGATGAACGCGCGCCGGCGCAGACACAGCAGATTATCCGTGCGCATGAGCCGCAGCACGCGCTTGTGGTTGACCGCCCAGCCCTCGCGCCGCAGCAGCACGCCCAGCCGGCGGTAGCCGTAGTGTCGGTGGCCGATGGCCAGCCGCTGGAGCACATCCCGCAGCGCGGTCTCTTCCCGGCGCGGGGCGATCTGATGCCAGTGCCGATAGTAGCTGGCGCGGCTGACCCCGGTCAGCGCGCACATCCGCTCGATGGCCAGGGTGCCTTGCGGGGGCGTCATCGCGTGGATGAGCGCGAAGACGCTCTGGCGCCACGCCCGCCGCTCGGCCGGGGTGGCTCCTTGACGTGCCGCAAGGCTGCTTTGAAAAAATCGATCTCCAACGCCTGCTGACCCACCTTGCGCTCCAGGTCGGTCAGTCGGGGGTCGGGTTTCGGCTCACCCTTCCCGCCGTCGGCGCGGGCGCGGCCACTCGGCTCCTGCGCCAGCGCCCGCCTCCGGGCCAACGCGACCGCCTTCCACGGCCGGCCCCGCGGCACCAGCGCGTCGGGCCCGCCCCGCTCGTAATAGTCGAGCCAGGTGTACAGCAGCTGCCGACGCAGCCCCAAGTCGTCGGCCACCGCGCGAATCTTCTCGCCCGCCAAGATCCGGCGGACGGCCGCCTCCTTGAACTCCCGGTTGAAGAGCCGGAATCGCTGTCCAGGCATCAGTCCTCCCCCGGAGAACTGTCACCCGTTTCTCTGTCTCACGCCAGGGGTGCACTCCAACACGTTTCCGCGGAAACGTCGCGCGCCTGCTGATAGAGCGCCTCGCGCCCCGCGGCCAGCGCCTGCACGAGCACGGCGCCGACCTCCGGTGCCAGCCGCCCGCGGATGACGACCATGCCGTCCTCGTCCTGATACACGTGCAGCGCCCGGCTCGCGTGGCGCCGGGCGGTCTCCCGCACTTCGGCCTTGCGGTCCACGCGGCGCCAGCCGCGCACGATGCGCTCGACGTGGTCGGCGGTGCCGGCCCGGCCCACGGCGAGCAGCCGCTCCTCGGTCTCCGGGGTGGCGACGCGCGTGAGCGCCCGGACCTTCGCGTACGAGAGCTCGCCGCGGGCGAGAGCCTGGGCCAGCCGCGGCAGCGTGGGGAGGGCGCGCGCCACCCTCACGCGCTCGCGCGCCGCGCCCAGGTCGAGCCCGACGCGCCACGCAAGCCACGCGGCGCACGAGCGGAAGCCGGTGTTCCAGCCGCCGCGCGCGTCGAACTCGCGGATCAGATCGAGAAGGCGGGCGGTGGCCGCCTCGAGGTGGGCGGACAGCTCGGCGATCTCGTCGCCGAGCTGGTCCAGCTCCTCGCCGGGCTCAACGGTGGGACGAAGGTCGGTGTTCATCGGCGACTCCTCTTTTCCTCTGCGCCGACTCTACACCTCGATTTTCGAGCGTCCGTGGCGCTCCATAACAGGCGATCGCGCGGCGTTCCATGATTTTTCCGTACAACCCCTGCCCGGCGATCCTTGCCGGGTCGGTGCGGCCCGCCAGGGCGGCGTCCGCCATGGGCTGCCGACACGCCGTGATCCCCCTCGGTCGAAGCTGTCAAGCGGAATCGTTCATGAAAGCTCCCTCCCGGGCACGTGCCCAGTGATCAGCCTTGTGTTCGCGTGTCTCCAGTTGGGGACACCGGATGGCATCGCCCTCAGCCCCCAAGGAAGATGCGCCGCACCTCCGGCGAGCGAAGGAGCTCCTCCGAGCGCCCCTCGAGCACCACGCGTCCCGACTCGAGGATGTAACCGCGCCGGGCGAGCGAGAGCGCCATCTCGACGTTCTGCTCGATGAAGACGACGGTGATCCCCTCGCGGTTGATGCGGCGGATCGCCTCGACGAGCTCGGCGACCACGCGGGGCGCGAGCCCGAGGAAGGGCTCGTCGATCATCAGGAGCCGGGGCTGCGCCATGAGGCCGCGCGCGATCGCGACCATCTGCTGCTCGCCGCCCGAGAGCGTGCGCGCGAGCTGGCCCGCGCGCGCCTCGACGATCGGGAAGAGCGCCTTCACCCGCGCGAGCTGGGCCTCGCGTCCCGCGCGCGCGGCCTCCGCGTACGCCCCGAGCCGGACGTTCTGCTCGACGCTGAGGTAGGGAAAGAGCCGGCGGCGCTCGAGGACGTGCGCGATCCCGCGCGCGACGATCCGGTGGGCCGGCAGGCCCGCGATCGGCGCGCCGCGGAAGGTGATCGTGCCGGCGCGCGGCCGGAGCAGGCCGGAGACCGTGTTCATGAGCGTGGACTTGCCGCTTCCGTTCGGCCCGAGGAGCGCGACGAGCTCGCCCTCCTCGGCGGC
>JAHFGU010000090.1 GCA_023247285.1 Candidatus Omnitrophota bacterium
CGCGGCGGTGGCAGGGGTATCCCGGCTGGGTGCCGGAGGCCGCCCTCGCAGCCGTGGATCCGGAGGAGCCGCCGACCATCGTGATCACGCAGAAGTGGGCCGTCGGATGGCGCGACGCGCGCCTCTTGCAGCCTTCGCCGTGGCGGTTCCCGATCGGCGCACGGCTGGCTGCGGTCGACATGGGCGGCCAGGTGTGGCAGGTGAGGATGCTGGACGGCGGCCGCCTGTGGCTGGCCGGCGAGGCGGCGCGCGCCCTCGACGAGGTGCGCGCCCTGCCGCCGGCTGAGAAGCGCCGCCTCATCATCCGCGCCGCCGAGCTGCTGATCGGCGATCCGTACGTCTGGGGCGGACGGTCTCCTGGCGCCGGCGACCCAGCACTCGTAGCCGGCGTGGATTGCTCAGGGCTGGTGAGCCTGGCCTATCGCGCCGCCGGCGTGGAGATCCCGCGGGACGCGCACGAGCAGTCGTTGCGGGCGGAAGCCGTGGCTGCGCCGCGGCCGGGCGACCTCATCTTCCTTTCCGAACGCGGCGACCCATCGCGCATCGTGCATGTCATGCTGTACGCCGGCGAGGACGAGATCATTGAAGGCCCGGGCACCGGCAAGGCCGTGCGCAGGATCCGCGTGGCGGAGCGGCTGGGGCATCCGCTGGCGGCGCTGCCGGCCGGCAGCACGGTCGACGGGCAGGCCGTGTCGTTCGGCGCGTACGTGCCGTGATCCCCCTACCTACCGTTGTCCACCGGAGGCGGACGGCCGGCTATCACGGTTCTCTGCGTCGCCGCTGGCCCGGCGTCGTTCCGACAGCTCAGTGCCGCATACGACGCCGACGGCAGGTGGGGGGATGATCCCCCCGCTCGTCATTCTTCCTCTTCTCGTCGCCCTGCTCCTCCGGGCGGATCGCGCCCCTGCGTTGCGGCCGGTATTTCGCTGGTTGCCGCTGCCGGTCTGGTGCTATGCGATCCCGATGGCGCTCAGCACGGCAGGCTGGCTGCCGGCCGCGCATCCGCTCTATCCTGCAATCACGGGCTGGGCGCTGCCGCTGGCGCTGGGATTACTGCTGCTCGGCGTAGACCTGCGTTCGATGGCGCAGACCGGCGCGCGCGCCTGCGCGGCCGCCGCGGCCGGCGCCGGGGGCGTGATGTTGGGGACCGCGGTCGGCGTACACCTGCTGGCGCGGAGCTTGCCGCCGGAGGCATGGCGGGGTGCTGGGGCGCTGGCCGGCACCTGGACCGGCGGGACGATGAACCTGCTGGCGCTGCGCGCGCTGCTCGACACGCCGCAGAGCATGTTCGCGCCGCTCATCATGGTGGACGCGATTATCGCGTACGGCTGGATGGCGGTGCTGGTGGCCGCGTCCGGCGCGCAGCCGGCCGTGGATCGGTGGCTGCGCGCGGTCCCCGCCGCTGAGGATGCGGCGGCGGAACCGCTGCCTGCGTCGGAGCCGAACGGGCGCGATGCGCGGGGCGCAGGCTGGGCGCTCTGGGCGTCGGTGCTGCTCATCGGCGCGCTCACCGCGGCCACGCGCGTCCTTGGCGAGCGCCTGCCGCGGTTCGCTTTCGTCGCCTCCGCGGCGGGCTGGAGCGTGCTGCTCGTCACGACCGCCGCCCTGGCCGCGTCGCTGCTGGCCCCGCTGCGCCGCCTGGCCGGCGGCGCTGCGCGCGCCGGCTATCCCTTCCTGTATCTGGTCTTGGCCGCGACCGGCGCCCAGGCGCAGGCGCACGCGCTGCTGGCAGCGCCCGCCTGGCTGCTCGTCGGCCTCATCGTCGTCCTCATCCACGCCGTCGTCCTGCTCGCGGCGGGACGCCTGCTGCGCCTGCCGCTGGGTATCCTGGCAACCGCCAGCCAGGCCAACATCGGCGGAGTAGTGTCAGCCCCGCTCGTCGGCGCAGTCTACGATCGCGCGCTTGCACCGGTCGGGCTCGTTCTCGCGATGGCCGGCAACGCGCTCGGCACCTACCTCGGCCTCGCGGCCGCCGCGCTCTGCCGCGCCGTCACCAATTAATTCGGGGACAGCCACCGAATTACATTCGGCGGCTGTCCCCGAATTCTTGGCGGAGCCGAGCTCACTCCGCGGAGGCGGAGGGGATCGGTGTTACGGGCTGGCTCTCGACGGTAGGCTCGTGCTGCGGAGCCTCTGCGGCCGCAGGCGCGCCCGCACCGTCCATCTCCTGAAGTTCTTGCGCCATCGCCTCGCGCAGCTCGGGATCGGTGATGTCTTCCAGCAGCGCGCGCACCGCCGCAGCATCCATGGGCGGTTCAGCCGGGAGAGCTTGCGTCGCTGCCGCGGCAGGTCCTTGAGCGGCCGGCGCGGCTGCAACGACTGCGTGGGCATCGGGAACCGGCGAGGCTTCAGCGGCCGGATCGTCTGCGGCAAATCCGACAGATGAACAGCACAGCAGCATTCCCGCTGCGCTACACGCACATACTGCCAACCAGACGCCCCGTGTGCTGTCCATGCGCGTCCTCCTCTGCGTGCGATCGACGAGCCTCGCCGCATCTCGTCCAACCTTACCTGAGGCGAGAACGGCGCGTCAAGGAGCGGGAGGGGCTATTGGATGAGGACTCGATCGGTGCCGTCAAGCGGCGGGGTGATGACCAGGAAGAGCACCGCCGGCTCGAGGGCGGTGTTGACGAACGCGTGCGGGGTATTGCGCGGGATCGGGATGACGTCGCCTGGCTTCATGGGAACCATCCGCGGGCCGAGATACAGCATGCCCTTGCCCCGGCAGAGCATCACCTTGAGATCGTGGGCGGCATGGAGGTGCATCGGCTCGCTGTTGCGCACCTGCACGACGTGCAGGCCGGCTTCAGGCGTGCGGTGCAGCTCGGCGGCGGCAAGCTCCTGATCCGGGCCGATCGGATGCTGGGCCAGCCACTCGTCCAGCAGCGCTGAGTTCGAGGCCCCGCGCAGCCGCGATGGGGCGCACGGACACAGCCCGGCGCACCCGGCGGCGAGGAATCCTACGAGCAGCGCGGAGACACAGGGACGGGCTCTAGCCGCGGTCCGGCGTGCCGGCAGGCATGGGAACGGACTCATGATCCTTAGGGAACGACGTGGCCGGCTGATGCCGGCGAAAGAAGCTGTGCAGCTCATCGCGAGGTATGAGGAACCAAAATACCAGCGCGGCCGCGAGGCAGAAGAGCGCCGTCCACCCGATGTTGCGCCAAAAATATTCGGGATGGTCCCGCTTGGCCCTCTCGATCCTCGACGGCCCCGGGAGCCGCATGGACTACGCCACCTTGCGGAACACCGCGACCACCTTGCCGAGGATCGTCAGCGGCTCGCCGTCCGCGACCAAGATCGGCGCCATCGTCGGATGGGCGGGCTGGAGCCGGACGCGGCGCTCTTCTTTGAAGAAGCGCTTGATGGTGGCCTCGTCCCCCAGCAGGGCGACGATGATCTCGCCGTTCTCCGCGGATGGCTGCTGCTTGATGATGACATAATCGCCCTCGAGGATGCCGGCCATGATCATGCTGTCGCCGCGCACCTTGAGGGCGAAGTGCTGGCCGCCCTCGCCGGCGGCGCCGAGCCAGCCGCCGTCCACCACGACATGGCCCTCCACCTGCTCCTGCGCGATGACCGGCGCGCCCGCCTGGATCCGGCCCACGATGGGCACCTGGATCGCCTGCTCGAAGGGCGCCATGGCGTCCAGCAGGCTGATGCTGCGCGCCCGCGGCTCGCGCTTGAGGAACCCTTTTTTGGCGATGGCATCCAGATGGGTCGTGACGCCGCGCAGGCTCTTGATCCCAAGCTGCTGGCCGAGCTCCCGGATCGTCGGCGGGTAGCCGCGCTGCTTGATCCAATCGCGGATCGTTTGGAGCACGGTATGCTGGCGCTTCGTCAATGATTTGGCCATCAGGATGAGGTATTCGGAGTGAGTATACGAGACGGCTGTCTGGTTTTCAAGCGGGCGGCGCGGAGGGCCTCGAGCGTCTCGCGCAGCTGCTCGCGGATCCGGTCGAGCTGGTCAGCCGAGAGCGGCCGGTCAAAGAGCCGCTCCATCATGACCGAGGCCTGCCGCAACAAGCGCACCCCGTCAGCCATGCCACCCGGCTGCTCCAGGCGCTGCCGGATGACGCGCAGCAGCAGCTCCTCGGCGCGCAGCGCGGTGGCAAGATCGCCGGGCACGTTGTGCAGCGCGTTGAGATACGCATCGAGCGCATCGCCGGGCTTGTCCGCGCGCTCGAACCCCTGGCCGAGCCGGCTCCAGTAGGCGAAGCCGATGTCCGGCTGCGCGAACCGGATATCATGCTCCGGGATAAACTCGATGCCCCACGCCGATCGCACCGGCAGGCTGAAGAGGTGCACGCGCAGCTGCCGCGGCTGCCCGTTGCGGAACACCAACACGGCCGCTTCGCTCGCCCCCTTGAGCGCGGCGGAGACCTCGGCGAACTCGTCGATGGAGCGGACCTGCGCGTCGTTGATGCGGACGATGACGTCCTCGGGCCGCAGGTCGGCCTGGTAGGCCTGGGCGGCTTCCTCGAGGCTGACCACGCGGACCCCGGGCGGGCTGTCCGCGACGACGACGCCGCGGAAGAGCGACGGGCGAGGACCGACCGCGAAGGCGGATGGCGCGGCTGCCGCCAGCGCCGCCGCGAGCAGGATCGACGCGGCGCGACGGGCCATCATCCGAGCAGCGTGCCGCCGCGCAACGCCACGTCCGCCAAGAGCAGCAGCAGCACCGCCGGCAGCCACCAGGCCAGCAGCGGCTCCGTGGCCGTCACCGAGGACGTCGGCGGCAGCAGCGCCCGGTCCGGCGCATCGACGGAGCCGGCTGTCGCGCGCGCGATCTGGCGCAGCAGCGCCTCCTGCGGCGGCTGGCCTGGCTGCTCGCGGCCGGCAGAGGGCGGCGTGCCGACGAGCACCCAGCGCGTGGCGGTCAGCGGAGCCGCGCTCTGGCGGCCCGCGGCTTCCGCCTGATCCGCCGGTTGATGCTCGGCGCGGCCGGCAGTACCGCCGGAGGGCTGCATCTCGAGCGCCAACTGATACCAGCCGCTGGGCACCTGGTCGAGCGAGGCCTGCCAGCTCCACCGGCCGGTCTGGATCAGCGACAGCGGCGCGCGGGTGCCCGAGTCGTCCGGCGAGATGAGCGTGCCGTGCGGATGTTCGATCAGGCCTTCGAGGATGAGCTGGGGCACGCGGCCGGATGCATCGGTGCGCACGAAGAGCTCCTCGGTCAACCGCGGCCGCATCGCCCACCGCAGGATCTGCGCCCAGACTCCGCCGAACTCTGGCCAGCACACCCAGTCCGGCGACCACCGCGTGTCCGCGTCGGACAGAAACGAGGCGACGCGGCCCTGCCCCACCCACCAGCGCGCCAGCAGCGGTTCCTGCGTCTGACCGGTGTTGACGACGAGGTCCGTCTGCGCGCCGGGCTTGACCGTCGCCGTCAGGTAGCCCTTGAGCGCCGGCCAGTCCGCGATGTCGGCGAACCAGTCCGTCTCCGGCGCCCGCTGCGGCAGAACCCGGCCTTCGGCGAACGGCAGCCGGCCCGTCGCCTGCTCCGCGTCGTGGGCCACCAGCCGCGGCAGGTCGTTGAGGCTGCGCAGCTGATAATACGTGCCGCCGGTTTCCCGCGCCACCCATCCGAGGTAGGCGTCGTTGATGAACGCGGCCCCGACGCCGATCGCGCTCACCGTGACGCGCTCGCGGCGAAACCCGGCGAACAGCGCCCGGTACGCCGCCTCGTTCACCGGCGTGTTGCCGTCGGAGAGCAGGATGATGTGCTGCACGGTGGCCCCGGTCAGCTCCAGCCGGTTGTGGGCCGCGGCCAGCGCTGGATAAATGTCGGTGCCGCCGCTTGACCGCAGCGAGGCGAGCTTGTCCGCGATCCACGCGGTCACCTGTGCTGCCGGCTGGACCTCGGCGACGATGTAGGGCTTCACGTCGAAGGCCAGGACGCCGACGAGGTCCTCCGGCGCGAGTTGATTGAGCAGCGCAATCGCGGCGCGCTTGGTGGCCGCGATGCGGGGGCCGAGCATGGAGGCGGAGCGGTCGATCAGCAGGATCATGCAGACGCGCCGCGTGGATTCCTGCAGCCCTTTCGGCTCGAAGCGCACCGGCAGCAGGGGATCCAGCGGCGCTGGGGTCGAGACTTCATGCGCCAGCTCGCCGCCGAGGCCGGCCATGACGAGGCCGCCGCCCAAGCGCCGGACATAGGCGTCGAGCGCTCCCGCCTGCTCGGCGGTGAGCGCGGACTTCGGCATGCCAAAGAGCAGGACCGCGTCGTACTCCAGCAGCCGCGCCGGGTCGGACGGCACGTCGGAGGGCCGCGCGAACGCCACGTCGATCTGGCGCCGCTGCAGCGCGGCGGCCAGCGGCGGGGCGACGACGGCCGGCGGCTGCACCAGCAGGATCCGCGGCGGCCCTACCACTTCGGTGTACGCGCGCCGCTGCTCGGCCAGGCCGTGCTCAGGCACGCGGAGCGCCACCTCAAGCGCCTGGCTGCCGCGGCCCACCGCCGGCACGCTGACGGTAAACACCTGCCAGCCGGGACGGATGCTGATCCGTTGGCGCTTCA
>JAHFGU010000010.1:0-12895 GCA_023247285.1 Candidatus Omnitrophota bacterium
GCGCGGCTGCGCGGCAGCGATTCGCCGCGCTCCCACCGGTTCAGCGTCGAATAGGTCACCCCCAGCTGATAGGCGCAGAACTCCTCGGACCATCGCAAGCGCTTGCGGATGGCCCGGAGCCGGTCGATGCGTCCTTTGATCTCACCACTCGGCTGCATGATGATCCTCTGCAGGACACTTTACAGCACCTGCTATAGCATCGACTATGATCTGCGTCATCTTCGATGCGCGCGCCGCATGATGGCGGTCATAGAACGCGGGGCGGCGAGGCTGTACACTTGCTTCGCACTTGAGGATGGGGGTGTTGCGGAATCTCAGGGGGACCGCCCATGCGAGCCACGGATGGGCTGCGACACGATCATGACGTCCTGCGGATCACCCTCACCCGCCTCGATGAGCGGCTGGCGTGTCCGCCGGCTGCTCCGAGCGCGCTCCAGCCTCTGACCCACTCGATCGCCCGCCTGCTCCGCGACCATACGGAGCGGGAAGAGCGGCTCTTCGGTAAGCTGCGAGAGGCCCTGCGGCGGCAGTCGGACGAGCGCGGCTTGCAGCTGCTCGCCGACCACGAGCATCACCGGAAGACAGCGGCAGCGCTCCTGGAATTGCTCGGACGGTGCACGGCTGTGCCCGTCGATCACCTCTGCGCCTGCGCCGCGAATGCCATCGCCAGCTTACGGGAGCAGCTGGCCGAAGAAGAGGCGCGGGTCTTTCCAGCTATCGATCAGTTCCTGCGAGAGGCCTCCGAACCGTCCCCCGCCGATCAGCTAGAGCCTGTGATCACCGGCGAGATGGTTGTCCAGGACGTCGAACGCATCCATCCAAGGGCGCGGGAGGTCTTTCGCGCCTTCGGCGTCGATCCCGACGCCGACGGACCCTGTCGCCTGGACGGCCTCACGTGGCGCCGCCGCGTGGACGTCGAAGCCCTCACGTTGGCGCTGCGCCAATCCCTCGGCGCCGACGGCCACACGGCGCCGATCCCGCAGCTCTTGTGGGATTCCTGTGATGGGTTGATGGTGATCGATGAGCGCCGCCGGATCCTGGCGATGAATCATGCCCTGGAGCGCTTGATGGGGCGGCGGGTCCAGGATGTGGCCGGGAGCGAGTGCAGCGCGTTACTGGCGTGCCAGGATGCGCGCGGGTGTCCCCTCGCGAACCATCCGGAGCGCTGCCCAGGGCTCAAAGCCGTGCGGCGTCGCAGGCCAGTGGCGGCTGCGGAATACACGATCGCGGCGGATCAAGGGCGGCGGCTGCCGGTCTCCACCAGCTACACGCCGTTGCGGTGCTCCTCGGCGGGCACGACGTGGGCGCTGGTGGCCGTCCGCACCAACGCCGTGCAGAAACGGCGCGAGCGCCATCTCGCCGAGCAGGCGATGCGCGATCCGCTCACCACGCTGCCCAATCGCGCCGGGTTCATGGAGGCGTGCGCGAGCGAATTCGCGCGGGCCAGCCGCCACCCTCGACCGCTGGCGGTGGCCATGGCAGACCTCGACGGGCTGAAAACCTACAACGACACGTATGGCCACCTGGCCGGGGACGAGCTGCTCAAAACCGTAGGGGGCGCGCTGCGGATCGGCCGCCGGTCTGGCGAGGTGGTGGGGCGGTACGGGGGCGATGAATTCGCCGTCCTGCTGCCTGAGACCGCAGCCCCTGGGGCCATGGTGGCGGCTGAACGCCTGCGGCAAACCGTCACCGAGTTCTCTATGGCTCACGCGAGCGCGGCAGGCGGCGCGCCACCATCGCTCACCCTGAGCGTGGGGATCGCGGTGTTCCCTGACGACGGGCCGACGCTGAGCGCCCTCTTACGGACAGCGGACCAGCGCCTATACGAGGCCAAGCATCGCGGCCGGAATCAAGTCGTCGGGCCTGCCAATTGCCTGGAGCGCCGCCGGCAGCGCCGGATCAGGCTCGAGGCAGCCATCCGCCTGACCATCTCCGGCATCGAACAGCCGCCGTTCACCCACGAGGGCCGCCTCACCGACCTCAGCCTCACCGGAGCCTACTGCACGACGGCACCGTGGAAACCCCTCATCCATCTCGGCGAGCTGGTGGCCTTCTCCCTGACGATTCCGCCCGCCCACAGCGCGGAATTTCCCTATGCCCAGCTCGCGGGGCACGGCCGCATCGTCCGGATGCATGGATTGCCAGACACCGCAGCCGGCGAGAAGCGGATCGGCCTTGCCTTGGACTTTGACGAGCTCCCCGCACCCCACTAGGATCGTCCCGGCATCTCGCCACGCCCATTGGCTCGCTTCCGTAGGGCCGCCTGGATCATCAAGAGCTCGCCGACGTTCTCCATGGTTACCATGCCGACCAGGCGCCCATGCTGGGCAACCGGCAGGGTATGGCAGTCGTGGCGATGGAGGCGGGCCAAGGCCTGCTCCAGCATTTCAGCAGGCTCAGCTGTCTCAAACTGCTGCTGCATGACCTCCCGGACACGCGTGCCCTCTCCGCGTTGGGCGAGCGCAGCCAATAACCTCCCCTGCGTGAGGACCCCGACGACCTGCCCGGCTTCCACCACCGGAAAGTCTTGCTGGAAGCCTGCGAGCACATGCTCCACAGCCTGCGCCAGCGTATCGGTGGGTGCAAGCGTCTGAAACTCCGTGATCATCGCGCGGCTCACCGGGACATCGCCGAGCGCTGAGTGCATCTGTGCGGCCATCGCCTCTTCCGCTGCGCCGATCCAGACGAACAAGGCGATGAACAGCAACACGGGGTTGACGAAGAGGCCTAGGAAGCCAAACCAGAGGGCGAGGCCCTGGCCGATGTTGGCAGCGATCTGGGTCGCCCGGGCGCGGTCCATCCGCATCGCCAAGAACGCCCGCAGCACCCGGCCGCCGTCCATCGGAAAGGCCGGCAACAGGTTGAACACCGCCAGCGAGACGTTCGCCCAGAAGAGCTTGATGAGCAGGGGGCCTCCCACCCATGAGGTCGGCGTCAGTCCGGCAAGGCCTGCGCCCGGCGCGAGCACGAGCCACAGCACGCCTGCCAACGCGATGTTCACGGCCGGGCCGGCCAGCGCCACGAGCAATTCTTGCGTGGGGCGGCTCGGCATCCGCTCCATCCGGGACACGCCGCCGATGGGCAGCAAGATGATATCCCGCGTCGCAATGCCGAACCGTTTGGCGGCCAAGGCATGCGCCAGCTCGTGGATCACCACGATGCCAAAGAGCAGCAGGATGAACACCAGCCCGTCGATCGCATCCACGATGCGGTGCCGGATGAGGAAACGGCTCATCGCCACCCAGGCCAAGAGGAAGAGAAATGTCCCATGCACATGGACGCTGATCCCGGCAATCTGTCCAAGGCGCCAGGCCCATCTCATCGCTGCGGCTCGCGATCCGCGGTGCCATCGAGCCGCATGAGGGCGGTCCTTGTCGCATGCGTGACGTTTCTCAAGAGCTGCCATTCCGTCTGCATGCGGCGCATCGCCTGCGCCCAGGCGCCGTCGCGGGGGGCTCGCGCCGCTCGCCCCCGTGCCAGCACGACGCGATACAGGGCCAGGGCGCGCTGGGCGCATCGGGAGAGCGAAAAGGCCTTCGCCGCTTCTTTGGCGGCCCGCCCTACGTCACGACGCGTGCGGGGGGCTGCCGTGGCAACCCATCGGAGCGCCCTCACGTAGTCCTCGACGCGCGCCGATGAGGAGAGCAGCCGCCCGTTATACCCATCCTGAACCACTTCACGGACCCCTGAAGCGTCCAGCGCGATGACGGGCACCCCGGCGGCCATCGCTTCGATCAAGACGATGCCCTGCGTTTCCGTCTTGGACGTAAAGGCAAAGGCATCCATTGCGTGGTAGCAATCGACCAACTGCTGCCGTTCCAGGATGCCGGCCATATGGAGCCGGCCGGCAACGCCTGCGCGGTGAAGGGTGCGGCGTATATCGTCTTCGCAGGATCCGCGCCCGGCGATGAAACAATGGGCCTGCGGGTGGGCCCGCAAGAACAGCGCGAGGGCCTGCGCGAGGAACCCAAGATTCTTCTCCGATGCCAGGCGCCCGATATGACCCACGAGGAACGCACCGCGAGGAATGCCGAAGGCGCGCCGGGCGGCCGCGCCATCCCCGTGAGCAAACCGGCTGATCTCGACACCGGTCGGCACGACGGCAATGGGGCGCCGGACTCCCCAGGCCCGCAGGAGCGCTGCGACACTGTCGCTGGGCGCAATGACCTGCTCACAGAGGTTCGCGTACGCAATCGACAGCCCCGCCATGAAGCGTTCCGCCATCGGCGAGTCCAGCGGCAGATAATGCGTGTACTCCTCGAACCGGACATGGTGGGTGTAGACCAGCGGCGCGTCGAAGGCGCGGGCGAACCGGAGCGCCGTGTTCCCCATGAGAAAGGGGTGGTGCGCGTGGATGAGATCCGGCTGCAACCGCTTCAACGTCCGGAGCACACCCAGCGGCATGGGCAGCGCCACGGAGAATGCCGAGCCACGGAACCGGCCGCGGATCGCCGGGATCCTGATGACATCAGGCTCATGCCTCGGCATCCCCGCATGCACCGGGGCGACGATCACCACCCGGTGGCCGCGCCGGCGAAAGGCGGCCGTGAAGTCTTTGATCGACCGCTCGATGCCGCCGACGAACGGCGTATAGGTGTTGGTCATCATGAGGATCGTCAGCCGCCGAGGCATGCGGGCCTTGCTGTCCTGCCAGCCGTCACGGCGCCCACGCCCTCGAACCCTCATCGTTGTTCCTCACGATGGGTGACCTGACCCGCGGCACCACGGTCGAACTGCTCCACATCGTGGATCGAGTCTTGGCTCGCGCCGGTGCGCGGCACGGCCGGGCGCACGACCTCGACCGGACAGGGGGCTCGCATGGCCACCGCCGTTGAGACGCTGCCAAGCAAGAACCGTTTGATCCCTCGCAAGCCCCGCGCCCCCACGAAGAGGCCGTCAGCATCCCAGCGCTTGGCTTCCTCGACCAGGACCGTTCTCGGATCGCCTCGCTTGACCACCGGGGCAACGAAGAGTCCGGCTGCACGGAGCCGGTGAACCGGATCGTCGATCATCCGGCGCATCCACGAGGACGCCTGGCGGTTGCGTCCTTCGATCCATCGGAGCGTCGGCACGGCGGCCGACAAGGCCCCATCAATGGCCGTCACCATGCGCACCGTGCTCCTGGCAGGCCACACGCGCTCTGCGACGGCCGCAACCGCCGCCTCGGCATCCGGCGAGCCGTCGAACCCGATCATGAGACATGGCGGCGCATCGCGCTTAGCCAGCCGCCCGTGGACAACACGGACACCGCAGGGGGCGTCTCTGACGACCGCTTGCGAGACGCTGCCGGCGATGAACCGACCGAGTGCCGAGCGTCCATGCGATCCCAGGACGATCAAATCGGCATGCCACTCTTCAGCCCGCTTGATAATACCCCACGCCGGTGCATCCGCAGCGGATTCTGCCCGGACCTTCCAGCCGGGGCAGGCGGTTTGCAGCGCCTGGCACGCTTCCAAGGCAATCCCCCGCGCCTGTTTGAGCTCTTGGCGTTCGACTGTCTGGAGTGTTTGCAGTTGAGCCGCCGTCACTGGTGCGGCATCCAGGCCATCCACCCAGAACGAAGTCGATCGTGCCGCCGTCCAGATGTCGGCAACACAGAGCACGATGACCTCCATGCCGTCCGGCAATCCGGCACGGTTGCGCTTCAGATCTTCGAGCGCTTGCTTGGCTCCGTGTGATCCGTCGTAGGCCATCAAGACGCGCCGCGGCCTGGTCATCAGCTGCTCCTTTCAGTCCTTTCGTGCGGCCTGCGCGGTGGCGATCGCTTCGATGATATCGGCCATCTGCTGCTCCGTCCTGCGCGGCCCCGTGCCCGCCCATTCCTTTCGAGCCGCTCGGGCGATGTCCTTCAGGGAGAGAATCCCCACCAGTTTGCCGTCTTCCACCACCGGCAATCGGTGCACGGCATGCTGCTCCATGACCCGAGCCGCCTCTTCCAGCTCGGCCTCAGGGGCAACCGTCTTAGGCTCCTTCGTCATGCAGTCTGCGACCGTCACCCGGCTGGCCTGGACATCAGCCTGGGTCAGACACAGGGCGATATCGCGATCCGTGAGGACGCCGATCACCTGTTTGGTCGCCCGGCTGTCGATGACAGGGACGAACCCGCACCGGCGCCGCCGCATGATCCGGCCCGCGAAGCCCAGCGTGTCCTGTGGCGTGCACGCGTCTGGATCAGCGGTCATCAGTTCGCGGACATTCATGATCGCGTCCTCCGTTCATCCTATTGGCCGTGCTTCATCGGCGCACCGGAGGCGTGTCGCCGCAGCCGCCGCTTCGAGATCCGGAGTGCCAGCGACTGCATCTTCTGGCGCCACAGCGTGCCTTCCTGGTGCGCGCCGCCACCTGTTCGAGCGCGTGCTGACGGCGCGATCCGCTGCGTCGTCCATCTGGCGATCGGCGCTTTTTTGCTTTCCTCGATCTGTCCGGTCAGCTTGATGCCCATGCGACCCGCTCCTGCATCATCGACAGGCACACACCTCTTTCTCCTGCGCGCGCTCGCCGGTTGGAGACCCAGAGAGCGCTGATTGTCCAAGCCGGTCCAACAGCTCCTGGACATCCATCCCGCGCCGCCAGGCGACCTCATCAAGACAATCACACCCCTCATACGGGATGTTCACGAAGAGGTCCTCGAAGACGCCGCTGGTCGCCGGGTACTGATGCAGCACGCTGTTGACCGTCATGCATGCATGCAACGGCGCCCCTGACGGCTGCTGCGCCTGAGCGTTCGCAGGCTCCCGCGCGGCCAGCGCCTGCTCAAGGATCGGGAACAAGTCACGCTCCTCTTCAGTCATGTGGTGCCGAAGGCCTTGAATCACCTCGGTGAGCGCCGGCCGGATCCGATCGAGCGTATGGCCGTGCTCCTCCACGAAGAGGCGGTTGATCGTCCGCAGGTGCTCCGGCTCGTCACGGTGTTCCGCGGCCAGCTCGGCCAGCACGTGAGGCTTCATCGCCTTGCGGCAGGCCATGACCAGGTCCTCTTCGCGCTGCATGTGGTCCCGGAGCTGCCGCGAGAGCGTAAAGCACACCTCGCGGAGCACGTACCAGGTCTCCGGCCCCATCCGGAGACCCGCCTCCAACACCTCGAGCTTCGAGCGCAGGATGGCATGATCGCGCTTCAGCCGCTCAATCGCGCTCATCGCACGCCTCCTCTGCGCGATCGCAGTCAGCGCCATGATTCCACCGTGTCCGGACAAGGAGCGCAGAGAGGGCGTGCCCGCGACCCTGCGCTTCGTGAAGGCCTCCGCGGCTCGCTCGGCGCGCCCAGGTAGACGCTCCCGGGCGCGATGCGGGTGTCTTTGGGCACCACGGCGCCCGCGGCGATCACCGCCCCGTCGCCAACGTCGACCCCGGGCAGGATGATCGCATTGAGCCCCACGACAACGCGCTGGCCGATGCGGACCCGTTTGAGGATGAGCCGGCCCTCTTCAAAGAGGTGCCCCACAATCGTCGCATGACCTCCGATCACCGACCGGTCCCCGATCTCCAACAGCGAGGGATCAGCGCAGGACTTGGAGTTGATCTGCACCTCTCGGCCGATCTTCGCCCCCATGAGACGATAGAAGAGGGCCGCGAAGGGCGTCAGGAGGAGAACGCTGAGAAACGTGATCGAGACAGGGGACTTCAGCGCGGTGCTGATCGCCCACTTGATGGCGTCCAGCGAGACGAGCGGATACGCGCCTTCTCGGAGATTGAGACGGAGCAGGCCGCGCAAGAGGCCGACCAGCAGGATCAGGATGACGCCGTACAGGAAATAGGACGCACTACCCGCCATGCACACCCAGAGGATCCGCGCCCACATGGGAGCAGCCGCTGTGTGCACCCAAAGCAGATGACACAGCCATGCGCCTGGAAAGATCGCCGCGCCGAGAAGCGGAATCTCCCCCGCGTACCCGATCAGCGCCAGTGCGGCGAGCCCGATGCTGAGCAGCCTTGTCTGACGAGCAACTGATCGTGGCATGAGCGGTTCACCACCTTCACATTCAAGAGAGCGGGCGCGAATCCCCGGCTAGCTCCGGGCTGAGGCGATGGCCTCCACGATCTCTCCGAGTTTCTGCTCTGCCGTGGCCGATTCGGGATACGCCCAGCGTTTGTCGGCGGCCACGGCGATGTCTTTCAGCGAAAGCACCCCGACGACCCGCCCGTTCTCGACCACGGGCAGCCGGTGAATGGCGAACTGCTCCATAAGCGCAGCCGCCTCGTTCAGGCTCGCGCTCGGGCCGATGCTCTTGACGTCCGCCGTCAGGCAGGCCTTCACCGGCACATCATCTGCGGTGTCATCCGCCTGGCCCAGATGCAGCGCGATATCCCGATCCGTCACGACCCCAATCAGCCGCTTGGCGGCGTGGCTGTCCACAACCGGCACGAACCCGCAGTTGCGCCGCCGCATGATCGCGACCGCCGCAGCGCAGCTATCGGTTGCCAGGCAGGCCTCCGGCTCGGCCGTCATGAGCTCACGGATTTGCATAGCAGCCTCCCGCGTTCTTCCGCCGCATGCTCGACAATCGGAAACACCTGGTGCTCTTCCTCCTCAAAACACTCCCGCAACTCATCGATCAGATGCCTGAGGTGGATGGTCAGGAGCCCCGTCGGCACGTGCCGCCATGCGGCAAAGAGCATCCCGAGATCCCGGAGCACGACCTTGGGCTCGGCGTGATCAGGAAGCCGAGTCGCTCTCAGAACAGCCTGAATCCGGCCCTCATAGGGAGCCGTCGTCTGCTCCTCCTTGCGGAGGTGCGCCTCCAGCAACTCGACGATTGCCTGGTGGACGTCCTGGGCCACCTCTGCAGGCTGCGAGTCTGCGAGCACCTCCTGAAACACCGACAGCGTGTGGCGAATCAACCGGTGCTCAGCCTGCAACTCTTCCACGCTCGGCATCGCGTCCTCCTACTCGTCCGGCCGGTCGTTGCCCCACTCGGGGGCGCCGGGACGGGTGCCACCGGACGTCTGACCCGCATGCTGAGGCTCGTCCTTGCCGGCCGCCTTCGGGTGGAAATCGCCAAGCGCCATGGTGGGGGGGCGCGGCGGTGTCGGCTGCTGCTTCTCCAAGGCGATCCGCGCCAGCCATGCTGAGAGGACGCCGGCGATGGGACACACCACCCAGCTCACCCACATCGGGATCGCCACCGTTCCGATCGTGACGGGGATGTGCGCCAGCGTCCGCACCAGATGGACGCCGGCCGCCAGCGCAAACACACCAGACCACCACATGCTCCACAATCGCCGCGTGTCCATCGCAACCTCCGACCACCTCATTCTCCTCAGCGTGCCGGCTCCCGCCCCCACCCCCCTCACTTCACCTCCACCTTGACCTGCTTGGCCTTCGCCGCGGCGAGCTTGGGCAGCGTGATCTCCAACACACCGCTCTTATAGGCCGCGTTCACCTTGGCCGCATCGACCCCGGCGGGGAGGGTAAAGCTGCGCAGGAAGCTGCCATAGCTGCGCTCCACCCGGTATGTCTTCGCATCCTTCGTCTCCGACTCGCGCTTGCGCTCCCCCCGAATGGTCAGCACGCCCTCGGACACCTCGACCGCAATCTCCTCCTGCTTCATCCCCGGCAGATCAGCTTTGACGAGGAGGCGGTCCTTCTCCTCCGTGATATCCACATCGGGGAACCACTGCTCGATGTTCTTCGGCGCCAGCCACGGCGCCGGGAACAGCGGCCGCCCGAACAAGCGGTTGATCTCTCGTGGGAACTCCCCGAACTCGCGAAACGGCTCCAGCACATCCTCGCCCATCCATTTGATGAGGGCCATCTCCCACCTCCGCGCTGCGGTTACGCCAGACCCAACAGTTCGACCGATGTCTCATCAACCGCCGTCGCGACCTCGCCCCCGCCGGCTCGATCGATGATGGGGAAGAACTGGCGCTCCTCCACCGCCATGTGCTCCCGCAGGTCCTTCACGAGGTGCGAGGCGTGCGTGGCGATCTGCTCCTCGGAAGCCGGCTCGGGCGTGGTGAGGAGCTCGTGCAGGATGGCCAGCCGCGTGCGCTGATTCTCATGCGCATCGTGCAGATGCTGGAGCGGCTCACCCCAGGGGGTGCGTTGCCGGCCGGCGAGTGTCGCGAGGAGCTGCTCTTCCCGTTCGGTGTGCGAGCGCAGGCAGGTTGCGAGGGAATCCGTCAGGCGGGACAGCGTGCACGCGCACTCACGGCACGAAGGCAGATACCCCTCAAGCGTGGAGAGTTTCGCGCGCAGCACTTCATGATCGTATCGGAGCTCGTCACTGAACCCCATGGGGTGCTCCGGGTGTCAACGAACTCTCGACCCCCAACACCGCCACCATAGCGCGATGCCCGCCGGGATTCTATGACCTGGATCATGCGTGGTAGTCGGTCAGCGCTGTGGGCGGGCGCGCGGCGCGCAGCGCATTGACCACGGCGACCAAGTCGATGAGCTCCTGCGCCATGGCGCCCATCACCGGCGAGAGGTGCCCGGTGGCCGCAGCGGTCATGCCGGCGAGGCTGGCGACCATGCCTCCCACGGCGCTCTGGAGCGCCACGCGCCGCATGCGCGCGCTGATATGCAGGAACTCATCCAGCTTCTGCAGCGAGCTGTCCATGATCACCACGCCGGCCGCTTCACCCGCGACATCGCTGCGATGGCCGATGGCCACCCCCACGGTCGCGGCCATGAGCGCCGGGGCGTCATTGATCCCGTCACCGACGACGAGCGTGTTGGCGCGCGCGGTCTCGCGCCGGACGAGCGCCAGCTTGTCCTCAGGGCTCTGCTGCGCGAACACCTCGGCAATCCCCACCTGCTTCGCCAGAGACGCGACCTCGGCCTCGCGATCGCCGGACACCATGAGAAGGCGCGAGAGCCGGTGCTTCGGGCCGAGGTGCGCGATGAACGGGCGCCCCTCAGCCCTCGGCTGATCGCGGAATCGCAACGCCGCTGCCGGATGCCCATCGACAAGGACCACGCACTCGAGCCCCGACGGCGCCGCCGGCAGATCCGTCATGGCGGACGCCTGCTCGCGGCCGAGCTTCGCTCGGCCCGTGACCTGCGCCATTCGGCCCAAGACGGCTCCGCGCAGCCCGTCGCCGGGCGCTTCGCTGACCTGCGAGGCTTCGTGGACCACGACCGATTCCTCGCGCGCCGCGGCGAGCACCGCCCTCGCCAGCGGATGCTTCGAATACTGCTCCAGGCTCGCGGCGAACCCCAGCGCGTCCTGGCGCGTGACCCCTGGGACGCAGAGGACCTCGGACAGGCGGGGTTCTCCGTAGGTCAGCGTTCCCGTCTTATCGAAAATCGCCGTCGTGCAGGTCGTGATCTGTTCCAGCACCACCGGCTTCTTCACGATGATCGACCGTCTCGCGCACAGCGACACAGCGCCGATGATGGCCACCGGAATGCCGATCAGCAGCGGGCACGGCGTGGCGATGACCAACACGGCGAGAAAGCGGCTGGCCTGGCCGCTCCACGCCCAGGCGATCCCCGCCACCGCCAGCGCCAACGGCGCGTAGAGCCCGCCCAGCTGGTCCGCCAGCCGGCGGAGCCGCGGTTGGTGCTGTTCGGTCGCGCGCATGACCTCCATGATCTTCGCGTAGCGGGAGTCCTGGGCCCGCTTGGTGGCGCGGATCGTCAGCGCGGCCTCGCCGTTCACCGCGCCTGAGATCACGGCGGCACCCGGCGCCTTGGACATCTGGAACGGCTCGCCGGTTAAAAAGGACTCGTCCATCGCGCCGTGGCCCTCGAGCACCACGCCGTCGACCGGACAGACCTCATGGGGAAAGACCACCAGCGTCTCGCCGACGGCAACGGCATCGAGGGCCAGGTCAACCATCTGCCCATCAACTTTGCGATGGGCGACGGAAGGCACGCGGCGGGCGAGCGCGCGGAGCACCGAGGCGGCGTTGCGCACGGCGTAGTCCTCGAGCAGGGTGCCGCTCGCCAGCATCAGGACGATGAAGGCCCCGGCCAGATATTCCTGCAGGAGCACCGCGGTGATGATCGACAGCGCGGCAATGAGATCCGCGCCCCATTCGCGGCGCAGGAGCTGGCGCAGGATGTCCCAGACCAGCGGCAGGCCGCCGACGACCAGCGCCGCCAGGAGCGGCCATTCCTGGACCGACGGGCGCGCCTGGACGACCACACGCAGGAATAGGTAGACCAGCAGCGCGGCCAGCGAACCAACGAAAATAACGAGATGCCGGCGGCTGGATGCGGTGGCTGAGGAGCCTTCGACGTTCATCAGGGGGAACCCGCCCGATCAGGCGTTCGCGCGGCTGTGCGTACCCCGCTCGAGTCGAAACAACTCAACCAGTCCACCGCCAACCGCCAACAGGATGACGATCCAGAGCAGGCAGAGGTGCTCCATCGCATGCTTCTGCAACAAGGCGTGGCGCCGCTGAATGAGCTCCGCCCGAAAAAAGAGGAGGATCAGCAGGATCACCACCCACGCCAGTGTCCTCAACTCCTTGCTCGCCAGAATGCCTCGCCAACTCCACTGACCGTGACGCTGGGGATAGCGCCGCCAGGTGGGCACCCAGCGCGGCACCGCCCCCTGATACCGCTCGAACTCCTGGGGCCACTCGTGGCGCAGGGTGGCTTCTTCCTCGGCCATCTTTCGTCGATAGACCAGGATGAAGGCCGCCGGCGCCACCAGCAGCACCCACGGATTGCCGGCAATTACCAGCATGCCGACCCCGATCAGCAGACTCCCGAAGTAGAGCGGGTGCCGAATAAACGCGTAGGGGCCTGCGGTGACGAGGTGGCCGATCTTCCGTTGTCCCTGCTCGCGATCCGTCCAGTTCACCTTCACATGGCCGACATACCCGTTGGCCCACAGGCGGATGAGTTCGCCGAAGAGGACGAGCACAATACCGACATGGAGCGAGCGCCGCGTCGTGTGCGCGACGATGAACGTCCATGCCGCCAGCGGGTAGACGATCAGGA
>JAHFGU010000010.1:12995-20055 GCA_023247285.1 Candidatus Omnitrophota bacterium
CCGTTGGCCCACAGGCGGATGAGTTCGCCGAAGAGGACGAGCACAATACCGACATGGAGCGAGCGCCGCGTCGTGTGCGCGACGATGAACGTCCATGCCGCCAGCGGGTAGACGATCAGGAAGCGGGGTTTTCGAAACTTGCGAAAAAGGCGCATCGCCTTACAGACCGCCGCGAGGCTGCGGCGCGGCGGGCGCCGGGCGGAGCGGATGCTTCCGGAAATGCTTTGGGAGATGCCGCAGGTCCTCTTTGGCGATCATGACGAGCATGAGCACCGCGAGCGTCGCAAACGTGCTCCGCTCGCTCCGGAATGCCGCGCGCCACCGGTAAGGCGTGGCGACGCCTCCCGGAGTTTGAGGGCGCCAGCGCGGAAGCCAGCGAGGCACGTGCTGACAGTACGCGGCGTACTGCGGCCCAAACCGCTGCGCCAGCACGCTCTCTTCCCAGAGCACAATCGGGATATACTGCGCCGCGAACAGCGCGATGATCACCGGGATCAGCCAGAGGAGCTCCGAGATGAAGGTCGCGCCGAGCGTCAAGAGAAAGTTCCCGAGATACAGCGGATTGCGAACATGCGCATAGAGGCCATGCGTCACCAGCCGGTCCACGCCGCCGCCGCGCGTACGGCTCCCCTTGCCCACCACGGCCACCCCCCAGATCCGCAACCCCTCGCCGCACGCAAGGAGGACAAGCCCGGGCCCCCACGCAATGCCATCCCTGGATTCCTTAACTGAAATCAGGGCGAGCGCCAGCATGAAGGGAATCGGGGTCCAGCTGCGCTGGCGGAAGAGCCATTCACCCAGCACAATCAGGCGTGCCTTGAAGGCAGGCATCGCCGATTCAATCCGACGCATCAGCCTCGACCCCTTGATGTTCAGCGCTCCGCCTTAGCCACAACGCGCGCTTCCTGCTGTTGAGACAGCGCGGTGTACAAAATCAGCGCTGCCAGGATGGCTCCGAGTGTGAACGATGAGCCGATGGTCCCGAAGTTGAGCCCGCCTTTTTCCGTTGGTTTTGTGAGCACATCCCCCATGGTGGCACCGAACGGACGGGTCAGGACAAACGCGACCCAAAATAAGACGGTCTTGGACACGCGGGCCGAGCCTGCGGCCAAGGCTGTCAGCGCCAGCAAGCCGCCGATCAAAAACGCCCCGCCGGCAAACCCAAGACCGGAATTATCAGCCAAGAAATCACCCAGCGCGGTCCCCAAGGTATTGGAGAAGAGGATAGCGGTCCAATACAGCGCTTCGCCTTTAAACGTTCGAATATCCTGGATGGAAAACGAATGCGCGCTGTAGCGCCAGTACGCAAAAATCGCCGCCAACATGGCCGCCAACATGAGAGCGCCCTTAGCGTAGCCGAGCCCCAAGGTGCGATCCATGTAATCGGACATGGTGGTGCCGGCCGTGCTGGTCAACAGGATGACGGTCCAATACAGCGAGGGGTGGTATCGTGTCGCCTTCAATTGCATCACCAGGGTGACGACCAGCAGCCCGATCAACATCATGGAGCTCACCGCGTAGCCGACCTTCAGCGTCATCGACAGAAGGTCTCCGGCCGTCTCGCCCAGCGTGGTCGCCGCGATCTTCATAATCCAAAACAGCAGGGTGACCCGCGGGAGCTTGCTCATCCACGCAATGACACGGTCCAGCAGGCGACAAACAGCCCCTCGGCCACTAAGGAGGCGACGCCGAGCGGCTCAAGCCAGGCCTCGGGCTCAGCCGGAATGCCGGGCAATCCGACGGTGCGGCTGGCCACGTAGCCAACCAAGGAACCGGCGGCAATCAAGAGTCCCAAATTCCACCCCACGCGGCTCTTGCCATGGGAGATGCCGCACGCAGCCACCAAGGCGCCAACGCCGTTGAGAGCGAACAGCCAGCCCTTATACGCCGCCTCTCCGAAGCTGCCCGGTGCCTCGATCGCGTGGATCAGGCCCGTCGCGACGATGGAGGCGATGGCCAACCACGAACAGATTTTTGGCAGGGCGTTCATGAGGTCTAGTATAGCAAATGCTATAATGGCGGCCTCACTCACTCGAAGCCGCCGTTATGCTGACTTCAAAAACTCCCCGGACCAGCGTCCTAGTGAGCCGTGCCGCTCACCTTCAGTCACGCGCCGCCTGTGACCGGATCAAGGACCGCCTTCACTTGCGAGATACGATTGGCGGGGAAGCCGCCTTGTCGGGCGTGCTCGCGAATCATTTCCTCGTTCGGCGAGATGTCCACACAGCAAATCTTGTCATCCACCACGTAGCTTGAGATGTCACGCACGCGCCCGTGCCGCTTGGCTCGTTGCCTGCTTGGCGTAATGAGGCATCCCTTGGAAATCCACAATCACCACAGGTTCGTTGCCCACGACCCACGCATCATGGCCTGGTGGCACGAGGGCCACGTCGCCCGCCTTGCACTCCAGCTCTGTCCCGTCATCCATGCGAATGCGCATCGTGCCCGAGACCTGGTACCCGAAGTGCGCGGCCTCGCAACTGTTCGTGTTGGCCAGCGGCTTCACACAGGTGGACCACCGCCAGCCTGGCTCAAACGTGGCCCGGCCGATCGTGGCATCGCCTAGCTTGACCACCTCTACCTTGCCCTTGGCAAACGTCCTCACCTCATCCGCGTTCTTAAAGTTTTTCGACCCAATCGTTGCCATGCCTGCACCCTCCGTCTCTTCACGACGTAGCCAGCTACCGCCGCGCTCTGCAAGACATTGTATGACAACAGTAAAACAGCACACCGGGAGACAGGCGTGAAGTCTCTACGGAACTGGGGGCGACGGGACTCTAACTGGTCCCTTGACTAGGTTCGTTCAGCCACAAATAAGCAAGAAGGAAACTCCGCCCCAAGTAGGCCGATCCTCGGCCAATCTCTGGAGCGAATGCGGCCTTATCCTGGCACCCTCTCCTGGTATAGGGCAAGGCGGCGCTACCTCCGAGAGGCCAGCCTAGCCGCCGGTCTGACCTCATGAGGGGCAGCTTGTACGGCCCGCGTCCACAGCGCAGGAAGGCCGCCTGAGGCGCTGTTGAGCTTCTTCGTGCAGCCGTTCCAAAACGCCTTCGGGTGCCCGGGTGAACACACACGGCAGCGCAAAGATGACCCAGGCGAGCCCGCTGATGAGCCACAAACACGAGGTTGTTGCGAGGAGCGAAAGATAGTGAACCGGCCACACATCGGCAAGCACCCGTGTGACGGTTGCCGCAAGGATGCCAATCGCCACAACCGTGAGGACCCAGAGCGGTCGGCGCAACCGCTGTGCTTGTCCCGCGTGGTTGAGGACCACCATGGTGCCGACCGCAAAGGTCATGAGACTGAATCCGCCGATCAGCACCAGGTGGAGCATCGCAATCCGGTAGCGCGGCCAGACCGCCGCAGCCCAAAATCCTGCTACCACCATCCAGAGCGAGATCCAGAGCAGCTTCGCGTAGCCGTCCGGAACGGCGGGAGGCCGGTGAAGCCGCGTCGTCCAGAACAACTCCATGCTCACCACTGCGGCTCTGGCGGTATACGCGACCCGGACCAGCCCCAGACCCTCCAGGGCGAAGCTCACCGCCAATGCCGCGGCAGCCGCCAGATGCCAGCGGATCCGCCGATGACGGATTCGCTCGATGACCTCCGGAGCGACCGGCCTCTCTGCAGACCACTTAAATCCACGGCCCATCAACCGCGGGGCCATGAAGCCCCCGACACCGAGCACCACGGCGAGCACGAACCCCTGCTGGGCGAACGGCCTGCCGAGAGCCATCCATAGAGATGACCCGAGGGCGCTCTGGCCGAAGATGACAAGCGCACTCCCGATGAGGCCGAACAAGACACCGATCAGCACCCAGACGAATTCTGTGGGTGGTCCACCCGACCCGTGCCGTCGCGCCATCCGGCGGATGGCAAAGGTAGCGAGCATCACAAGCAGCCCGGCAAAGCAGCCCTGTGCGGCAACCGGCATGCGGAGACCCAGCGCAAGCTGCTGCGATGCCAACAGCAGGAGCACGGCCAAGAGCTCAGCGGATGTCGCAGGCGCTGAGCCGGTCATGCGGGGCATTGCCGTCCAGAGGAACCCCGCGATGAAGCAATACAGATACGCCCCGATCTGGATTGAGGCATGGACAAACCGGGACGCGCTCGACCAGCCCAGCGCGTACCAGAGCCAGTGGCTGATCCCGAGGCAGCCAAAGAGAACCCCAAGAGGAAAGAGCAGGCGGAACGGCTCCCGCCGGATGTCAGTCCAGCCAATCGTCATGTCGAGCTCCGCGACACCATCGTCTGCGGAACATAGGCGCAGCAGGGCTCTTCGGCGAGGTAGTCGCCGGTGACAGCGTAGGCCCGCGAGCGCGAGCCCCCACAGATGGCGCGGTATTCACACACGCCGCACCGTCCCTTGAGACGATTGAAATCGCGCAGCGCCTGAAAAAGCGCCGAGGTCTGATAGATAACGCGGAGTGGGGTCTGGCGAACGTTCCCAGCCGACAGTGGGAGAAACCCGCTGGGGTAGACCTCGCCGTTGTACGCGACAAATACGAAGCCCTTGCCCGCGTTGACCGCTTGGGGCGCCTGTCCAATGGAGCCGCGAGGTCCTTCGGATTGGCGCAGCTCCGCCGGCAGCTCAACGCCGTTCCAGGCAAGCTGCCCCGGATCGACCCCAAGCCCCTCCATGCGCCGTTCACAGGAGTACCGCCGAAAGTGCGGAGCCTCGGTGATCTTCACGATGAACGACGCCCGGCGCGCCACCTTGTACAATTTGGCGAATACCTGCTCATCCTGCTCGGCAGACAGGCCCGGAATCTCCGCTCCCCGCCCAACCGGCACGAGGAAGAATACCTCCCAGAAGACCACGCCAAGCTGATGCACCAACCCGATGAGCTGGTCCACATCGTTGAAGTTGTGCTGACTCATGACCGTGTTGATCTGGATAGGAAGCTGCACCTCATGAGCCCACCGGATCGCCTCCAGGGTCTTCTGGAAGGCGCCGGCCACTCCACGAAATCGGTCATGCGCCTCCGGCGTGCTGGCATCGAGGCTCAGCGCCAACTGGTCAAGGCCAGCGTCCTTCAGGGCTTGGATGACGTGCCGGGTGAGCCGTGGGGTAGCGGCGGGGATCGTCGCCATGCGCAGACCCCTCGATTTCCCGTGTTGGACGAAATCCAGCAAGTCCGCGCGCTTCAAGGGATCGCCGCCGCTGAGCACGCAGACTTTTGCGCCCATGTCCGCGATCTCATCAAGGAGCGCCAGGCCCTCCTCATGACTCAGCTCACCGGGAAGCGGCAAGGGCTGAGCCGTGGCCCGGCAGTGCACGCAGGCGAGGTCACACGCCTGCGTGGTTTCCCAAATGACGATGAAGGGCGCTTGGTGGAAATCCATCAGCGACAGCCAGGTGGCGGGGTTACGGCTTGTCCTTGAGTTGTCTATCATCAACGGTCACGTGGTCAAAGGGCCAGTTGCCGCCATCAACCGTAAAAGCACAGTCGTGCTCGAAGCAGGGCTGTTGCTTGTCCAAGCAGTTGACGATCCTCCAAGTCCCGCCTATCTGTTTCGTGAGGATCGCCCAGACCTCTTTGTTGAGGAACGGGCAGTGGCGGGGCAGATACTTCACGTCAGGCCGCTCGGGTTGATCCGGCTTCGGCGGATTGGAAGCCAGCGGGATCATGGTTCGACCCCCTTTGGTCGCTCACCATGACCCTGAGCGAGCGAAGCGAGTCGAAGGGTCATCGGATGTCAGGCCTCCTGCCGACCCGCGGCGACCCATTTGATGGGCATCACAGGAAACGTCCACTGCCGCCTGCCACGCAACATGGGGGTATTGGCTTCATAAAACGTCGGGGGTTCGTCGGTGCTCCCCGCTTTCAGACGCTCGGCCTCCTTGCGCAGGCTCCATAAGACGAGCCGCCCCGCCAATAACGCCGCCAACCTCGCCTTGAATCCAACCTCCCGTTTAATCTCCTCCAACAGCGCTGTGAGTTTCCTGCACAGCGCCGGGTTGTTCTCGCGGAACCACCATACCGCTGCCCACAGCGTCGCCGGATACACGACCGCCAGGGTTCTCGCCTCCCAGGCAAAGCGATCCCGAATGCGCGGATCCCGGTCGTGCTGATATCGCTTCCACCCATTCAGGGTGGTCCGCGCGATGCGCAGGACGCTCGGCCCGTTCACCTCGAAATCCCGCCGAAACGCCTTCAGGATGAACTCGGTTTCTTGCCCAGGCTTCAGGTGCGGATGCTTGTGTCTGAAAACCGACTGCCCGTGCATATCCCCCTCCTGATAGTCGCTGGGGTCGAGGAGCGTCTTGTTGGCGAGATGCTCCGCGTACAGCGCGGTGCCGGGAATCGGGGTATAGAGCATGAACTGGTGAAAGTCGGTGCCGTGGCTGACGGCGTACTCGATGGCCTCATCGAGATTCTCCGGGGTGTGCTCCTCAAGCCCGATGATGCTGGAGCCGAGCACCCGGATCCCATGCGCCTGCAGGGTGCGCACCAGCTCACGGGTATCAATGCCCTGCAATTTGGCGTACTGGCTGTGCTTGCCCTCCAGCCCCATCCACACCCATGAAATGCCCAGGCGCACGAGCTGCTCGATGGGATAGGATCGCACCACGTGCGCCGAACTGAAGACGTAGAGCGCCCAGGCCTTGCCGTGCTGTTCGATCAGCTCCAAGAGCCGCAGGGCGCGCTTCTTGTGCAGGAGGAAGTTCTCGTCCATGACGAAGAACGAGCGCACCCCCATGCCCTGTTCGATGCCGCACATGACACGGAACAGCTCGTCGCCGGTCTCGTAGAAGTTGATGAACTTCCCCTTGCCCCCGAACATCGCGGAGGTGGCGCAGAAGTTGCATCCCATCGGGCAGCCGACCGAAGGGATCAAGGTCGCTGCCACGTTACGCCCCCTGTTCCCCACCGGCAGGCCCATGGTCCGCGTTCCGATGGCGGACGAAATCTGTGGATGCCGGATGGGCTGGCCGGTCTCCTCGCCGAGGAACTGCCGAAACCACCGCACGCCTTCCCCCGGCACGACGTAGTCCGCGTCGATGTACTGGGCGAGTCCCGGCCTGTTGGCGATATGGCCTCCGACGACAATCGTC
>JAHFGU010000091.1 GCA_023247285.1 Candidatus Omnitrophota bacterium
ATCGAGCAGCGGGGTGCCGTGGTTCGCCTCACCTGCGCCCTGGCCGCCATTCGCCCCGCCGGCCGCCTCGCGGCGCTCGGCCGCGCGCGCCTGCACGATGGTGCGAATCGTGATGACATAGTCGCGCCGCAGCCGCCACGCGACGACCAGCCACGCCAGCACCAGCGGCACGGTAATGTAGGTGAGCACGCGCGGCGGCATCCGCAGGGCGTCGAGCAGCACAATACCCACCACCGCGGCCACGCCCTTGCCGAACCGGAAGACCACCATGTCGATGAAGGGCTTTACCTTGTAGCGGATCGACCGGTCGATCGGCAGGTAGAGCACCTCTTTCGTCGTCTGCTGCAGCGAGTAGTTCATGGAGCCGTCGTAGAGCTCGGTGACGGCCGCGAGCCAGAAGACCGGCAGGGCGAGCATGGCACCCGTGCCGATCAGCAGGCCGGCCGGCAGCGCCAGCAGGGCCGCGCCCAGGCCGAGGCGGCGCAGCACCCAGCTCGTCATGAAGAACTGGATCGCGAACGAGAGCACGTTCATGGAGCCGAAGAACAGGCTCGTGAACGTCGTCCGGGCGTCCTGCAGCGGAAACGTGTGCTCGATGAAGGGGTTGAGCTGGTAATAGATGAGGGTGGCGATCACCTTGTTCAGCGCCACCATGGCGATGAGCAGCATGAGATAGCGCGACTGCACGATCAGCCGGACAAAATCCCCGACGTTCGAGAGGAACGTGTCCCGGCGGGGAGCGCCGGGCGCGGCGTCCGCGTCGCGGTCCGGGGCCAGCGCCCAGAGCTGCTGGACGACGAGCCAGCAGATAACGAGCAGTCCGGCGGAGAGCAGGGGCAGATACCGCGTGCCGAGCACTTGGGCGCACACCGCCGCGATGGACGAGCCCACGATGCCGCCGAGGATCCCGCCCGAGCCGATGAAGCCGAAGAGGCGCTTCGCGTCGCGGGGCCGGTAGAGATCGTTGGCCACAAGCCAGAAGAGCGTCACGACCAGGACGGAGAGTATCGCGACCCAGACGTAGAACGCCCCGGCGATCCACGGCATCGGCCAGCGCAGCAGCCACCAGAACGCCAGCAGCAGGCCGATGGTGGCCCAGAAGGACATGGTCACCAGCCTGGGTTTGGACACGCGGTCCACGCACCGCGCGAAGAGGGTGACCACCGGACCCATGAGCACGGCCACGACCAGGTCGATGTACGGGACGACGCGGGAGCCGAGCTCGCCCAGCACCAGCGACCGGCTGGCCGGCTTGATGAGGTAATACGAGGTGATGATGAGAAAAAAGAAGAGGAAGGTCAGGGCGACCTTCCGGCCCTCACCCTGGCGGACGTGGACGAACCGTTTGGACAGGTAGCCGATGGCCCGGTGCATGCGAGGCTCTACGACGGCATGAGGATGCACGACATCAGCCGCCCGGTAGCCGGCCCGTCGCGGCGCAGCGAAAACCACTGCCGAGGCTCGCAGGCGGTGCACTGGTGAGAGTCTACCACATGGGCCGGCCGCACCCCGCAGCCGCGCAGCTGCGCGATCGCCGCCGCGACCAGGTCGCAGCGTCGCCGGCCGCCGTCCCGCGTCACGAACCGGCCGAAGCGCGCCTCGAACTCCGGCCCGACCTCGTAGCAGCACGCGCGGATGGCCGGGCCGACGGCGACGCGGAGATCTTCCGGGCGCGAGTGGTACGCGTCATGAAACGCGGCCACCATGCGGGCCGGCAGCCAGGCGGCGATGCCCCGCCAGCCGGCGTGCGCCAACCCGATGACGCGGCGCGCCAGGTCGGCGAAGAAGAGCGGCAGGCAGTCGGCGGTGCGCACGCGGAGTGCTACGTCGGCGTGATGGGTGAGCAGCGCATCGCATCCAGCGACGCACGCCTGAGGCGCGCGGCCGAGCATCACGGCGAGGCTCGCACCATGCACCTGCTCAGCCTCGGCCGTGACGACCGGATGGGGGTGCGCGGCGAAGAGGCGCGCCGGGTCGCTGTCCCGGCGGGCCACGCCGGCATGGATGCCGGCTGGCATCCAGTCCTGCACGCACCAGCCTGCGGCGGCAGGCCACGGGCCGCCGGCCTCAGCCGCCGTCACGGACATCCTCGTCGTCGCTCTCGCCGGACGCGGAGGCGGTCGCGGCCGCCGGCCGCGGAAGCGGCTCCTGCGCCGCCAAGCCCAGCGTCAGCGGATCAATGGGGACGCCCTGGCGCAGCACCTCGAAATGCAGGTGCGGCGTGATCCACGCATGCCGCGCGTTGCCGGTCTTGCCCACGGCGCCGATGACCTGCCCTTGCCGCACGCGCTGCCCCTCGGTCACCGCCGCAGATTGGAGATGCGCATAGAGGCTGCGATAGCCGAAGGCGTGCTCCAGCTCTACGAACCGGCCGAGGCCGCGGTGCAGGCCGACCTCGAGGACCCGGCCGCTGCGGACCGCGCGCACCGGATCGTTAAGATGCGCCACCAGATCCACGCCCCGGTGCTTGCGCCCGCCGCTGCGCGGCGCTTGGAATCGGCCGTCGCCCTTGGCATCCTGCCGGATCACGAGCGGCCGCGCAGCGAGGGGTGCGGCCATGCGCTGCCAGTTCACGAATGGGAGCTGGCTGGCGGCGACAGCGACCAGCCCGATCCCGAAGACGCCGAACGCTGCGCGGAACCGGCGTCGCATCAAGGCGCGCCGGCGCCGCGAGGCGCCCGGGCCGACGGCCGCGCGGCCATCACGAGCGACTCGCCATAGAGATGCGCGGCGGCCTCGGTGATTCCCTCGGGCAGCGTCGGGTGCGCGGTGATCGTGCGGGCAAGCTGCTTGGCGGTCAGGCCGTGCGCGACCGCCAGCACCGCCACATGGATCAGGCTCGAGGCCTCGGGCCCGACGATGGTGGCCCCGAGCACGCGATCGGTGGACGGCTCCACGAGCAGCTTCACGAACCCTTCGGCGTCCCCATCGCAGTGGCTTTTCCCCAGCGCTGCGAACGAGAGGCGGATGGCGCGCGCGCGCCCGTCCAGCTCAGCTTCGAGCGGCCCGATGCGGGCGACCTCGGGATCCGTGAAGATGCAGCGCGGCACTTCGGCCGGATCCACCGGACTCGGCGGATCGCCAAGGAGATGCCGCACCGCCCGCGCGCCCTCGGCGCTGGCCCAGTGTGCCAGCCCATGACCGCCCAGACAATCGCCGATCGCGGCGATGTGCGGCTGGCTGGTCCGGAGGGTCGCGTCGACTTGGATCGCGGCGTGCTGCGCGACCCCGGCCGCCTCCAATCCGAGGCGCTCGACGTTGGGCTGCAGGCCCACGGCGATCAGCGCGCGCTCGGCCTCGCAGCGCGTGCCGTCCGCCAGCTCGGCGCGCACGCCAGCCGCCGCCGGCTCCAGCCGCTGCACCGTCGTCCCGGCGCGCACCGCCACCCCGTCAGCTTCCAGGCGGCGGGTCAGCCACCGCGAGGCGTCCGGATCCTCGCCGGGCAGCAGCGCGGCCTGCTGCTCGACGATCGTGACCGAAGTGCCCAGCGCGCTCAACAGCGAAGCGAACTCGCAGCCGATCACCCCGCCGCCGATGACGAGCAGCGACGCGGGCAGCGCGGGCAGCGCCAGCAGGCCGCGATAGGAGAGCACGCGCGCCTCGTCGAATGCCCACGGGCCCGGCGAGGGGCTCGCCCCCGCGGCGAGCACGAACCGGTCCGCCTCGAGCGCGCGGGAGGCCCCGTCGCGAGTCATGCGCAGCCGGCGCGGGCTCTCGAACACGGCCTCCCCGGCCACGAGCTCGACGCGCTCGCGGCGCAGCAAGTCGGTCAGCCCGGTCCGCAGGGTGTTGATGATCCGCGCGTTGCGCGCGAGGATCGCGGGATAGTCCACTTCCGGCGCGCCCACGCGCAAGCCGAACGCCGCCGCGCGGCGGATGCCTCGCGCCAGATGGGCGACGGCGACGAGCGCCTTCGTCGGGATGCAGCCGACATTGAGGCACACGCCGCCCACCTCGCCCCGCTCGATGAGCGCCACGCGCAGCCCGCGCCGCGCCCCCGCCAGCGCGGCCGCCACGCCCCCGGGCCCGCTGCCGATGACGGCCAGTTCATACGACGCCTCAGGCATGCGGCATCACGAAACGCCGTGCGCTTTTTCAGGCGTCAGGACGCAGATCTTGTTCTTGCCCGTGCCCTTGGCGCGCAGGAGCTGCTCATCGGCCAGCCGGATGAGCTCCTGGTACTCCATGTCGCGGCCTTCTGGAAACCGCCGGCAGGCCACGCCGATGCTCACCGTCAGATTGAGCGGCTTCTGCAGCCCTTGAAATTCCTCCTCGACCTCCTTGCGGAGCCGCTCGGCCACGAGCAGCGCGCCGGCGCTCGCCCCGGAATCCCCGCCGAGGCCGGTCTCCGGCAGCAGCACGATGAACTCTTCGCCGCCGTAGCGGCCAACGAGGTCCACCGCGCGGACCGACTTCTTCAGCAGCTTGGAGATGATCTTCAGGACGGCGTCGCCCTGCTGGTGCCCGAGCATGTCGTTGACCTGCTTGAAATTGTCGATGTCCACCATGAGCAGCGACAGCGGCACGCGGAACCGGTTGGCGCGCTCGATCTCCTGGATCAGGCGCTTCATGAAGTACTCCCGGTTGTGCGTGCCGGTGAGCCGGTCGAGGATAGCCACCTCGCCCTGCACCGCGATGCCCAGCGCCAGCGCCAGCTGCACCCACACCGCGTCGAAGAACGCGCGCTGCGCCTCGTACTGCGCGATGGCATCCGCGTGGCAGCAGATCAGCAGGACGCCGATGACGGTGTGCTCGATGACGAGGGGGATCAGGAGCGCGCGCGTGGCGCTGCCGAGCTGCGCGCGCTTGTCCGGGCGGATGATGCGCGCCACCTCGTCGTCGTGCTCCGGCACCACGAGCGGCTGCTGCGCCGCGACGACGCGCGCGAAGGGCGCTCCCCCCGGCTGGAACTCCGTCTTCGTGAACAGGCTCTCATCGCAGTACTGGCCGCGCTCGAACCGCAGGCTGTCCGTCTCGAAGTGCAGCAGCCAGCAGGCCGCGATCGAGTTCGCCTGGCGGATGCTGGTCATCCGGCTGGCCGCCTCGACGATGCGCTGGACGATGATCCGCTTGTCGAGCTGCTCGGCCAGCTGCCGGCCGAGCGTGACAAGCTGCTGGTGCTGGCGCTGCTGCTCGTCGCGCAGGAACGAGGCCTCGCGGCCGGCGGCGAGGACGCGGGCCAGGTGTTTCTGATGCCCGATGCTCAGGCGGGCCAGCAGGCCGGCGCAGGCGAGGACGGTGAGGAGGGCGAACAGCAGGCAGGCGGCGACGGCGACGGCAAGGAGCTGCTCGAGGTTCAGGGTGGCGGGCAGCCAGTCCTGCAGGGAGAAGAAGAGGTCCCGAAACCGGTCCGTCAACTGAAACGCGTTCGTGACGGCGATCGCGCCGGCGACCAGCGCGGCCAGCAAGACGGCCACCAGCAGCTTGCGCAACATCGCTCTCATTCTACCTGGCGGCGGCGGAGAGCGTCAAAAAAACAAATCGCGCGTGGGCTCTAGACAGCGCGTGGTCAGGTGCGTTACGATACGCGGCTGACGGAGGGCGCGGCCGGCGCCGAGCGGCTCCGGCGGCCTGCGGCGCGAAGGAGGAGACGGATGGCGATTTCCAGCAAGCTGAAGGCATTCCTCGATCAGGCCAAGGTGCCCTACACGACGGCCAAGCACCCCCCGGTCTACACCGCGCAGGAGATCGCCGCCGCGCAGCACGTGCCGGGCAAGCAGCTCGCGAAGTGCGTGCTGGTCAAGACCGCGCAGGGCCCGGCGCTGTGCGTGCTGTCGGCCACGCACCTCATCGACTGCAAGCGCCTGAAGAGCGTGTTGGGCGGCGGGTCGCTGTCGATCGCCAAAGAGGCGGACGTCAAGGCCGCGTTTCCCGACGTCGAGGTGGGAGCGATGTCGCCGTTCGGCAACCTGTACAACGTCCGCGTCGCGGCGGACCAAGGGCTGGGCGAATCGCCGGAGATCGTCTTCAACGGCGGCACGCACACCGAGACGGTCAAGATGCGCTACCAGGATTTTATCGCGCTGGTCAAGCCGACCGTCGGCGCGTTCGGTCAAGCGATCGCGCCGCCCGCGAAGGCGAAGGCCGGAGCGAAGCGCGCGAAAAAAACCGCGACACCAAAAGCGGCGAAGGCGACAAGCACGGCGCGGACCGGCCGTAAACCGAAGGCAAAAGCCAAAGCGCGGAAGCGCGGTACGCGTTAGACCGGGGGAGGGCCCGCCACGCCGCCGAGCACCGGGCCGGTGGAAGGCGGTGTCAGGTAGGACGGCAGCGCCAACCCATCCAGGTGGCCCACCGCATTGATCCAGCACACGTGGGGCGGCCCGGCGCCACATTCCACCGCGGTAATCCCGCCGTTATCCAGCCGCAAGCGCCGCAGCATCGCATCGTAATCCGCGTCGAGCAGGTCCGCGAGCAGCGACGCGATCACCCCCCCGTGCGTCACCACCACGAA
>JAHFGU010000092.1 GCA_023247285.1 Candidatus Omnitrophota bacterium
GGCATGCCGAGGCGCTGAATGAGCGGCTCGATATCCTGGCGCTGCTGCGCGACCGCCTGGTGACCATTGACGCGGCGCTCGATGCGCTCAGAGAACAGGAACAGCCGGTCCCCCCAGCCGCGCCGCCCCCGACGAGGTCGCTGCCGCCAGCGCCGGCTGCGCCGCCCTCGACGCCGGCTGCGCCGATGACGCAGACCGTGCCGCCCACCGTGACGCGCCAGCGCCGGCCAGGCGCTGCGTCGGAAACGCTCGAGTGGATGCGCGCCGAACTGCGGGAAGCGCAGTCCCGCATCTCCGCTGGTGTCTCCTCCCTGCAGTCCGGCGTGCGCAGCCTCCACGCGCCACGCGTTGCGGCGCGGCTGCAGGTGCCGGATCCGGCCGTGAACGGCACGCGCTGGTTCTATGTGTTCGGGCCCGGCGGGCGGGTGGGCTACGGCGCCCGGCCCAACGGCCAGGAGATCTTTATCGCGGTTCCGGCCGGCGAGATCGAGCCGGTCGTGATCCGGATCATCGATGCGGACACGCGCGGCCGTTACGATGAGATGGACACGAGCTGGGACACCGTCACCGCGTTTGCGGTGTATGGCGATGGCCCCGCTCCGCTGGCGTTGCGCGTGATCGGGCCGGAAGAACCGGACGACACGGTCGTCACGTTCGGCCCGTTCCGTCCGATTCAAGGGGAAATTCGCGGGGAGTGGCTGGTCTTTCGCGTCCAGGCGCAGGGCCTCTCTGGCAACGACAACAATCTGTTTGGGATGGAGGTCACGCCGGCCACGGCAGAAGGGTTTGTCCGGGAGGCCTCGCTGCGGCTGCCTGATCGGCCGGGTGCTGTGCTGCGCGTCTTTCCGGAGATTCCGCCTGAGGCGGCGATGGTGCGCGCGCTCAACTTTGATCTGGACCGCGATGGCGGCCGCGCCTCGATGGTCCGCGTCCGCCAGGACGGCGCGCGGGACGGCTGGGTGCCGGTGCGGGGGTCGGAGAGCGGGGTATGGGTCGCGACCACCGTGACGGTGCCGCCCGGCACCGAGGGCACCCGCTGGGTGTACCGGATCGAGAAAGGCGCCCAGCGCGAAGGCAACGCGGCCCTCGGCGTGACCGATGCATGGGGCACGCCGCTGCCGCTCTATTTCAAGGGCCGCGCCCGCTAGCGCGGCCGTCTTGACAACCCGCACCCAGTGTCGTAGCGTATCTGCGCTATGACGCGCGCAGGCGGGGTCCTCGGCATGCTCGGGCTGACCGCGGCCGTCGTCATGCCGTTCTGGAACATCCCCCTCATCGTCAAGATCCAGCAGCGCCGGTCCTCGCGGGATATCAGCCTGGCCTGGGTGGTCGGTGTCTGGATGTGCATCGTCCTCATGCTGCCCGCCGCGCTGGCCTCCCCCGATGTCACCTTCCGCGTCTTCACGCTGGTCAATACCGTGCTGTTCACGGCCGTGCTGGTGCAGGTGCTCCGGTTCCGGGCGGCGTGATGTCTTCTCAGGAACGCCGCCAGTACGCCCGGTTGAAGACGCAGCTCGGGATGCGCTACGCGGTGCTCGGCGCCGGCGCGCCCGTGGCCTCGCGGACGCATGACACGAGCGGCGGCGGCGTCTGCTTTTTCACGGGAACGAAATTTGAACGGGGCGCCGTCATGCAGATCATGATCGACTACCCCGGGCGTGCGGTGACCTTCACCGGCGAGGTGGTCTGGAGCGGGGAAGTGCTGGTCAAGGATGACGGCGAGCCGGCCCCGCCCTTCCAGACCGGCGTGAGGTTCGTCTCGATCACGCCGCAGGACCTCGCCTTTGTGACGCGGCATTGTGCCTCCTGACGGTGCCGCGCGCCTGACGGTGATCTCCGGCGGCCAGACCGGGGTGGACCGCGCCGCGCTCGACGTGGCCCTCGAGCTGGGCCTGGGCTGCGGCGGCTGGTGCCCGCGCGGCCGGCGCGCCGAAGACGGCGTCCTCCCCGCCCGCTACCCGCTACGCGAAACCTCCTCGGACGAGTACGCCCAGCGCACGGAATGGAACGTGCGCGACGCGGACGCCACGCTCATCATCGCCGAAGGGCCGCTGACCGGCGGCACCGCGTTCACCGCGCAGCTCGCGCGGAAGCTCGGAAAGCCGCTCTTGGTGGTCGAAGCCGGCTCGCCAGGGCCTGCGGAGATCCGCCGCTGGCTTCAGGAGCGCAGGGTGCGCATCGTGAACGTGGCCGGCCCGCGCGAGCGCACTCGCCCTGGCATCTACGCGAAGGCCGCCGCTCTGCTGCGCGAGGTCCTCGCGTAATTCGGGGCTAGCTCAGACTGTCCCCGAATTGGTGGCGGTCCCCGATTTCTGCTAGAATGATTCGTCGTAACCCCAGGTGTTCCATGCCTTCAGCGCAGCCACAAGCCATCGGCTTGTATGATCCGGTGTTCGAGCGCGACGCCTGCGGCACCGGGTTTGTCGCCTCGATTGACGGGGCGGCCAGCCATGCGATCGTCCAGGCGGCGGTGCAGTGCGTCTGCAACGTCACCCATCGCGGGGCGGTGTCGGCGGACGCCAAGACCGGCGATGGCGCCGGCATCCTCACCCAGCTTCCGCATGCGCTCTTCGCCAAAGTGCTGGCGACGCTTGGCCAGCCGGCCCAAGCACCCGGCGACCTAGCTGTTGGCGTCGTGTTCCTGCCGCAGGATCGGCAGGCTGCCGCTGCGGCGATGCGGATCGTCGAAGAGCAGACTGCGGGTCGGCAGATCGCGCTGCTCGGATGGCGCGACGTGCCGGTGGATGCCTCGGTCTTGGGCGAGAGCGCTGCGCGCACGCTGCCGGCGATCCGGCATGTCTTGCTGGCGCGGCCCAAGGCCATCGCGCCGGCGGACTTCGAGCGGCAGCTCTTCGTCGTGCGGCGGCAGATCGAGCGCGCCTGGGACCGCGCGCAGCTCACGGACTGCTACGCGCCCTCCCTTTCCTCCCGTACGATCGTCTACAAAGGCCTGCTCGTGGCGCCGCAGCTCTCGCTCTTCTACCGCGATCTGTCCGATCCGGACTTCGCCTCCGCGATCGCGGTCTTCCACCAGCGCTACTCGACCAACACGTTTCCGAACTGGTTCCTCGCGCAGCCCTTCCGCTTCCTCGGCCACAACGGCGAGATCAACACGCTGCAGGGCAACCGGAACTGGATGGCCGCGCGCGAGCCTGAGCTTTCCTGCGCGCGATGGGGCAGCGACCTGGCGGAGCTCTTGCCGATCGTGCAGCCCGGCGGGTCCGACTCCATGAGCCTCGACAATGTCCTCGAGCTGCTGGTGATGTCGGGCCGCGACGTGCTGCACGCCATGATGATGCTCGTCCCGGACGCGTGGCAGGGGATGGCCGAGCTTGACCCAGCGGTGCGCGCGTTCTACCAGTACCACGCGATGCTGATGGAGCCGTGGGACGGGCCGGCGGCGCTGGCGTTCACCGACGGCGCGGTGGTGGGGGCCACGCTCGACCGCAACGGCCTGCGCCCGGCGCGCTACTGGGTGACCAAGGACCGGTGGGTCATCATGGCCTCCGAGGTCGGCGTGGTGGACATCCCGCCGTCGGAGATCATCGAGAAAGGCCGGCTCGGCCCTGGCCAGGTGCTCGCGGTGGACACGCGCCGCAAGCGGTTCCTGAAGAACGCCGAGATCAAGCGCGACTATGCGGCGGCCAAGCCCTACGGCGAGTGGGTGCAGCGCACGGTCGTCCCCATCGACGCCATCCTCAACGGCAACATCGCGGATGACGTGCTGGTTGAGCCCGCCTCCCTCACGCGCCACCAGATCGCCTACGGCTACACAGACGAAGAGCTCCACCTGATCATCGAACCCATGGCGAAGACCGGCAAGGAGCCGATCTGGTCGATGGGCGACGATACGCCGCTGGCCGTGCTCTCCGCCAAGCCGCGGCCGCTCTTCGCGTACTTCAAGCAGCTCTTCGCGCAGGTCACCAACCCGCCGATCGATCCGATCCGCGAAGAGCTGGTCATGTCGCTCAACACCGTGCTGGGCGCGCGGCCGAATCCCCTGGAAGCGGGGCCGGCGCCGAAGCGGCTGCTGCGCCTCACCAGCCCGCTGCTCTGGCCGCAGGAGTTCGCCGCGATCCGCTCGCTGCGCCAGCAGGACCTCAAGGCGGCCACGCTCTCGACGCTCTTCGAGGTGGCCGCCGGCCCGGAGGGGCTGCGCGCGGCGGTGCGCGCGGTCTGCGAGCAGGCGGTCGCGGCCGTGGACCGTGGTGCGACGCTGCTCATCCTCAGCGACCACGGCGTCGATCCGCAGCACGCGCCGATCCCCTCGCTGCTGGCCACGGCGGCCGTGCACCACCATCTCATCCGCCATGGCCGCCGCATGAAGACCTCGCTCATCGTCGAGACCGGCGACGCGCACGAGGTGCACGCGATCGCCTGCCTCATCGGCTATGGCGCGGCGGCGGTCTACCCGTACCTGGCGTTCCAGACGCTGAAGGCGCTCGAGCAGGCCGGGCGCGTGCCGCCGTTTCCCGAAGCGATGGCGCACTTCAAGAAAGCCGTGGACCAGGGCGTGCTGAAGATCATGTCGAAGATGGGGATCTCCACCGTCGGCAGCTACCGCGGCGCGCAGATCTTCGAGGCGCTGGGCATTTCGAAAGAGCTGATCGAGGCCTGCTTCCCCGGCACGCCCTCGCGCATCGGCGGCATCACCTACGAGCACATCGGCCGCGAGGTGCTCGCCTGGCACCGTCAGGCGTATGGCGCGCAGGAGCCGCTCCACCTGGAGGCCGGCGGCCACTACAAGTACCGCCGCGACGGGGAATTTCACGCCTTCAATCCTGAGATGGTGCGGTATCTGCAGCAGTCCATCGAGTTCGGGGACTACGAGATCTACAAGAAATTCGCGGCGTCGGTCAACACCCGGCCGCCGACCGCGCTGCGCGACCTGCTCGACGTGAAGCCGCTCGGCCCCCCGGCGCCGCTGGACGAGGTCGAGCCGGTGGAGGCGATCACGAAGCGGTTCGCGACCGCGAGCATTTCCTACGGCGCTTTGTCGCTCGAGGCGCACGAGACCCTGGCGATGGCGATGAACCTCATCGGCGGTAAATCCGGCTCGGGCGAGGGCGGCGAAGATCCGGCCCGGTACCACCCGACCGACCCGAACCAGAACCGCAGCTCGGCGATCAAGCAGGTGGCGTCCGGCCGGTTCGGCGTCACGCCCGAGTACCTGATGTCGGCGCGCGAGCTCGAGATCAAGATGGCGCAGGGCTCGAAGCCGGGCGAGGGCGGCCAGCTCCCCGGCCATAAGGTTTCCGAGGATATCGCGCGCGTGCGGCACACCATCGCCGGCATCTCGCTCATTTCGCCGCCGCCGCACCACGACATCTACTCCATTGAGGACCTCAAGCAGCTGATCTATGATCTGAAAACCATCAACCCCGGCGCGCGCGTGAGCGTCAAGCTCGTCGCCGAGGCCGGCGTGGGGACGATCGCAGCCGGCGTGGCCAAGGCGCACGCGGACAACGTGCTCATCTCCGGCCATGACGGCGGCACCGGGGCCAGCCCGCTCTCCTCGATCAAGAACGCCGGGCTGCCGTGGGAGCTGGGGCTGGCCGAAACGCAGCAGACGCTGCGCCTCAACGGCCTGCGCGAGCGCATCCTGGTGCGCACCGACGGCGGGATGAAGACCGGCCGCGACATCCTGATGGCCGCGCTCTTCGGAGCCGAGGAGTTCGGGTTCGGCACCGCGGCGGTGGTGGCCACCGGCTGCGTGATGACCCGGCAGTGCCACCTCAATACCTGCCCGGTCGGCGTCGCCACCCAGGACCCGAAGCTGCGCGCCCGCTACACCGGCAAGGTCATCATGATCGTGAACTACATGCGGTTTGTCGCGCAGGAGCTGCGCGAGGCGATGGCCGCGCTGGGCGCCCGCAGGCTCGAGGAGCTCATCGGCCGCACCGACCTGCTCACCCGGCGCAGCGTGCCGCTTCACGAGAAGGCGGCGACGGTCAACCTCGACTACCTCCTGACGTCCGTGGACGCCGGGCCGCGGTACCACACGATGCCGCGCAACGACTTCGTGCACGAGGAGCCGCTCGACGACCAGATCCTGTGCGACGCCGCCCCCGCGCTCGAGGGGCGGGGCAAGGTCACGCTGCGCTACGCAGCGCGGAACATCCACCGGGCAATTGGCGCGCGCGTGGCCGGCGAGGTGGCGCAGCGCTACGGCGACAAGGGGCTGCCGCAGGCGACGATCGATGTCACGCTCACCGGTGTGGCCGGCCAGAGCTTCGGCGCGTTTTGCATCAACGGGATGCGCCTCACACTCATCGGCGAGGCGAACGACTACGTGGGCAAGGGGATGGCGGGCGGCGAGCTGATCATCCGGCCGCCGGATGACTCGCCGTTTGCCTGGCAGGAGAACACGATCATCGGGAACACCTGCCTCTATGGCGCGACCGGCGGGGTGCTCTACGCGGCCGGCCGGGCCGGCGAGCGG
>JAHFGU010000093.1:0-2926 GCA_023247285.1 Candidatus Omnitrophota bacterium
TCGGCCGCGGCTCCGAGAAGTTCTCTCCGGCCGGCACCATCGCGTTCGGCGGCCGGTGGATCGTGGTGGGCGACGGCCGCCTGCCGCTGGCCATGGTGCACGTCGAGGACGTGGTCGACGCGCTGCTGCTGGCAGCCCGGCGCGACCACGTCCGCGGCATGACGTTTCACATCGTCGACGGCGACGGCCTCACGCAGCACGATTACATTCAGGCCTGCCGGCGCCTCGCCGGCCCGACGCTGCGCGTGTCCTACATCCCCGGTCCGGTGCTCATGGCGGCCGCCGTCCTGGCCGGCGCGGTCAGCCGCCTCACCACGATCACCCTGCCGCTCTCGCCCTACCGGCTGCGGTCGAGCCGTCCGCTGGGCCCGTTCGATGGCCGCGCGGCGCGGGAGGTGCTTGGCTGGACGCCGCGCCTCGGCGCCCGCCGCGGCCTGGAAGCGGCAAGGTCTGAGACGACGGCGAGCGAGTCTGTCGCCGCGGGCGCACCGCCATGATCAGAAACGCGCAGTTGTGGCTGCCCGGCGTCCTGCGGCATCGGCCCGCGACGCCATCGCCCGGCGCCACGGTCCACGTCCTGTTCTGCATCGCCGATCACTTCGAGCCGAATGTGGACGGCGCCGACGAGGCCACGCAGCGCCGGCGGGTGGAGCGCTGGATCACGGGCTATCCGGCGCTGGCCCGCGCGCACCGCGACGCCGACGGGCGCATGCCGCGCTACACCTTTTTCTATCCCGCCGAAGTCTACCGCGCAGATCTCATGGAGCGGCTGGCCGGGCTCTGCCGCGAGGGGCTGGCCGAAATCGAGGTGCAGCTGCATCACCGGGATGACACGCCGGCGACGCTGGCCAAGAAGCTGGAGCAGGCCAAGGCGGATTTCGCGCGGCACGGGCTGCTCGCGCGGGATCCGGCGAGCGGCGCAATCCGCTTCGGCTTCGTGCACGGCAACTGGGCCTTGGACAACTCGCGGCCGGACGGCCAGTGGTGCGGGGTGAATAATGAGCTCACGGTGCTGCGGCAAGCCGGCTGCTATGCGGACTTCACCATGCCCTCAGCCCCCAGCGACACGCAGACCCGCAAGGTCAACAGCCTCTACTACGCTGCGGACGATCCGGTACTACCCAAGTCGCACGACACCGGCGTGGACGTCCGCGTCGGGGGTGGTGCCGGCAACGGCCACTTGCTGCTCGTGCAGGGCCCGCTGACGCTGAACTGGTCGCGCCGGAAGTGCGGCCTGCTGCCGAGGATTGAAAGCGGCGAGCTCTCCGCGGCGAATCCGCCGACCCCGCAGCGCGCCGACCTCTGGGTGCGCCAAGGCATCAGCGTCAAGGGCCGGCCGGAGTGGGTGTGCGTCAAAGTGCACGCCCATGGCGCGAGGGAAGACAACGCCGAGGTCCTGTTGGGCCGGCCGATGGATGTCCTGTTCCGGCACCTGGAGTCCGCGTACAACGACGGCCCGCGCTACCGCCTGCACTACGTGAGCGCGCGCGAGCTGGTCAATATCGTCAAGGCGGCCGAGCGCGGCATGACCGGCGATCCAGGGCGGTACCGCGACTACCAGCTCCTCAATGGCGGGAGCGGCCGCCCGCGACAGGTGGCGGGATGAAACTCCGGACGGTGGTGGCCTGGACAGTCGTGCTCGGGTTCGCCTACGCGACGCTGCGCAGCGCGCGGCCCTCCGCTGCGGCCGGCGCCGAGCCCGGGCTCTACTGCGGATTCGAAACGCTCAAGCCCTGGGACACCTCGCCGGACACCGGGGTGCCGCTGGCGCTCTCCGCCGAGCACGTGACCCAGGGATCCTCGTCGCTGAAGGTGACCTTCCCGACGACGGACCCTTGGCCCAGCATCAACACGAAGCGGCTCCAGCAGCCGGTGAAGGACTTCGAGGCGCTGACGCTGGACGTCTTCAACCCGCAGCCGGACCCGGTGCCCTTCGCGGTGCGGGTCGACGACCGGGCGCGCAAGAAGACGACGATCGACTACCCGCTGCAGCCCGGGGACAACCATGTGTCTATTCCGCGCGACCGGCTGAAGCTCGACGCTTCGCAGCTCCACTTTATCGTGCTCTTCGTGGATCAGCCAGGCAAGGAGGTCACCCTCTACTTCGACAACCTGCGCCTGGTCCCGCGCGCCGGCGCCATAGCCAGCCAGGGAGCAGCGGGTGACGCGGAGCGGGGGGCCCCACGCCCGCCCGCAGCCGACGGCGCCGGAAGCGTGCGCCGCGGCGAGGACGGCCGGGGGGTCGCGCAGCGGCAGGACCCGCTGCCCGTAGCCCGTGGACGGGCCATGCCGGCGTTGCCGCTTCCTGCGCCGCAGCCCGAGCCGCCGCCGCAGACCAGCGGCTCGCTGGACGTGACGGTGGTGCGGCTGCGCGGCGAGCCCGGGACGCCGGCGCTGGTGTCAAACGGCATCCCCTTCGCGCCCGGGCAGCTGGCGTCGGATCGCAACCTCGCGATCCTGCTCGATGGCCGCGAGCTGCCGCTGGCCACGCAGGTGCTGGCGCGGTGGCCCAAGGATCAATCGGTCCGGTCGCTGCTGGTGCAGTTCGCGCTGCCGGCGCTCCGCAGCGACGCCCAAGTGACCCTCGCGTGGGGCCGGCCGCGGCAGGCGCCGGACGCAACGATCACGCCGGTGGCGTGGGACGTGCCGGAGGGATTCGTCTCGCTGCCCGCGTTGTGGCTCTGCGCCTCGCAGGTGATCGGCTCGCAGGTGCCGATGTACGACCAGCCATTCCCGGACTATGACGCCCAGATCACGCGCTATTACCCGGCCCGGCGCGACGATGCGCTCACGGGCGACATCCGCACCGATGGCTACTACAGCACCCCGCACGTCTTCTACCAGCTCTACGTCCGCTCCGGCGATCCGGACATCTTCCTGGCGGCGCGCAAGGAGCTGCTGGCCTACCGCGAGCACGAGCTCATCC
>JAHFGU010000093.1:3026-6383 GCA_023247285.1 Candidatus Omnitrophota bacterium
CGGATTACCTCGAGTTCGGCACGCGCGTGTTCCAGCGAGGCGTCGCGGATGCCTTCCTCGGGAAGCGCAAGCACTTCAACCAAAACTTCCGCTCCAGCGGCCATTTCCTCGCGTACATCGCCCGGCCGTCCACGCCGACGGGCGAGCTGTCGCCCACGGGCGAGGTCTTGTACCAGGGTGATTTCGAGTACGGGCCGGACGGGTGGGCGCCGGCGGACGGTGCGACGACGCTGGCGCTGGATGGCGGCAGCGCCTTCAGCGGCCGGCGATCGCTCAAAGCAAGCCGCCAGGCGGCCGGGCCTGAGCTGGCGATCGGCAAGGCGATGCCCGGATGGCTGCTCGACGAGCATCCGCGGCTGCGGCTGGCCTACCGCGCGCCGCAAGGGACGTCGCTGGGCGTGCGGTGCCAGACCAGCTACAACGACTGGGTGACGTTAGGGGAAGGGTCCTCGACGGCGCTGGCGCTCAACGGCGACGGCCAGTGGCACGAGCTCGCGGTGGATGTGCGCGAGGCGATCCACCAGGTCCTCCCTGGCATCAGCGAGCTGGAGGGCTGCCAGATCTTCACGCGCCATGCGGTGCAGGCCGGCAGCGCCTTCTGGATTGACCGCGTGGAGATCTCCCGATGACCCCCAACCCGCGCGTGCTTGCGCTGACATTCCACGATATTGCCGCACACGGCGACGGAGCAGAGCCGGCTCCATGGGGCGTGTCGCGCATCACCTCGGAGGAGCTCGAGCGGGTGCTGCTGCCGCTGCGCCACCGCGGCTACCAGACCGTCAGCTCCCGCGCCTTCCGCGCCTGGCAGCAGGGCGCGCACGCGCTGCCGGCGCGCGCGGTCGTGCTGACATTCGATCAGGGTTTTGCGAGCCACTTTGACATCGCCACGACGCTGCTGCGGCGCCATCGCTTCAGCGGGACCTTCTTCGTCACGGTGGGGCGCGTGGGCCGCGACGGGTACATGACCTGGGACCAGCTGCGGACGCTGGTGTTCCTGGGCATGGAGATCGGCTCGCGCGGCCTCTCGCCTGAGCCGTTCACGCAGCTCTCGCGCGCGCAGCTCGACGAGTCCCTGACGGAATCCAAGCGGCAGCTCGAGCAGCAGCTCGGCGTGCCGGTGCGCGCGCTGGCAGCACCGGCCGGGTCCTGGAACGCGGCGGTGGCCGAGGCCGCGGAGCAGGCAGGCTACGATGCGGTGTGGGCGGCCACCGTCGGCACCAACGGGCGGGAAACGAACCCTCAGGCGCTGCGGCGGATCATCGTGCGGCGGCCGTTTTCCGCCGACCGGGTGGTGGCCATGGTCGAAGGGTGGCAGCCGTCATTCTGGTGGGCGGCGAATCAGCAGTTCGTGATCCGGACGCTGAAGCGGTCGCTGGGCGCGTATCGCTACGAGCAGCTCAAGCGGCGGCTCGTGCCGAACGCCTAGCCGATGCGATGACCGCGATCTTCTGGCTGTCCGCCGTAACGCTGCTCTACACGTACGCAGGCTATCCCCTACTCGTGTGGGCGCTGGCGCGCCTGGTGGGGGCAGAGACAGGGGACAAGAGACAGGGGACAGGGGAGAGGGATCTGCCGGCGGTCTCGCTGCTGCTGCCCGCGTACAACGAAGAAGCGTACATCGAGGCGAAGCTGCGCAACAGCCTAGCGCTCGACTATCCGAGCGATCGCCTGGAGATCGTCGTGGCCAGCGACGGGTCGACCGACCGGACGAACGCGCGGGCGGCCGCGTTCGCCGCGCGCGGCGTCAAGCTCTTGGCCTTCCCGCACCGGGGCAAATCGGCGACGATCAACGACGCGGTGCCGCGGCTGCGCGGCGAGATCCTCGTGTTTTCAGACGCGACGATCGAGCTGGAGCCGGATGCGCTGCGCACGCTGGTGCGCCACTTTCATGATCCGTCGGTCGGCTGCGTGTCCGCCTCGTATCGCTTGCGGCGCTCCGGGGATCTTCGCGGGGAGGGCGAGGGCCTGTACTGGCGGTATGAAACGTTCATCAAACGCCAAGAAAGCCGCCTGCACTCGGTCCTGGGAGCGCACGGGCCGTGTTACGCGATCCGGGCCGCGCTCTTCGAGCCCCTCGGAGCCCAGGAGATCAACGACGACTACCTGATTCCCATGCGGATCGTGGCGCGGGGGCATCGCGCCGTGTACGAGCCCGAGGCGGTGGCCTGGGAGCCGGAGCTCGTGTCAGTGGCCGGGGAATTCGCCCGCCGCCGCCGGATCGCCGCCGGCAATTGCCAGCAGCTCGTTGAGCTGCGGCGCCTGCTCAATCCCTTCCGCGGCTGGACCGCCTTCTGCTTCTTCTCCCATAAGGCGCTCCGGACCGTTGCACCGGTGCTGCTGGCGATCCTGCTGGTGTCGAGCCTATGGCTGCCGGCCCCGTGGTCAGCGCTGGCGCTGCTGCTGCAGGGGTTGCTGTACGGCAGCGCCTTGGCCGGGTATTGGTGCCAGCGGCGCGGGCGCAATGTGCGCTGGCTCGCTCCTCCGCTCTACTTCTGCCTGGGCAACTTGGCCATGCTGGCCGGATGCCTGCGGTTCTGCTTTGCGAAGGATCGGTTCGTCTGGGAGCGAGCCCGTTAACACACAGGTGTCGCATGGATACAACGCCCTGTCGCCGGCAGCCGACCGCCGGCGTCTGCTCGATGATGCGATCCTCAGTCATCGGCATAAGCATGTGTTTCATAGTGAGTTATGGTGAACAACCCGGACTGCGATTGGCATGATATCTGCTCTAATAGCTGGGCAGACCCCTATGAGCGCCCTTGTGACGATTTTGCTGACTGCCAGGCAGGAATTGGCGATGGAGCTGCAGCGCTTCTTCCTGCTGTGGCGCTACCAGCACCGCGTGCCGCCATTCACGCTCTGGTGGCGGCTCATGTTCAAGCGGGGCGTGGATCTGCTCATCGCCGGGGCGGCGCTGGCGGTGTGCGCGCCGCTCATGGCCCTTATCGGCCTCGTGGTCAAGCTGGACTCCAAAGGCCCGGCGATTTACACCCAGGAGCGCATGGGCCGATTCTCCGAGATCTTCCGCATCTACAAGTTCCGCACCATGCGAGTGGACGCGGAAGCCGCCGGTCCTCGCTGGTCGGCCGGCGAGGATGATCCGCGCATGACCCGCGTGGGCCGCGTGCTGCGGCGCACCCATCTGGACGAGCTGCCGCAACTGGTGAACGTGCTGGCCGGCGACATGAGCCTCGTAGGGCCGCGGCCCGAGCGACCGGAATTCATGGAGCGGCTGCAGCGCGAGATCCGCGGCTACGATGAGCGGCTGCTCATCAAGCCGGGGATGACCGGCTTAGCGCAGGTGCACTACCGCTACGACCAATCGCTGACCGACGTCAAGCGCAAGGTGCGCTTCGA
>JAHFGU010000205.1 GCA_023247285.1 Candidatus Omnitrophota bacterium
GCCGTCGCGACCTCGCGCGGCTCCGCCTGCAGCGCGCCGGCGAGTACGCGGGAGGAGAGCCGGCGGAAGGCGATGCCGAGCGCCGCCGCCACGTCGCCCACGGCGTCGAAGGCGCGGTCGTCGGACACGATTTCGATCACGTCGCCGGGGCGGGCGGCGGCCAGCCACACGCCCGCGCTCACCGCGATGCGGAGGTCGCTCCAGTCCTTCACACCCGTGGAGGGCGCGCTGTGGACAAGCTGGGCGCCGTGGCGGGCGAGCAGGCGCGCCGTGTCCAGGCCGATCACTCGCCAGTTGCCGACCGCGACGAACTCGGTGCGCCGGCCCAGGCGGTCGATGCCGAGGTGCTCGATCACCCGCGCGATGTGACCGGCGTGGCTCGTGTTCTCGACGTCGAAGAAGATCGCGCGCCGGTTCGCCGGCAACGGCGGCTCCGGCGCGGGCGACGGCACGCGCGCGGCGAAGGCCGGCTCGGGCGTGGCGAGCGGCACCACCGGCTCGTGCTCGACGGCGGGCGTCTCGGGCGCGGCGACTTCTAACGCGGGGTCGGCGGCCGGCTCCGCGGACGGCGCCGGGAGCATAGCGGCGGCCGGGAGCGTGGACTTGCGGCGGCGCCGCCGCCTGACGGTTGTGCGCTCCATGCCTGCATCATACCTTGACACCGACGGCGCACCCCGACTAGCCTCGGCTCGCGCCACGGCCATCACGACATGGACTTCGAGTACTCACCCGAGCACGAGGCGTTTCGCAAGGAGTTCCGCGGCTGGCTCGCGGCGCATCTCCCTGCCGACCTCTGTCTCGACGATCCCGCCGACGATCGGGTGGCGTCCGATCGCGAGACGTTCGAGCGGCGCCGCGCATGGCAGAAGACGATGCACGCCGCCGGCTGGGTCGGCATCACGTGGCCGACGGAGTACGGCGGCCGCGGCGCCGGGCTCATCGAGCGGGTCATCTGGGACGAGGAGTACGCCGCGGCGCGGGCGCCCGTCCTGCCTGGAAGCATGGGCCTCAACCTGGTGGGCCCAACGATCATCCACTGGGGCACCGAGGAGCAGAAGCGCCGCCATCTACCGGCGATCCTCGATGCCGACGAGATCTGGTGCCAGGGCTTCTCCGAGCCCGGCGCGGGCTCCGATCTCGCCAGCCTCCGGACGCGCGCGGTGGACGCGGGCGAGCATTTTGTCGTCAATGGGCAGAAGGTGTGGACGTCGGGCGCGCACTTCGCCCAGTGGATCATCCTGCTCGTCCGCACCAGCCCCGACGCGCCGAAGCACCAGGGGATCAGCTGCCTGCTGGTGCCCATGCGGACTCCGGGCATCAGCGTGCGGCCGCTCGTGCTGATGACCGGCCACCACCATTTCAACGAGGTCTTCTTCACCGACGTGATCGTGCCGAAGACGAACCTGCTCGGCCCGTTGAATCAGGGCTGGAAGGTCTCGACGACCACGCTCATGTACGAGCGTCACTCCGCCGGCGCGCGCGGTCACGTGGCGCAGGTCGCCCGGCTCATCGCGCTCGCGAAGCGGGTGCCGCTCGACGGGCGGCCGGCGTGGGAGCACCCGGTGATCCGCCAGCGGCTGGCTCAGCTCGCGATCGACTGCGAGGCGTTCAAGTACACGCGCCTCAGGAGCCTCACGCGCCAGCTCCGCGGCGAGCCGCCCGGGCCCGAGGGCTCCATCCTGAAGCTCACCGGATCCGAGCTGGGCGTGCGCATCGCGGAAGTCGCCGGCGAGCTGCTCGGCATGCACGTGCTGGTGAACCAGCCCTCCGACGCCGTGCCCGACGCGCCGCGGTGGTTCAACCGCGTGCTCGCCGCCCGACAGTACACGATCTCGGCAGGCACGAGCGAGATCCAGCGCAACATCCTCGGCGAGCGCGTGCTGGGCCTGCCGAAGGGGTGAACGCCGCCCGCCGACCTCGTCACCTTCCCGTGGCGAGACGCCGCGAGACTTCTTCGGTGGCTTCGTCGGCCGGGAAGAAGGACTCCACCCGGAGCTCCTGGAGCGTGATGTCGTGGGGCGTGCCGAGGCTCGTCAGCGTCGTGAAGTATCTCAGGTTCAGCTCGCCCTTACGGAATTCGATCGGCAGGAACCGTGCGGTGGAGGCGTCGAGGTCGAGGCTGCGCCAGTGACGTGGCACGTCCGGATACGACAGCAGCTCCTCGAGCAAGCGGCGTGTCTCGGCGTCGCCGAACCCGCTCACCGCATCTCGATGGAGCCACTGGATCAGCGACGCCGCCGTGGCCTCCCAGTTCACGATGTAGGGCCGGACGCGCGCGGATGGAACATGAGCCGCATCGCGTTCGGCGGGCCCAGCTCGGCCACCTCCTTCGGATCGAGGAAGTGCTCCTGCACGCGCGCGCTGCCCTCGTTGACCTTCAGGACGTTCCAGTGCCGGTCGAGCACGAGCGCGGGGTACGGCTCCTGCTGCCGTAGGATGAAGTCGAGCGCCCGGCGCGCCTGCGCCATCGCAGGCGCCTCGAAGCCCGTCTCGCGGTAGATGGGCGCGTAGCCCGCGGTCGTGAGGAGATCGTTGCGATCACGGAGCGGCACGTCCAGGGCGCGGGCCAGGAGCAGCACCATCTCCCGGCTCGGCTGGGCGCGTCCGGTCTCGACGAAGCTCAAGTGGCGTGACGAGATCCCCGCGTCGCCGGCGAGATCGAGCTGACTCATCCCGCGCTGCGCGCGCCACTGACGGAGCAGCCGGCCGAATACACTCTCCGCCCGAGCTGGATCCATGCCGGGGGCTCTACACCGTCCGCCACCGAAGAAACATTACCTCGGAGGT
>JAHFGU010000094.1 GCA_023247285.1 Candidatus Omnitrophota bacterium
TACCGCAGGCAGCCCCCCTGTGGCCGCCTGTGCAGCCATGGCGCGACGGGTGGCGGGGGAACATCATTCACATCGATGCGTTCGGCAACCTGCTGACGAACCTGCCGGCGCCGCCCTTCGACGTGGCTCAGGGCAGCGTCCCGAGCCGGAGTCGAGGGGCGCCGCGCGGCGGCAGGGCCGTGGTCAGGTTCCGCGGCCACCGGGTGCCTATGGTATCATCGTATGCGGCCGGCTCGCCGCGGCAGCTTGTCGCGGTGGTCAATTCGCTGGGGCTCGTCGAGCTAGCGATCCGGAATGGGTCTGCCGTCGGCCGGTTCCGCGCGCGGCGCGGCGAGCCTGTCGCGCTGGACGTGTCATGCTGATCATCGCGCACCGCGGCGCCTCGACGGTGGCGCCGGAAAGCACGGCAGCAGCCATCCGCGCGGCCGTCGCGGCGGGAGTCCACATGATCGAGCTCGACGTGCAGATGACGAGGGACGGGCGCCTGGTGCTCTTTCACGATGCGCGGCTGGATCGCACCACTAACGGGCGCGGTCCGCTGCGCGCCTGCCGGTACGCCCAGCTGCGGCGGCTTGATGCGGGCCGGTGGTTCCATCCGCGCTTTGCCGGCCAGCGGATTCTGCCGGCGTCCCAGGCGCTGCGCCTCGCGCCCCGCCGCATCCGCCTGAACCTCGAGCTGAAATCGACGGCCCGCCGGGCCGCGCTCATGCGCCGCGTGCGGCGCCTGGCCCGAGGCGCCGGGCCGCGCGTCTTATGGTCGTCGTTCGACCTCACGCTCGTGCGCGCGCTCGCCCACGCCGGCCTGGATCGCGCGCTTATTTCGCGCGATCATCCAGCCCGCGCGCTGCGTGCCGCCCTCCGGTATGGCTGCGGCGCCTGGCATCCCTCCAAGGACTCCCTGACGCGCGCCGCGCTCGCCCGGGCGCACGCTGCCGGCCTGCGCGTGCATATCTGGACCGTGGACCGGGCGCGCGAGGCGCGGCAGCTGGCCCGATGGGGCGCGGACGGCATCTTCACCAATGATCCGGCTCGGATCCGCCGCGCGCTGCGGGGCGGCGCGTGAGCATGCCCGCCTTCGACGCCTCCCGTTCCGAGGATAAGGCGGTCATCCTCAAGCGCGTGCCGGTCTTCAGCACGTGCAGCGAAATTGAGCTGCAGCTCATTGCGCAGAAGACCCGCCTGGTCGAGTACAAGAAAGGCGAATCGATCTACGCACAGGGGGATGCGGCCGAGGCGTTCTACATCATCAGCTCAGGCCGGGTGCGGGTCTTCAGCCTCGAAGGCGGGGTGGAGCGCCTGCTCGCTGTGCTGCACAACGGCGACTCGTTCGGCGAAATGTCGCTCTTGACCGGCGAGGTCCATTCGGCCAGCGTGCAGGCGCTCAACGACACCCTGATCCTCCAGCTCGAAAAGGCGGATTTCGAAGAGGTCATCAACCGCATTCCCTCCCTGGTCCTGTACCTGAGCCGGCTGCTCTCGCGCCGGCTGCGCAACCGCCAAGCCGGGGTGGAGTTCACCGAGGCGACGCTGGTCGCGATGTACAGCGCGACCCGCGACGTGGGCCGCACGCTGTTTGCCGTGACGCTCGCCGCGCAACTGGGCCAGGAGACCGGCGATGCGGTGGTGCTGGTAGATTTTCTCGGCGAAGCCGACGAGCCCTGGCTGTATGGCTCGGCCGGTTCGCGGCCGGCCGGCCGGACGCTGGTTTCCGCATCCGAGGAGCTCGTGGAGGCCGCCCTCGAGCGCCATTCTTTAGGCTTCCATGTGCTCTCCGCCAGCGCCCTGCTTGCCAGCGTGGCCGGCGAACAGGCGATCGCGCCGCTCTTCAGCACCTTGACCAAACGATTCCATTACATCCTCATCGACCTGCCCCCGGAACTGAATCCAGGGGTGGTCAAAGCGCTCACGCAATCGGATCTGGTGTACCTGATCACCACGCCGGACCGCGAGCAGGTGCTGCGGACCAGCGCGCTGGTCAGCCGGCTGCAGGCGTCACTGGGGACGCTGGAGCAGCGGCTGAAGATCATCCTGAACCAGCGCGGCGGGCCGGCGGAGCGGCTCAGCGCCGACGCGGTGAGCGACCAGCTCAAGCAGCGCATCGCCTACATCCTGCCGCACATCGAAGGCGCGGAATCCGGCTTGCCCGCGGACGCCTTGCCGCGGCTCGTGCGCGCCCGCGACATCGCCTATCCGGTGATGGTGCGGCACATCGCGCGCGAGCTCAGCGGGCTGCTAGTCGGGCTGGCGCTGGGCTCCGGGGCCGCGCTCGGGCTGGCCCACATCGGCGTGTTGAAGGTGCTGGAGCGCGAGAAGATTCCCATCGACATCATCGCCGGCTCCAGCATCGGCGCCCTGGTGGCCAGCCTGTGGGCCACCGGCCGCTCAGCCGACGAGCTGGAGCGCATGGCGCTCGAATTCAAAAATCCCTGGGATGTCCGCAAGCTCTTCATCCTCGACCTGGGCATCCCAATGACCGGCCTGCTCCTGGGCATCCTCATAGGCCTGGTCGTGGGACACCTGGCCGGTTTTTGGACCGGGCTGCTGTTCGGCTTCATGATCTGCCTGGCCTACAGCGTGGTGTTCGGGCCGCTCGTCGGCGGGCCGATCCAGGGCGCGCGGCTCATGAACCGGTTGGAGCACGACTTCGGGGACAAGACGTTCGAACAGACCTGGCTGCCGCTCAAGGTCGTGGCCGCCAACCCGGTGGCGCGGGAAGAGGTGGTGTTCGACTCCGGCTCCATCGCGCAGGCGGTGCGGGCCTCGGTGTCGATCCCAGGCATCTTCAAGCCGGTCATCATCAAGGGCAAGGTCTGCCTCGACGGCGGGGTGGTGGACCCCATCCCGGTCAGCGTCCTGAAGCGCGCCGGCGCCAACCGCGTCATCGCGGTGAACGTGTTTCCGACGACGGAGGAGCTGATTGCGTACCGGCAGGAGCGCGTTCGCCTGCGTTCGGAGCGCGATGCGGCGCTGGCCGGCCGCAGCCTGCCCATCCGGCTGCTCTCCGGCATCCGGCAGGAGCTCATCCGCTCGGTCTCGCCCTTCATCTTTGACGTGATCATGCGCTCGATGCAGTCCATGGAGTACCGGATCGCTGAGATTTCCTGCCGGGATGCGGACTTGACGCTGCGGCCGACCCTGCCAGGCTCGCACTGGCTTGAGTTCTTCAACCCGGAGCCCTTCATCCATCGCGGGGAAGAGGTGGCGCTGCAGTATCTGCCTGAGCTTAAGCGAATTACGCGGGTGCGCAGCGTTGACAACCTGTGAGGCGGCCAGTACGATGATGCATCCTTTCGGACGATGAGGGTGTGAGGCGATGGCGGTCGAGATCGTGATTGTGGACGGGCTGCGGACGCCGCAAGGCGTCTTCGGCGGCGCGCTCAAGCAGATGACCGCCCAACAGTTGGGCGAGCTCGCACTCCGCGAGCTGCTCAAGCGCACGAACTTGAAGCCGACCGATCTTGAAGAAGTGATCGTCGGCTGCGTCGGGCAGGGTTCGGATGCGCCGAACATCGCGCGCGTGATCGCGCTGCGCGCCGGCGTGCCGATCACGGCACCGGCCTACACCGTCCAGCGCAATTGCGCCTCCGGGCTGCAGGCTATCGCCAGCGCCTGTCAGAACCTCCTTTGCGGGGACCGAGACGTGCAGATCGCCGGCGGCGCCGAATGCATGAGCGCGTCGCCCTATGTCAGCCGCGACCTGCGCTGGGGCAAGCGCCTGCGCCACTCGGAGATGATCGACACCATCTGGGAAGGGCTGACGGATCCGGTGTGCGGCCAGATCATGGGCCAGACGGCGGAGAATCTCGTCGCGGAATTTTCGATCAGCCGGGCCGAGCAGGACCAGTTCGCGCTGCTCTCCCATCAACGGGCGTTCCGCGCCACGCGGGAGGGCCGGTTCAAAGATGAGCTGGCCACCGTGCTGGTGCCGAAGCGGTCGATGGGCCGCGAGCTGCCGCCTGAGCCCTTCACCCAGGACGAGGGCGTCAACCCAGGGCTGAGCGAGCCGCTGCTCGGCCAATACCCGCCAATCTTCAAGGAAGGCGGATCGGTGACTTCGGGAAACGCCTGCTTCAATGCCGACGGCGCCGCGATGCTGCTGCTCATGTCCGCCGCCAAGGCCAAGGCGCTTGGCTACCGGCCGCTGGCCCGGGTCCGCGGCTACGCGTTCGCCGGCCTGGAGCCGGAGCGCATGGGGCTGGGGCCCACCCTCGCCATCCCCGCTGCGCTGAAGAAGGCCGGCGTGGCCCTCGGAGATATCGACCTCTTCGAGATTAACGAGGCGTTCGCCGCCACCTTTCTGGCCACCGAGCGTGTGCTGAAGATCCCCCGCGAGCGCGTCAATGTGAATGGCGGGGCGATTGCGCTCGGCCATCCGGTTGGTGCGACCGGCGCGCGGATCACCGTCACGCTGCTGCAGGAGATGAAGCGGCGCAACGCGGCGCTGGGCGTGGCCAGCGCCTGCGTCGGCGGCGGGCAGGGAGCGGCCATCGTGTACGAGCGCGTGCCCTGATGTACATCTATAAGACGGCGGTGGTGGGGGCCGGGGCGATGGGCGCTGAGATCGCCCAGGCCATCAGCTTCAGCGGCGTGCCGGTGCTGCTCAAAGATGTCGACCAGGCGCGCGTGGACCGCGGCCTGGAGGCGATCCGCAAGATCTACCAGCGTCGCGTGGACCGCGGCAAGATGACCCAGGATGAGCTGGAGAAGAAGTTAACGCTCGTCACCGGCGTCACCGGCTATGAGGGGTTCAAGGACGCGGATCTGGTCGTGGAAGCCGTCCCGGAACAGCTTGAGCTGAAGCGGCGGATCTTCCGCGATCTGGACCAGGCCACCCCCGAGTCCGCGATCCTGGCGTCCAACACCTCCTCGCTGTCGATCTCCGCGCTGGGGGCGGCCACGCGGCGCCCGGCCAAAGTCGTCGGCATGCATTTTTTTTACCCGGCCCACATCATGAAGCTGGTTGAAGTCATCCCCGGGCTGGAGACCTCCGAGGAAACCACCGGGGATGTCATCGGATTCGCCGAGAGCCTGCGCAAGCTGCCCATCCGGGTAAACGAATGCCCCGGCTTCCTCGTCAATCGGATTCTCATGCCGTATCTCAATGAGGCAGCTTTCTGCGTGCAAGAAGGCGCGGCCGAGGCGCGCGCCATCGATGAGGCGATGGTGCAGTTCGGCTTCCCGATGGGGCCGTTCACGCTGGTGGACAATCTCGGGTTCGACGTCTGCCGCGAGGTGGTCTTCGTCCTCGTGGAGGCGTACGGGCCGCGCATGCACCCGGCCGATGTCTGGGACCGGCTCTATGCGCTGAAGCGCTACGGCGTGAAGTCCGGCGCCGGATTTTATCTGTATGGCGACCGGGCCGGCCAGCCGGATGCCGAGTACGAAGCGGTCCTGAAAGACCTGCGCGCCTCGCGGAAGACGCCCAGTGAATTCTCGGTGCACCGGGTGGTGCTGCCGATGATCAACGAGGCGATCCGCTGCCTTGAGGAGCGGGTGTGCACGGCAGCCGACGTGGACCTGGCGGTGATCGCCGGGCTCGGGTTTCCCCAGTCCAAGGGCGGCATCCTACACTACGCGGATGCGGTAGGCCTGCAGACGGTCCTGAGCGAGCTCGAGCAGCTCGCCAAGCGCTACGGCGAGCGCTTTTGGCCCTCACCGCTGCTTCGGCGCAAGGTCGGGGCAGGGCACGTAGGGGTGAGCGCGAAGAAGGGGTTTTTCGACTACCCATAACGGGAGCAGCCTATGGCAGCCGAGGGCCAGAACGTCAAGGTCACGATCGAAGACCGAGTTGCCATCGTAACGATCGATCATCGCCCGGTGAACGCGCTTGACCGGCAGACCCTGCGCGAGCTCGGCCAGGCGATGGAGGGGCTGGCGGCCGACGCGGCAGTGAAAGCCGTCGTGCTCACCGGCGCAGGATCCTTGGCCTTCGTGGCAGGGGCGGACATCAAGGAGATTTCGCAGCTTGCTTCGGTGCAGGAAGCAGAGCAGATGGCGGCACTCGGCCAGTCCGTGTTCCTGAAGGTGCAGCGCCTGCGCAAGCCGGTCATTGCCGCGATCAATGGCATCTGCGTGGGCGGCGGGCTGGAGCTGGCCATGGCATGCCACCTGCGCGTCAGCGGCGACCGCGCGCGGTTCGGCCAGCCGGAGATTAATCTCGGCATCATTCCGGGATGGGGCGGCACGCAGCGCCTGCCCCGCCTGATCGGCAAGGCCAAGGCCACGGAATGGATTTTGACCGGCGACCTGATCCAAGCGCAAGAGGCGGCGCACCTCGGGCTCGTGAACATGGTGGTGCCCCAAGACCAGGTGCTCAAAGCGGCGAAAGATTTGGCGCGCAAGATCGCGTCCAAGAGCGCCGTTGCCGCCGG
>JAHFGU010000206.1 GCA_023247285.1 Candidatus Omnitrophota bacterium
GCGCGACCCGCGGTTCCGCTACGCGCTGTGGTTCAAGAATTACGGCGCCGTCGCCGGGGCCGGCCGCATCCAGCACAGCCGCTCGCAGCTCATCGCCACCCCCGTCACCCCGCTGCGCGTCAAAGAGGAGCTGCTCGGCGCCCGCCGCTATTTCGAAGACAAAGAGCGCTGCCTCGTCTGCGACCTGATCCTCCAGGAGCAGGAAGCCAAGACCCGCGTCGTGCTCGACTCCTCGCACCTGCTCGTGCTCTGCCCGTTCGCCTCCCGGTTTCCCTTCGAGCTCTGGATCCTGCCCAAGCGGCACAGCTGCGACTTCGACGCGATGCAGGCGGAGGAGCTGGCCGACCTGGCCTTCGTGTTCAAGCAAACGCTCAGCCGGCTCAAGGTCGTGCTCGATGATCCGCCCTACAACGCGCTGCTGCACACGGCACCCTTCCGCCGCGCGCCCGGCAAGATCGGCCACTGGAAGACGATCGAAGAGGATTACCACTGGCACATCGAGCTCATCCCGCGGCTGACCCGGGTGGCCGGGTTCGAGTGGGGCAGCGGCTTCTACATCAATCCCACTCCGCCCGAAGAATCAGCCCGGTACCTGCGGGAGGCGGAAGTCCCGGCCGCGGCGGCCCAACCCGAGGCGAAGGGCACCCATGTCTGAGCTGCGGCGCGACCCGGTGATCGGGCGATGGAACATCATCGATCCTGATGGGGCCTCCGATGCGGCGGCCTTCGAGATTGAGCCGCCGCTGGTGGGCGGCGGCAAATGCCCCTTCTGCTACGGCAACGAAGGGATGACCCCGCCGGAGATCCACGTCATCCGGCCAGGCGGCGGGCCGGCCAACAGCTCCGGTTGGACCCTGCGCGTGGTCTCGAACAAGTTCCCGGCGCTGAAGATCGAAGGCGAGCTCAACCGCCGCGGCGTCGGCGTCTTCGACCTGTGCAACGGCGTCGGGGCGCACGAGGTCATCATCGAGACGCCGGACCACCAGCGGCAGATGGCGGACCTTTCGGTGGCGGAGCTAACCGACGTCGTCACCGCCTACCAGCTGCGGTCGGTGGACCTGCGCGGCGACCGGCGGCTGAAGTACACGCTGCTCTTCAAGAACTACGGCCTGGCCGCCGGCGCCTCGCTGGAGCACGCGCACACGCAGCTGATCGCGCTGCCCATCGTGCCCAAGCGGGTGCAGGAGGAGCTGCGCGGCGCGCTGCGGTACTTCGAGTTCCGCGAGCGGTGCGTGTACTGCGACATGCTCGCCCAGGAGCTGCTCGAAGGCGAGCGGATCATCGCCGAGAACCGCGCCTTCGTGGCGCTCTGCCCGTTCACCTCGAACTTCCCGTACGAGCTGTGGATCCTGCCGAAGCGGCATGCCGGCGATTTCAGCCTGATCAGCGCCGAGGAGCGGGAGGATTTCGCGCGCATCCTGAAGGAGACGCTCAGCCGCCTGCGGGCCGTGCTGCGCGATCCGCCCTACAACTTTATCATCCACACCGCGCCCATCGAGCCGCGCCAGCGGGAAGAGTACCACTGGCACCTGGAGCTGATTCCCAAGCTGACCAAGATCGCCGGCTTCGAGTGGGGCACCGGCTTCTACATCAATCCCACCTCTCCGGAGCATGCGGCCAAGATGCTCCGTGAGACCCCGCTGGGATAGTGCCAGGCACTTCGCACGTGCGAAGTGCCTGGCACTTTTTGCTTTGGCACTTTTTATCCGGTGAGCTACAATAAGGTTTTCGTCGTCCGTCCCGACCAACAGGAGGCGCATCCATGAGCGTCACAATCGGCATTAACGGGTTTGGCCGCATCGGGCGGAACGTGTTCCGGGCCGGCTACCGGCGCCCGGGGCTGGAGTTCGTGGCGGTCAACGACCTGCCCACGCCCACCGAAACGCTGGCGCATCTGCTCAAGTACGACTCCATCCTCGGGACCTTCGAGGCCGCGGTCCAAGCGGCGCCGGACGCGGTGGTGGTCAACGGCAAGCCGCTGAAAGTCTTCACGAGCAAGAGCCCGGCCGAAATCCCGTGGGGCGACCTCGGCGTGGACATCGTGGTGGAATCCACCGGCGCCTTCACCGACCGGGAAAAGGCGGCCGGGCACCTCAACGCCAAGGGCGTCAAGAAAGTCATCATCACCGCGCCGGCCAAGCAGGAGGACATCACCGTGGTGCTCGGCGTCAACGAAGGATCCTACGATCCGGCCAAGCACCACGTGATCTCGAACGCCTCGTGCACGACGAACTGTGTCGTGCCGATGGCCAAGCTGATCCATGAGCGGTTCACGATCGTGCGCGGCTTCATGACCACCATCCACTCGTACACCAATGACCAGCGCCTGCTGGACCTCGCGCACAAGGATCTGCGCCGCGCGCGCGCCGCAGCGCTCTCGATGATCCCGAGCACGACGGGCGCGGCCAAGACGGTGGGCGTGGTGTTCCCAGAGCTCAAGGGCCGCATCGACGGCCTCTCGATCCGCGTGCCGACGCCCAACGTCTCGATCGTGGATCTGTCCTGCCAGGTCGAGCAGGCCACGACCGTCGAGGAGGTCAACCGGGTCTTTCAGGCCGCAGCCGAAGGCCCGATGCGCCACATCCTGCAGTACTGCGCCGACCCGCTGGTCTCGCGCGATTTCAACGGGAACACGCACTCCTGCATCTTCGACGCCACGATGACGGCGGTGATCGACAAGCACCTGGTCAAGGCGTTCGGCTGGTACGACAACGAGTGGGGCTACTCGAACCGGGTGGTGGACCTGCTCGAGTACGTGGCCAAGCGCGGCCTGGG
>JAHFGU010000095.1 GCA_023247285.1 Candidatus Omnitrophota bacterium
TCTTCGCGCGGCGCCGGATGCTGACCGCGCAGGTGCTGTTGACGCAGGACGACCTGGCGCACCGGCAGCGGTTCCGCAACGCCAAGCAGACCCTGCTGACGCTGTTGCACCGCCGCGTCGTGCCGATCGTCAACGAGAATGACACGGTCTCCGTCGAGGAGATCACCTTCGGCGACAACGACCGGCTGGCCGCGCTCGTCGCCGCGGCGGTGGACGCGCAGCTGCTCGTCATCCTCTCGGATGTCGAAGGCTTTGTCCGCGACGGGCGCGTGGTGGACCGGATCGAGGCGGTCACCCACGACCTCCGGTCGGCGGTGCGGGACCGCCGGCGCGCGACGACCAAAGGCGGCATGGCCTCCAAACTCGAGGCGGCCCGGATCGTCGGCCACAGCGGCATCCCGCTTATTCTGGCGAACGGCGCCCGGCCTGACGTCCTCGCCGAGGTGCTGGCCGGCAACCCGGTCGGCACGCTGTTCGTGCCGCCGGTGAACCGACTGCGCCCAGCGCAGTGGTGGCTGGCCTTCGCCATGCGCCGGCCCAGGGGCGGGATCATCATCGATGCCGGTGCGGTGCGCGCGGTCGTTGAGAGCCGGCGCAGCTTGCTCGCGACCGGGGTCACCGCGGTGCGCGGGCCGTTTGAGGTCGGCGCGTACGTGGCGGTATGCGATTCCGCCGGACGGGAAATCGCCCGCGGCGTCTGCCGGCTGTCTTCCGATCAGCTTAGCCGGGTGCGCGGGCTGCGCAGCGCGGAGGCTGCCGCGGTGCTGGGTCTTGGGCGCGCGCCGGAAGTGATCCACCGCGATCACCTGGTCGTCACCGGCGAGGTCGGCCATGGGTGAGGCCTCGGCGGCCGTGCGGGATCGGATCATCGCGTTGGCGCGCGCCGCGCGCGCGGCCGTGCCCCGGTTGAGCCAGGCCGGCACGGCTGAAAAGCATCGCGCGCTCCAGGCCATGGCGGATCGGCTCCGCGACCAGCGGCAGGAAATCCGCCGCGCCAACGCGCTTGATGTGCAGGCGGCAGAGTCCGCCGGCCTATCGCCGGCCCTGATCGACCGCCTGGCGCTCACCGATCGCCGCATCGACGAGATGATCGCGTCGGTCGAGGCGGTGATCGCCCTGCCGGACCCGGTCGGCGAGGTGATCCGCAGCTGGCGGCGGCCCAACGGGCTCGAGATCCGCAAGGTGCGCGTGCCGCTGGGCGTCATCGGCATCATCTTTGAGTCCCGGCCGAACGTGACCACCGAATGCGCCTCGCTGTGCCTGAAGAGCGGCAATGCGGTGATCCTGCGGGGCGGCGCAGAAGCCTTCCGGTCGAACCAGGCGCTCGGCGAGGCGCTCGCGGCGGCGTTGCGCGAGAGCGGCCTGCCGGAGGCGGCGGTGAGCGTGGTTCCCGTCGCCGAGCGTGAGGGCGTCGACGCCCTGCTCCAGCTCGCCGACCTCATCGACGTGCTCATCCCGCGGGGCGGGGAAGGCCTGATCCGAAAGATCGCGGAGACCTCGCGCATCCCGGTGATCAAGCACGCGAAAGGCGTCTGCCACGTGTACGTGGATGAGGCGGCCGACCTGGCGATGGCGCAGACGATTGCCTTCAACGCCAAGTGCCAGCGGCCGGCCACGTGCAACGCCATGGAAACGCTGCTGGTGCACGAGCGCGTGGCCCCGGCGTTTCTGCCCCCGATGATCCGGCAGCTGCAGGAGGCCAAGGTGGAGGTGCGCGGCTGCGAGCGGACGCGGGCGCTGGCGCCGGGGGTCATCCCAGCGACGGAGGAGGATTGGCCGGCCGAGTATCTCGATCTGATCCTGGCGGTCCGCGTCGTGAGGTCGCTTGAGGAGGCGATCGAGCATATCCGGCGCTACGGCTCGGCGCACTCTGACGCCATCATCACGCGGGACGCGGCGCGCGCCGAGCAATTCGTGAGCGCCGTGGATTCGGCGGCGGTCTACGTGAACGCCTCCACCCGGTTCACGGACGGGTTTCAGTTCGGGCTCGGGGCCGAGATCGGCATCAGCACCGACCGGCTGCATGCGCGCGGGCCGATGGGGCTGGAGGAGCTCACCACGTACAAGTACGTCGTGCACGGCACCGGGCAGATCCGTCAATAGCGCGATACGAGAAGATGTCCAGGAGTTCGATGCACCACATATGGTGGGGCAGGCCGCCGGGTGACGCGGAGCGGGGACCCCACGCCCGCCCGCACCCCCGATGCTTCGCTTTGCTTCGCAATGCGAAGCAAAGCGTCGGGGGGAGGACGGACGTGGGGTGCGGAGCGGCAGGACCCGGCGGCTGATCCATGGCTGAAGTGATACGACTGGGCATTTTCGGCGGGTCGTTCAATCCGATTCATCTCGGCCATCTGCTGCTGGCGGAGACGGCGAGGGATGCGCTGCGATTGGATCGGGTGCTGTTCATCCCGGCCAACCAGCCGCCGCACAAAACCGCGGCCGAGCTGTTGCCCGGCCAGGTCAGGCTGCAGCTCATCAAGCTGGCGATTCGGGATCACCCGGCCTTCGCCGTATCGGAGATCGAGCTGCGGCGTCCCGGGCCTTCCTACTCGATCGATACGGTGCGGCTGATTCGCGCGGAGGTCCCGAGGGCCGAGCTCGTCCTCTTGGTCGGCGAGGATATGCTGAGCGTGCGCTGGGCGTCGTGGGCCGAGCTCACGCGCCTGTGCACGATCGCGGCCGCGCGGCGCCCGGGGGTTTCCCGCGCGGCGCGGGCCGGGCGGATCGCATGGCTGCCGATGCCGCCCGTGGACATCGCCTCGTCCGACATCCGCGAGCGGCTGCGGGCAGGGCGGTCCATCCGGTATCTTGTGCCGGCGCCGGTGGAACGCTATCTCCGGGCGCACCACGCCTACCGGCGCGGAGGGCCGGCCGCATGAGCCCGGCGCGCTGATGGTGCTGACGCTGCCGATCCTGCTGCTGATGGCCGCGCTGCTGGCCGTATCCGCCTCGCTGTCGGCGTCGGAAGCCGCGGTTCTCTCCATCAACAAGGTGCGGTTGCGGCACCTCATGGAGCAGGGCCACACGCCCGCGCGCCTGACCTTCGAGCTCTTGACGCACTTGGATCGGCTGATCGGCACGCTGCTCGTCGCGAACAACCTCGTGAACGTCGCCATCTCGGCCATCGCTTCCTGGATCTGCATCGGTTTCCTCGGGTCGGAGCGCGGGTTGGCCGTCGCCACCGCCGCCGTCACGATCGTGCTGCTGCTGATCTGCGAGGTGACGCCGAAGACCTTCGCCGTGACGCACGCAGAGGCGGTGGCCTTCGCCCTCGTGCGCCCGCTGCGCGGGCTCGTGGCGGTGCTCGCCCCGGTCGCCGCGTTTTTCAACTGGGCCGGCCGGTGGCTGCTGCGCGCGCTGCGCGTCCCGACCCGGCGCCGCTCGCCGCTGGTGACCGAGGAAGAAATCAAGGTCATGATCCAGATGGGCCGCGAGGCCGGGGTCCTCGCCGACCAAGAGCTGCGCATGCTGCACCGCATCTTCGAGTTCAGCGATTCGATCGTCGAGGAGGTGATGGTGCCGCGCAAGCAGATCGTCGGCATCGACCTGACGGCCGAGCCGACCGACGTGCTGGACGTGCTGATCGAGGAAGGCCATGCCCGCATCCCGGTCTACGAGGGCACGCTGGACCGGGTGGTCGGCGTCGTGTACGCGCGCGATGTGCTGGCCATGGTCCGGCACGGCGGCTTGTTCGTGCTGGCCGATCTCATCCGGCCGGTGGCCCGGGTGCGGGCGGATAAGCGGGTGGCCGAGCTGCTCAGCGAGTTCCAGCGGGACAAGACCCAAATTGCGATCGTCCAGGACGCCAAAGGCAGCACGCTCGGCCTGGTGACGATCGAGGATCTCTTGGAAGAGATTGTGGGCGAAATCCATGAAGATGTGCCGCCATCCCGCGGCGCCTAGCGCGGCGCCTTGACAGTCAGGAGGAGGGCGTGCTAGGCTTGTCCCTGCATTCCGGGCACCGATCCCGCAGCACAAGGAGGGCTGATGGAGGCGTATTGCGTGAAGTGCAAGGCGAAGCGGGAAATGAAGGACGCCAAGCAGGTCAAGATGAAGAACGGCCGCTCGGCGATGAAAGGCAAGTGTCCGACCTGTGGGACTGGGCTGTACCGGATTATGAGTTCGTAAGCTTGCCGCGTTCGCCCGTCTGGCACGGCCCTCATGCGCGCCGCTCGTCCTGCCTGCCAGCATGCCCGGGCCGGTGACCCTTCCTCCACCAGGGCGGCGGATCGACAGCGAAGGTAAGGCGCTGCTGGTGGCGCGCGCCATCATCGAGAAGCAGGCCGAGGGCGTCGTGGTGATGAACGTCCGCGCCCTCTCGTCCGTGACCGATTTTTTCGTGCTCTGCACCGCCGGCAGCCCGCCCCATCTGCGCGCGCTGCGGGAGCAGGTGGAGGCGACGCTGGCCGCGGTTGGCGAGTCGGTCTGGCACATCGAGGACGCCGCTGCGCCTGCCCCCGGCCAGACGCCGGCCCCTCAGTGGGTGCTCGTGGACTGCGGCGATGTCGTCGTGCATCTGCTCGACCAGCCGGCCAGGTCATTCTATCGGCTTGAGGACTTGTGGGCGGATGCGCCGCGGGTTCCGGTGCCTCCCGAGGCGGCGTAGCCGCTCACCCTGCGCGGCGTCCGGCGGTCCGGGGCGCCGCAACCACGCACTCCTGCCATGCTGCCGATTGAAGAGCGCCTGAGCCAGCTGTTGCGCCGCGTGCTGCTCCAGGAGGAGGCCGGCTCGGCTGCGCCAGAGCTGGCCTCGGCCGCTGCGGTGCTCTGGCAGATCCCGAAAGACCCCTCCTTCGGCGACCTGTCCAACGCCGTGTCATTTAAAGTAGCCGCCCTTCGCAAACAGCCGCCGCAGCAGATCGCCGAAACCCTGTCCCAGCGCCTGGGCGAGACGTGCCGCGCGGACGGACTCGGGTCGTGGGTGGAGCGCGTCGAGGCCAAGGCCGGGTTCCTCAATATCTTCCTCTCGCAGAAGGCGCTCACCGTGGTGCTGCAGGAGGTGTTGCGGCGAGGGCCGCGGTATGGGACCTGCCCGCGGACGCGCGAGGCGGTCAACATCGAATTCGTCAGCGCCAACCCCACCGGCCCGCTGAGCGTGGCGCACGGCCGGCAGGCGGCGGTAGGGGATGTGCTAGCACGGCTGCTGCGCGCGCAGGGCGTGCGCGTGACCACGGAATACTACCTGAATGATGAGGGCCGGCAGATCGAGCTGCTTGGCCGCTCGCTGCGCGCCCGGTACCTGCAGGCCCTGGGCAGGGAGGAGCCGTTTCCGGACGACGGGTACCACGGCGAGTACGTGGCGGCGCACGGACGGCAGCTCGCGCAGCGGCGCGGCGGCCGCCTCGCGGAGAAGCCGCTCGACGCCTTCATGGCGATCGGCATGGCCGTCCAGCTCCGGGAGATCCGCGCGGTGCTGGACCGCTTCGGCCTGCGGTTCGACCGGTGGACGAGCCAGCGCCGGCTGCGCACCTCGGGCCGCATCGACGCGGCCCTGGCAGCGCTCACGGCGCACGGCGCGCTCTATGCGGCGGACGAAGCGATGTGGTTCGCCTCCACGAAGTTCGGGGACGACAAGGACCGGGTGGTGCGCAAGCGCGACGGCGAGCTCACGTACCTGGCCCCGGACATCGCGTATCACCGCTGGAAATTCCAGCGCGGCTATGACCGGATCGTGAATCTCTGGGGGCCGGACCACCATGGCTACATCGCGCGGGTCAAGGCGGCGATGACCGCGCTCGGCCTGCCGGCGGACCGGCTGACGGTGCGCATCGTCCAGCTGGTGACGCTCTCGCGCCGGGGCAAACCGGTGCCGATGTCCAAGCGGCAGGGCGAGTTCGTCACCTTCCGCGAGGTGCTCGAGGAGGTGGGCGTGGACGCCACGCGCTTCTTCTTTTTGATGCGCACCGCGGAGAGCCATCTCGACTTCGATCTGGACCTGGCCACGGCCCAGTCGCAGGAGAATCCGGTGTACTACATTCAATATGCGCACGCCCGCATCTGCAGCATCCTGGCGAAGAGCCGCCTGCCTTGGTGGGCGGCATCACGGCCGGATCTGCGCCTGCTGACCGAGCCGGAAGAGCGGCTGCTCGTCCGGTGGCTGTTCCAGTACCCCATCGTGCTGCGCTTGTGCGCCGGAGCGCTGGAGCCGCACGGGGTGACCGCGTATCTCCGCCGGCTGGCGGAGACCTTTCACGTGTTTTACACCAAGCACCGCGTCATCAGCGATGATCGGCGGCGGTCCGCCGCCCGGCTGGCCCTGGTCCGCGCCACCCGCCAGGTGTGCGCCAATGGGTTGGCCCTGCTGGGCATCACCGCGCCCAGACGGATGTAACCCCC
>JAHFGU010000011.1:0-2751 GCA_023247285.1 Candidatus Omnitrophota bacterium
CCTGACCATGCCGATCTCGAGATCCACGATCTTCACCAGGTCGGCCTGATTGAGCGGGTGGAACACCACGACCTCGTCGATGCGGTTGACGAACTCGGGCTTGAAGGTGCGCTTGACCTCATCCATCAGGCGCTGCTTCATCTGCGTGAAGGTGACCTCCTCGGAGCCGGCGGCGAACCCGATGCTCCCCTGCTTCTTCAGCAGCTCAGCGCCCAGGTTCGAGGTCATGATGAGGATCGTGTTGCGGAAGTCCACCTTGCGCCCGAAGCTGTCGGTCAGCCGCCCATCCTCGAGCACTTGGAGCAGGATGTTGAACACGTCCGGGTGCGCCTTCTCGATTTCGTCCAGCAGGACCACCGAGTAGGGCCGGCGGCGGATGCGCTCGGTGAGCTGGCCGCCTTCCTCGTAGCCGACGTAGCCCGGCGGCGCGCCCACGAGGCGCGAGACGTTGAACTTCTCCATGTACTCGGACATGTCGAGCTGGATAAGCGCGTCCTCGTCGCCGAACATGAACTCGGCCAGCGCGCGCGCCAGCAGCGTCTTGCCCACCCCGGTCGGCCCGAGGAAGACGAACGAGCCGATCGGGCGCTTGGGGTCCTTGATCCCGGCGCGCGAGCGGCGCACCGCCCGCGCGATGGCGGTGATGGCCTCCTCCTGGCCGACGATGCGCTTATGCATCACCTCTTCCATCTTGAGGAGCCGCTCGGTCTCCTTCTCCTCGAGGCGGGCGAGCGGGATGCCGGTCCACTTCGCGGTGATCGTGGCGATGTCCTCGCCGGTGATGACCGGCATGGCCTCGCCCTTGGTCTTCTTCCAGTCCGTCTTGACCCGCTCGAGCTGCTCCCGGGCCTCGCGCTCCTGGTCGCGCAGCGAGGCGGCCAGCTCGAAGTCCTGGCCCTTGATCGCGGACTCCTTTTCCTTGCGGATGTGCTCGATCTTGTCCTCGAGGTCCTTGATCTCCGGCGGCACCGTCAGCACCGAGAGCCGCGCCCGCGAGCCGGCCTCGTCGATGAGGTCGATCGCCTTGTCCGGCAGGAACCGGCCGGCGATGTACCGGTCGGAGAGCTTGGTCGCCATCTCGAGCGCCTCATCCAGGTACTTGACCCGATGGTGCGCCTCGTACTTGTCGCGCAGCCCCTTGAGGATCTCGATGGTCTCCGACACCGACGGCGGCTCGACGATGATGGTCTGGAACCGGCGCTCGAGCGCGGCGTCTTTCTCGATGTACTTGCGGTACTCGTCGAGGGTCGTAGCACCGATGCACTGGATCTCGCCGCGGGAGAGCGCGGGCTTGAGGATGTTGGAGGCGTCGATCGCGCCCTCGGCCGAGCCGGCCCCGACGAGGGTGTGGATCTCGTCGATGAACAGCATCACGTTCTCGGTGCGGCGGATCTCGTCCATGACCGCCTTGATGCGCTCCTCGAACTGGCCGCGGTACTTCGTGCCGGCCACCATGAGCGCTAAGTCCAGGATGATGACCCGCTTGTCGCGCAGCATCTCGGGCACGTCGCCCTTGATGACCATCTGTGCTAGCCCCTCGACGATGGCGGTCTTGCCCACGCCGGCCTCGCCCAGCAGCACCGGGTTGTTCTTGGTGCGGCGCGCGAGGATCTGGATCACCCGCTCGATCTCTTCCTTGCGCCCGATGACCGGATCCAATTTGCCCTCGCGGGCTAGCTGCGTGAGGTCGCGTCCGAACGCGTCCAGCGCCGGGGTCTTGGTTCGCGACCCCTGGCCGCTGCCGGCCGGGGCCGGGCTCGAGGAGCCCAGCAGGGTGATGACCTCGTTGCGCACGCGGTTCAGGTCCAGGCCCAGGTTCATGAGGACCTGCGAGGCGACCCCCTCGCCCTCGCGGATCAGGCCCAGGAGCAGGTGCTCGGTGCCGATGTAGTTGTGGCCGAGGCTGCGCGCCTCCTCCATGGCCAGCTCGATCACCTTCTTGGCCTTCGGCGTAAAGGGGATATCGCCGGAGACCATGGTGCTTGGACCGCTCTGGACCAGCTTCTCGACCTCGAGCCGGATCTTCTCAGGCGAGAGCCCCAGCTTCTGGAGCACCGCCGCCGCCACGCCCTCGCCCTCGCGGATGAGGCCCAGCAGGATGTGCTCGGTGCCGATGTAGTCGTGGTTGAACCGCTTGGCTTCCTCTTTCGCCAGCAAGATGACCTTGCGGGCCCGCTCCGTGAACTTATTGAACATGACCGCCCTCCAGTGCCAGACACTTTTGGTGCCAGACACTTTTGGTGCCTGACACTTTTTTCATCATGGCCCGCCGAGCTTGGACCGGATCAGCTGCGCGCGCTTGGTGTCGCGCTCCTTCGCCGACAGCGCCTTGCCCTCCAGCTTTTGGAGGTGCGCCGGCTGCGAAAAGAGGAACAGCTCGTTCACCGTGCCCCGGGTCAGGCCGTTCATGAGCCCGAGGTCCACGCCGAGGCGCACGGCCGACAGCAGGTCCAGCGCCTCGTTCGAGCTCATGGTCTTCGCGTGCTTCAGGATGCCGAAGGCGCGCCAGATGCGGTCCTCGAGCTGCGTGCGGCTGCCGGTCATGAGCGACTCGCGCGCGGCCTGCTCCTGGTGGATGACCTCTTTCAAAATCCGCTCGATGTTCTCGATGATCTCGTCCTCGGACCGGCCCAGCGCCACCTGGTTCGAGATCTGGAAGAAGTTGCCCGAGGCCTCGGTGCCCTCGCCGTAGAGCCCGCGCGCCGTCAGCCCCAGCTTCGTGATCGTGTGCAGCACCTTGTTGATCTGCTT
>JAHFGU010000011.1:2851-19188 GCA_023247285.1 Candidatus Omnitrophota bacterium
TAGCACTCCGCGCACCCCAGCCGGCCGACCTTGCGGAAATCGTCGTAGGTCATGCCGCAGGTGGGGCAGGTCTTGGTCGAGACCTCCTCCGTCGACTCCGGCGCCTTGCCGTAGTCGGACAGCCCGGAGAGCAGGTCGGCGAGCCCGAAATGGCTCTCCACCTGCGCCCCCTTCTGGTTGGCGCAGGCCTCGCAGAGGTGCAGCTCGGTCATCTGATCGTTGACGATCTCGGTCAGATGCACCGTCGCCTGTGATTGTTTGCACAGCTCGCATACCATCGGATTTTCCCCTAATCTAATAGTTTACCAGTTTTTACCCCGGCCTGCTATGGCACCACCGGCAGCTTGCGCCAAGCAGGCCGGCACTCACGTCCTCAGACGCGGAGGCCGGCGGTTTTGGTGAGCCGGCGGAAACCTTTGAGGAGGCTGGCAGTGACCGGCCCGGGCGAGCCTTTGCCGATCACCCGGCCGTCGATCTTCACCACCGGCACGATCTCAGCCGCGGTCCCGGTGAGAAACACCTCATCCGCGTTGAAGAGATCGTAGCGGGTCAGCAGGTCCTCCCGCACGTCCAACCCCTGCTCCCCACCGAGCTCCATCACCGTTCGGCGGGTAATACCGCGCAGCACGCCGACGTACGGCGGCGGGGTCAGCAGCGCGCGCCCCTTCACGATGAAGATGTTTTCGCCGGTGCACTCCGTCACGTAGCCGGAGTGGGAGAGCATGATCGCTTCCTCGTACCCGGCGGTCGTCGCCTCGATCTTGGCGAGGATGTTGTTGAGGTAGTTGAGCGACTTGATCTGCGGGTTCAGCGCCTCCGGCACGTTGCGCTGCGTCGCCACCGTGATGAGGCTCAGCCCGCGCTCGTAGAGCGCCTTCGGATAGAGCGAGATCTTATCCGCGATGACGAACACCGTCGGCTTGCGGCACTTCCGCGGGTCCAACCCAAGATCGCCCTCGCCGCGCGTGACGACCAGGCGGACGTACGCGTCCCGCAGCTTGTTCACCCGCAGGCTCTGCCGCACGATGTCGGCCAGCTGCGACTTGGTGTGCGGGATCGCCAGCATGATCGTGTGCGCGCCTTCGAAGAGCCGGTCGATGTGCTCCCGCAGCTTGAAGACGAGCCCGTCGTAGGACCGGATCCCCTCGAAGACCCCGTCGCCGTAGAGCAGCCCGTGGTCGAACACCGACACCACCGCCTTGTCGCGGTCCACGAATATGCCGTTCAGATAGACTTTCACGTGTGCCTCCTTCGTTCGAGCCACGACCCGATCAGCCATGTCAGCTTCCACTGCATTAGCCGCTCACGACACGGCCGTCTTCCAGCGCCACGGTCTGGTCGGCCAGCGCGGCCAGCTTGGGCTGGTGCGTGACGATCATCAGGCCCACGCGCTGGCTCTTGTGGAGGCCGGCCAGCAGCTCGACGATCTCAGCGCCGGTCTTCGAGTCCAGGTTGCCGGTTGGCTCGTCGCAGAGCAGCAGCTTCGGTTGATTCACCAGCGCCCGCGCGATCGCCACCCGCTGCTGCTCGCCACCGGAGAGCTCGCGCGGCTTATGCCGCATCCGCTCAGCCAGCCCCACCTGCGCGAGCAGCGATTCGGCCCGCCCCCGCAGCCCGCGCGCGGGCCGGTGCCCGACGTGTCCTGGCAGCAGCACATTTTCCAGCGCGGTCAGCTCAGGCAGCAAGTGATAAAACTGGAACACGATGCCCAGCGTCCGGTTGCGGAACTCGGCCCGCCGGGCGTCGCTCAGGCGCGAAACCGCGCGCCGGTCCCAGACGACCTCGCCGCTCGTCGGCGTGTCGAGGCCGGCCAGCAGGTGCAGCAGCGTGGACTTGCCTGCGCCCGACGGCCCGGTGATCGCCACGAAGCCGCCGCTTTCGACGCGCAGCGAGACGCCCTTGAGCACCTCCAGCGTCACGCGCCCCATCCGGTACGCCTTGCGCACCTCCCGCGCCTCAATCATCGTCCGGCCAGCCGCCCAGCTTCCTCGTCGTCCCGATCATTCATCCGGCAACCGCAGGGGTGAAGGTGGATGGTGCGGGTCATGACGGGGAAAGCAGCTCGTCAACCGCGTGCCAGGGCAGCGCGGTGATGCGGCGGCCGAGCTTGACCGGACGCGGCACCCGACACACCAGATAGCCCGCGACCGCCGAGGGATACTCGGAGAGGAACAGCTCGAGATGGCGAATGTCGCCGGGTGCCGGCCGCTCCGTCCATTTCACCTCAATCGGCGTATACCGGCCGCGGGCCTCGACGACCCAATCGACCTCGGGCCCGTCGGGATCGCGCCAAAACCGGATGGCGACACCCGGCCCGGCCGCATGGGCGCTGCGCAGCAATTCCAAGCCGACGAATTGCTCAAAGAGCCTCCCCCACGTCTCGCGCGATGGCTGCGCGCCCTCCCGCGCCGCCAGGCGCCTGACCCCCAGATCGAACAGCAGGTACTTTTCCGACTTGGTCAGCTTCTTGCGGGTCTTGCTGTGCGTGAGCGGCTCAATCCGCTCGGCGATGAGGCAATCTTCAAGAATCCGGTAGTAGGCCGCGATCGTCGTGTGCGAGACGCCGATCTCCTGAGACAGCTTTCTGCAATTGACGATCTGTCCGGATTCGGACGCCGCCAACTCCACAAACCGGGCAAAATCCCCGACGTTGCGGACGACGGCTTCGGCGCGCACCTCGTCCTCGAGGTACGTGGTGACATAGGACGACAGATCAAGCTCGCGATCCGACGGGCCCGGTACGGCCAGGATGCCGGGCAACGAGCCATAGAGCAAGCGGTCATGGAGCGCCTTGGCGGGATACTCCCGCAGGCTGAAGGGATCCATCCGGAACGCCGCCACCCGTCCGGGCAACAGGTTGACCGAAGCCCCCCGGCGCAGCTTGCGGACGCTGGAGCCCGTCAGCACGAAATTGGCCCGGTCGCGATCAATGAGCTCCTGCACCGCATCCAGGATGGCCGGCACCTTCTGCACTTCGTCCACCACGACCAGCGGCCGCCTCCCCCCGATGCGCGAGGGCAGCGCCTCCACCTCCCCGCTCAACAGCTGCGGCGACTGCTCATAGCGCTGCCGGACCTCCGGCCGCACGAACGAAATCGTCAGCGCAGCATCCAGGCGGCTGATCATGGTGGTCTTGCCCGTCTGCCGGGCCCCAAAGAGCAGCACGCTTTTGTTGCGCTGCAGGGCTCGACGGATCGGCTCTTCGATCAACCTCTGGACGTATTTCATACTGTCAATTTTCTACGAAAATTGATTGTTTGTCAACTAAATTAGCTTCTGTCCAGAAGGCCCGCCTCGTGCGAGCGCCGGGGCGGGCAGCATCCCGAGCACCTCCTCAAAATCCCTCTCATTCATCTAACAGCCAAAGCTTTTTACCCAAACAGATTTTTTCATGGCTTTAGCGCCTCTACACGAGCCTGAAGACGATTGGCGATTTCAATCGCACCGGCCTCTCCCGGCTGTGCGCCACCAAAATATCCTGGTGAACCGATATGAAGATGAATGGCTGCCTTGCGAGGACGGAACGTTCCCTTCGCAAGAGCTTCGTACGTCCCCCAAAGATAAGCAGGGATCACTGGATAGGACTTTCCTTGCACTAAGAGGCCGATCCCTTTGCGAAACCGCTGCAACTCGCCGGTCCTTGAACGAGTTCCCTCTGGAAAGAAGATGAGACTATCGCCGCGTTCCAAGATTCTTGCACAAGCTTCCAGACTACGGTGCGCATCCTCATGGCGACGAAACGGAAAGGTGTTTGCTAGCAACCGGGCAACCTGTTCCTTGAAAATATGGGTGTAAAAATAATCTTCTGCTGCCGCAGAGTAGCAACGGTTTCGTTGAGCAGCAGGAAGAGCTGCCAAGAGACAGATGGTATCCAAGTGGCTGGCGTGATTTGCAACGAGGATAAACTGGGAAACGTGCCGGAACACCTCCTTGCCCTGGACCTTGAAATCAAAGCGGCTCCTGAGCCATCGTTGGAGTCCCTTGTACAACTGATCACGCATGGCATTCATCAACCTGCTGTTGGCTGCCAATGCATCAGCAGGAAGACTTTGGATCGGTTCGTACCGCCAGTCATCCATCCGTTACCGTTGGGGCCACCATCCAGGATTATGCAGCCAGGGGTAGAAATACACGGTGAAATGAAAAAAGATTGGCGCGACAAAGATCAAACTGTCCAACCGGTCTAGCACCCCACCGTGTCCGGGGAGCAGCTTGCCCATATCCTTAATGCCCAGGTCGCGTTTGATGAAAGAGATGGCAAGATCACCGAAGGTTCCGGTCATTGAGATCAGGCTGGCGATGAGGATGAGATGAAATGTGCTGTACTCTGGAATCAGGTAGCGAAAAACAAACCCAAACCCAATAGTGCCAATCAGTGCGCCCAAACTGCCTTCAACGGTCTTGTTCGGACTCAGCCGAGGACTGAGCTTGTGCTTGCCGAGAGCCTTGCCCACGCTGAACGCACAGATGTCGTTCAGCTCAACCAGCAATAACACGAACAAGACGTGGCCGATGCCATTCTCGATGTGGATGAGATACGCCAGGTGCGCCAGGCACCACCCGAAATACAGGACAGCGAGCACCGACAGGCACGTTCGCTGAATCATGTGTTCAAAGGCATCGCGCGTGATGGGGACAGTCAGGAGCAGTAGCGTCGCGTAAATCGGCATCACCACGAAGAGGCTGTACCAGCGCACCAGCACTGGATAGAAAATACCCGTGATGCAAGCCGCAGCCACCCACATGAAGCGGCGGTCCCGCCAGAGACCTGTGGCAAGACCGAATTCCCTCAAGCAGATGAGCGATAGCACAAGCACGAGCCACACCCAGGGCAATGGTCCGACCAGCAGCGGAATCAGGAGAACCGGCAGAATCAGGAACCAAGCCAGATAATTACGAAGCAGGCTTCGGCGATGTTCGCGATCCTGACGCTTGACGGCTGAAACCAGCAGCAGGTAGACGGCAAACATTACCAACAGCATGCCGATGATCCATAGCGTCTTTACCACCACAGGATTTTTGAGGTTTGCTGCGAAAGAGGTCATCGTGGCCTTGAAGACTGCAACTGCGTCCGAATCCGGACCAAACGCTGCCATGCTGTGACGATCGCCAAAGGCACAAAGAGCGCCAGCATCAGATCAAAAGCGGATCGAAACTCAAAATTGGCGATGCGGATCGGTTCGCCGTCCATCTTCCAGACGATAATTGCGGTCAATCCCATCCACAACATCCGGTCAGCCTTTCCAAGTATCCCGCCGTACTCCCGACTCACCCCGACTGCCTTGCCAAGAATCCCAGCGTAACTGGACAAGAGCACCGCGACCGTGGCCAATGCTGCGACCGGGAACGAGGCCCAAGGCGTGATGCCTAATCCGAGAAGCAGAATGACATCGGCGAGGCGATCCGCCCCTTCATTCAATACTTCTCCAAACGCTCTGGCTTTTCCGGTGCGCTGCGCCACGAGTCCATCGAGCGCATTGCAGACGATCCGAACAAAAAGCCACCCGGGCACCAGCAGCAAGAGCCAATGATGTGTTGATGCGCCGAGCAGACACAACAAGGCCAGGACGCTTGCCCCCAACCCAGCCACCGTAATGCAATCTGGATGCAGCCAAGCGAGGCGATCCGCCATAGGGATCAGGAGCTGACGAAATCGAGGTTTGATGTCGTAGAGAGCCATGCGCCTGATGAGGGGTTATTTCCTCGCCAGCAACATACCCAAGATATGCGGCGGCGATTGTAGCAGCGTCATCTCGGATGACGTGAATCCGGCTTCCCTCAATTGACGACTCAACTCTTCATTCGAATAGACCTGGCCACCCTCTGTTCGAAGTGCCAATCCCAGACGATAGAGGAGCCTCGTCAAATCCCCCTCAACGGACCCCGGAAAAACATCAATGATCAGCGCCTCGCCATGAGTATCCAACGCCTGATGGACCTTTCTGAACAGACCATGGTTTTGCTCAGCGGTTTCCAGGTGTGTGATGTTCGCAAGAATCGCGACGTCAAAAGCGCTGTGCGGTAACTCGATGGTATGGAAATCGCCAGCGAGCGCGCGTAGCTGCGCCTCAAGCTGGTGAGCCTTTGCTTGCTGTTGGGCCACAGCCAGTACTTCTGGCCAGTCCAATGCTGTAACGGTCGAAGAACGATCGCGTCTCAGCATAGCCAAACTCCATACCGCTGATCCTGCCCCAACGTCCAGGATGCGCAAGTGTTTTCGACGCTCTCCAATCCCAAGGATGTGCGCAGCTTCCTCGGCAGCTGGGGTCAACATCCATCCGAGAGGTCCAACCTCATCCTGATAATGCTCAGCTTGATGTTGCAGCACATCCATCTTGATGATCGGCTCGCCTGTCTTCAGATACTCCGGCAAGTGGTCCCAGAAACGGTTGCCGAGAATCTGCGGCGATGACGCCAGTAGTTTCCCCAATGCTTTGAGCCGGAAGTGCCCAGCCTCTTCTTCTATCAAGCCCAATACCGCCAGTCCCTCTAGGATCAATCGGGTTGGCTTCTCACGAGTGCCGCAGCGCCGAGCGATTTCATCGGAGGTCGGGGCGCTTTCCGCGCAGGCAGCGAGGAAATGATACTGCCGATCCATGGCCAGCAGCTGGGCTGCTCCGTTGATCGTCATGATGCGAAAGAACTGCTCCAGCTCGTTTGCCGCGGATGGCATGGCTCTAATTCGCCTTGGCCGCCACAGAAACCGTGAAAATACCCCAGCGATCAACGAGCGTCTTGCGGTGCTGAAAACCTGCCTTGGCAATCAGCCCGTCCATTTCCTCTTGTGATCTCAACCGCATCACCCACGGCTTCCCCTCACGGTTCGGCAGGCATCGCGCGATCATCTCAAGCTGTGGGTGCGTCGGCTGGTTCGTATAGATCAGGTGGCCGCCCGGCTCAAGCACGGCGTGAATCCCACCAAGCGAACGGCTGATGAGCGCATTGTCAGGAAATAGTTCATAGAGACCTGATACGATCACGATGTGCGGCGGTGGACTGAGCCTCTTGAAGTCATGGGGATCAAAGGCGTCTCCGCGCTCGTATCGAATCCCCTGTATGCCCAATGTTTCCGCCAGGGCGCGTCCTTGAGCAAGCCCAACTTCATCCCTGTCCCTCAATGTGGCTTGCACGCTATCGCTTCCAAGCTCCTTTAGAGCTTCTAGCAGATACCGGCCGGGGCCTGCGGCGACATCGACGATATGGAGGGATTTCCTGGACGGCTGCAATTGATGCACGGTTTCCGCTAGCAGCGTTTTCAAATGCACTTTTCGTTGGCGAATCCCGCGCCAGCCAATCGTGTTGAGGTACATGCGGTCTATGAACCATCCGATACCCCATGCGCCATAAGCTTGATTACGATAGACGTAATCGAGCATCTCGCCAGAATCAAAACCATAACGGTATCCAATCCGCATGCCCTCGCTCAGACGCCTCCCCACCATCCGCATCACCGCCGACACGGCCCCCCAATATCTCGCCTCCAATGACCTTGGTGGGAGGGGGCGTACGAGTTCTTCGTAAGTCTTTTGCCGCATCATCCGAAGAGCGAGTTGAGGAACTCGCGGGCTTTCCCAATCGGCAGATGACGATCCTTCTCGTGGAACACCTCGTGGAAGAAACCCGGATAGATGATCATCTCCTTCTTGGTTGAACCGAGACGGCTGAAGAAGGCTCGTTCCGCTGAGAGCTGCACTACCCAATCGCTCCCTGCTGAAAGGATCAAAGTAGGAAGCTGGATGCTCGGCGCTTCCTGAATGAGTCGCTGGCCCTCCTCCAGCACACTGAGGAGCATCTTCAGTCCGATGGGTCTGGCAATGAGGGCATCTCGATTGCGAGCCTTGATTTCTTCAGGATCATGCGTCAACAGTGGGGCTACCACGTAACTGTTCACATGCCCCTCAGGATTTCGGCGAATCAGCAGACGTAGTACCGCTCGATCGAATGGAACGTAGGTGCGGACGTGCAGAGCCGGAGAGCCAAGGATCATACCCCGAACCGGAGGCCGGTAGTCTCGAACGTAGGCGATGACGGTCAGACTGCCGACGCTGTGGCCAAGAAGCACCGAATCGGAGAGTGAAAGACCGTGGGCCTGGGACAAGTGCTGGAGGAACGCATGCACATCTTGAGTGATATCGCGCAGCGACCGGGCATACCCCCGTCTGCCTGGCGATTGTCCGTGGCCGCGAGCGTCCCAGCCAAAGTAGGTAACGTCTTCTCGTCCCATTTGCTCGATGAAATTGTGAAAGCGGCCGGAATGCTCATGCCCGCCATGGAAGAGGATGAGGCTCTTGCGGGTGGCGCGAAGCGCAGGCCACACACGATGGAAGAGCTTCAAGCCATCCCAGGCCTCGAATTCACATGTCTGACTCGCTACTTCGCTCATGAAGCCTCCGGATGCTTGCGAAGAAATCCTACGCGGCTTCTCACTTTATCTTCGATACGCCTCTTGGCCAGAGCCGGTCCACGAGGACACGTGCCCCATCTTCTGAGCTGGCTGGCTCGTAGACCCGTTTTACTTTGAACATGTGCGACTCATCCGTCTTGCTGTCCCGCCAGCGCGACCTGCAACCCCTCCGCAAGCGCCTGGAATATCTGGTTGGCGTGCTCGGCAACTGCGGGTTGGGGCGGGTCAGAAAGTCCAGGTATTCCAGAACTATGGCCATCCGTATGTGGCGATATAGAGGCGCTTATTCATCGGTAGACCATCATCACATCACTGACATTCTCGGATTATTTCTGCTGCTCGTAATAACGAATTAACCTCCTTACTTTACTCACCGCGATGTCGTGTCCAAGTTCCTTTCGCTTCTGTTCAACAGCATCGCCGAACTGCTTACCAAAAACTTTCTCCAGTAATGCAATGGTCGATCGTTCAGGAAATGAACCGGAGAGCAAGCATGCCAAACCTATGACTGCCTCAGCTTTTTCCTGATGCGATAGGTCCGCAGAATTATCAATGCCAGCAAAAAGACCTGCTTGATCTGACGAATTAACGCTGCGGAGAGGTTCAAAAACTATGGGCCCACTATAATTCCTAAAAATAACCTTCTCGAATTCCTTCCAGTCAATAACATCTTTGTATTTTTCGATGTATTTGAGTTCGGGAAACTTTTTTCTTTGAAAAGACCTGAATAGATTCCAAAGTCGTCTTAGAAGCATTGGTTGAATCCAAATAACACATTACTCATATCTAACCTATCGTCTTTGTCCGGGTTCCTTTTCTCAAACCTTGCCAGGGCTAATCTCATCCCATCAGCCAAGGCCGCCAGGACTTGCTGGGCGTGCTCGGGAAGTCCAGGTATTTCAGCACTATGGTCATCCGTAAGTAATGACCGCGAGATGCTTGTTCATCTTCGCAAAGTTCTGAGCCCGGCGTTCCCCCTAGCGAACGATGAGAAGCGCCGGCAAAGAAATCGTAACAATGCGAGGGTCGGCAACCACCTGCGTGTCGTCACGAGTAACCAGCAAACCGAACGGCGCGTTGTTCACCGCCTTCTCTATGAAAACACGCAAACCGAACGTATCACGCAGCGAGTCAATGACTCGACGGTACTTGACCTCTACAGGAACTCGGCTTTCCCCAATGGTGAGCACGAAGTCCACTTCGGGATCTCCACCGCGCTCAGGCAAGTGGGCAATGGAAGGTCCAGCCAGTGAAGCGAGGAAATAGCCAACGGTACTTTCTGCAATATGCCCCGCGAGATCATAGAGGTGGGGGGCGCGATCCAGGGATTCACGATCGAGCGGAATAATCTCCTGAAGCCACGCCGCCCGGATGGCATGATCACAGAGGCAGAGCTTGCTGTAGCCACGCCGTTTCTTATTTCTGATTTCCATCGGTTGAATGGCACGGAGGAGCAAACTGCTATCAAGAAAGTCCATATAATGGCGAATTCTTTGCGGCCCAATATTGGCATTTAAAGCGCCTTTTGCTTCCCGTGCCAACGTTGCTGGGTTGGGACTTTGGCCGATGTACCGACAACTCATCCGGAAAACTTCCTCCAGGAGTTGCTGATCTCGCTTACGTCCTCGTTCGCCAATTCTCAAATCATGCTCAATCACCCGCTTGACCACGGTCTCGTTCAATTGTCCGGCAATATCTTCCCAAGACACATCAGGGTGGGCCTGGGCTAATGGGTAGGCCCCCCGCTCAGAAAAAGCGGCAAATGCTTGTTGTAACACGCCGGCTTGGTGCACGGCATGCGCAGATAAGTCTCTCCAGAAGGCAGGCTTCAACCAATCCTTCCAACCGTTCTCGGTCTGGAATGGCTTGAGGTCACCAAATCCGCGGAGCGCCGCTATCTCAGTGAGGCGGAGCGGTCCGACTTCCAAAGAATGGATGCGGCCAGCCAAGCTATCACGGCCCATTTCAATCCGTAGCGCTGAGCTGCCCGTCACCATGACCTGAGCGGTTGAATGATCGACCAAGGACTTAAGCTGCACGTCCCACGCCACCAAATTCTGCACTTCGTCGAGAAACAGAAAAGCGGGCTCGTGCCGATGAGCGCTTGCGTTGAGCGTACGTCCAAGGACAGCCTTCTCAAACCAATCCACAATCCGAAGAATCGGCTCCCTGAATTTGGCATGGATTAAGGATGGTAAATCGTCAAATTGGACGCGGATGATGCGTTTCGGCGCAATGCCATCTTGGAGTAGAGATTGAATCAATTGCAGCTGCAGTGTTGTCTTACCAATTTGCCTCGGTCCCCTGATGACTAGAATGGGTGCGATGGGGTGATCGATTCGCTCGCATAGCTTCGCGTACGGCCACCGTCGAAAAGATGGGACCAACGGAAGGGGGTTGTTCTTCCACCAAGGATTCTGGCGGATCAAGTCCTGGACGAGCTCCCCGGGAAGGTCTAATTCAGGAAACAGGAACTCCCTTGCCATGTCAGTCGCTTTTCGGCTCACTCATAGCGCAGGGCGTCGACGGGGGCGAGGGCGGCGGCGCGGATGGCGGCGTAGGTGCCGGCCAACACCGCCAGCAGGAACGCGGCCCCAGCGACTGCGATGACGTCGGAGGCGTTGATGAGCGCCGGGATCCGGTCCAAGTAATAAATCGTCCGCGGGAAGAGCGACCAGCCGAACGTGCGCTCGAGCCAGTCGGCGATCGGGTTGAGGTTCCGCGCCAGGGCCAGCCCTCCGGCCAGGCCGAGGCCGATACCTAGGAAGCCGATAAGGCAGCCCTGCCAGAGGAAGAGCCCGGCCACCGAGGCGCGCGTGGCGCCCAGCGCGCGCAGGATGCCGATGTCCTTCGTCTTCTCCATCACGATCATGATGAGCATCGAGGTGATGTTGAGCGCGGCGACGACGATGATCAGCGTCAGGATGATGAACATCACCGTCTTTTCGACGCGCAGCGCGCCGAAGAGCGCCGGGTTAAGCTCGGTCCAGGTCTTGACGCGCACCGAGGGGCCCAGCCGCGCTTCCAGCGCGCGTTTGGCTGCGTCCACGTCTTCGAGCCGGGCCAGCCGCACGCCGAGCCCGCTCACGCGCGGGCCGAGCTGATAGAGCTGCTGCGCCTGCGCGAGGGTGACCGCGATCAGGTTCGCGTCGTACTCGAACATGCCGGAGCGGAAGACGCCGCTGACCGTAAGCTCGTGCATCTTGCCGTCGGCCGGGCTGATGAGTGTCATCGCATCGCCCAGCCCTGCGCTGATATAGGCGCCCAGCTCGGTGCCGATCGCCACCTCGCGGTCCTGCCGCGGCAGCCGCCCAGCCACGATGTAGTCGGCGAGATGGTTCACCCGCGCCTCGCGCTCAGGGTCGATGCCGCGCACCAGCACGCCCATCGCCTGCCCCGGCAGCCGCAGGATCGCCTGGCCGGAGACGAAGGGGCTGACCCCGGTCACCTGCGGTGTCGCACTCACCTCGCGCAGCAGCGGCTCGATGTCGCGCAGCCCGTCGGGCGCGTCCACGATAAGGTGCGCGTTGGTGCCGACAAGCTTCTCCTTGATGTCATGGTCGAAGCCGCTCATGACCGCCAGCACGACGAGCAGTGCTGCCACGCCGAGTGCGACCCCGCCGATCGAGAAGACGGCGATCATCGAGATAAAGCGCTCGCGCCGCTTTGCGAAGAGGTAGCGCGCGCCTAACCAGAACTCATAGCGCATCAAACACTCAGGCTTGAGACAGGAGACAAGAGACGGGAGACGGGCGGCCTCATACCTGTCCCCTGTCCCCTGTCTCCTGTCTCCTATTTTCCGGTTTAAGCAGCGGGAACAGGAGGACGTCTTTGATCGTCGGCTGGTCGAGCAGCAGCATCGCCAAGCGGTCCACGCCGACGCCGAGCCCGCCGGCCGGCGGCATGCCGTATTCCAGCGCCTCGACGAAGGCCTCGTCGATCACGCGGCCCTTCCCTTTCACGCCCGCGGCGTCGAGCTGCGCCTCGAACCGCCGCCGCTGCTCGACCGGGTCGTTCAGCTCCGAATACGCGTTGGCGACTTCCATGCCGCCGATGAACAGCTCGAAGCGGTCGGCGATAAGCGGGTTGTCCGGCTTGCTCTTCGCCAGCGGGGAAAGCTCGGTCCAGTAATCCACGACAAAGAGCGGCTTGGCCTTGGTCTTCGGCTCAAAGAGCTGCTCGACCAACCGGACAAGCTGGGAGCGCGTCAGGCCTGTGACCTTCAGGCCGCGGCGCTCCAGCGCCCGCTGGATCTCCTCCAGCGTCGACGTGGCGGAGAGGCCCAGCTCCTCCATCGCCTGCGCGAAGGAGACCTGGTCCCACGGCGGCGTGAGGTCGATCGCCTGCCCCTGGTAGGAAAGCTGCAGCGAGCCGGTCAATGCGCGGGCGGCCTCGCAGATGAGCTCCTGCACGAGCTCCATCATGGCCGCGCTGTCCTGATACGCGGCGTAGACCTCGAGCATGGTGAACTCGGGATTGTGCCGGCTCGACAATCCCTCGTTCCGGAACGAGCGGTTGAGCTCGTAGATCCGCTCCAGCCCGCCGACGAGCAGCGCCTTCAGATACAGCTCGGGGGCAAGCCGCAAGTAGAGGTCGGTGTCGAGCGCTTCGTGGTGCGTCCTGAACGGCTCGCCGGCAGCACCCCCGGCGAGCGGATGCATCATCGGCGTTTCCACTTCGAGGAAGCCGCGCTGATCCAGCGTGGCGCGCAAGCTCTGGAGCAGCCGGCTGCGCTTCACGAACACCTGGCGCACCGGCTCGTTGGCGATGAGGTCCAGGTACCGCTGCCGGTACCGGATCTCGACATCCTTCAGGCCGTGCCACTTCTCGGGCAGCGGGCGCAGCGCCTTGGCAAGCAGCGTCAGGCGCTCCACCTGCACGGTTACCTCGCCGGTCTTCGTCTTGAAGAGCGCGCCCTCGACGCCGACGATATCCCCCAGATCCAGCCCGCCGAAGAGGGTGTAGGCCGCATCCCCGACGCGCTCTTGCTTGAGGCAGATCTGGATTTTGCCGCTGGCGTCGCGCACATCCGCGAAGGTCAGCCCGCCGTGCCCGCGCTTGGCCACGAGCCGGCCGGCAGTCGTGACCGCCTTGCCCTCGGCGAAGGCGGAGGCCAGCGACTGGATCGGCTCGGTTTTGGGAAACCGGGCGCCGTACGGATGAACCTGCTGCTTGCGGAGGGCCTCGAGCTTTTCGCGGCGGGTCTGCGCTTGATCGTCCGAAGGCACGTCTGGCTCCAGGCTTAGAATGCGGAACGAGGCTGATTATACACGACTTCGCCGGCGTTTGCTCCGCCGACGGACCCGGCGCGCCAGCCAGCCGGCAAGCAGCCCGGCCGAGCCGAGGATGAGCCAATCCCCCCACCGCGCATAGAGGGTGTCGCGGCTGCCGGCTTCCATGTCGCAGGTGGTCGTGCCGGTGACAAACAGCTCGCGCCCCTCGCGGTCCTGCACGCGTCCCTGCAGGCGGCCGGCCGCGTCGATGCAGCCGGACCAGCCGGTGTTGGCCGCGCGCGCCACCGGACGGCGCAGCTCGACGGCGCGGAAGGCGGAGGCCTGCGCATGCTGGCGCGCCGCGGCGGTCGGGCCGAACCACGCGTCGTTGGTGATGACCAGGAGGAACTGCGCGCCGTGGCGCACGAACGCCCGGGCCAGCTCCGGGAATACATCCTCGAAGCAGATGAGCACGCTGAAAGCGGCGGGCCGGTCGCCGGGCAGCCGGAACACCGTAGGGGAGTCACCGCCGACAAACTCGCCGATGGGCGGCAGCGCCTGCCGCGCCCACGGCAGGCGGCGCTCGAACGGAATGTACTCGCCGAACGGCACCAGGTGCAGCTTGTCGTAGCGCCCAAGCTGCCGGCCGTCAGGCGCGAGCAGCGCGGCGCTGTTCAGGAGCCGCTGCGCCATCTCCGCGCCCTCGCTCACCGGCACACCGACCAGCATCGGCACGTGCACCGACGCGGCGATCGCGCGCAGCCGCCGCGTCAACGGCTCATCGAGGTCGAGGAAACCCGGCATCGACGTCTCCGGCCAGACAATGAGATCGGCGTGGCTTGCCGCGGCGCGGCGGGCCAGCGCCTCGTACTGGTCCATGATCGGCCCTTTGTGCTCCTCATCCCATTTCTCATCCTGCGGGATGTTACCTTGCAGCACCGCCACCCGCACCGGCCGAGGGCTTGCCGGCTGCCGCCCTTCGACTCGGCTCAGGGCGGCGTTCCGAGGAAAATCGAGGGACTGCCGCTCGGCCAGGCGCCAGGCCCCATAGCCGAGCGCGGCCACGATGAGCCCTGCCGCGATGGCCGCCGCGGCGCGAGCCCCTCGCGGCGGTGACCGGCGCGCGCGCAGGAAGAGGGCGACATTGGCGCCGACCATCAGCCCAGACACGCCCCACGCGCCGGCGAGATCCGCGCACTGGATGATCACCGGCCACGAGGTTTGCGAATAGGCGAGCAGGTTCCAGCCGAAGCCGGAGAGCAGGCGGCTGCGCAGCCACTCGAGCAGCATCCAGCCGGCGGGAAGGATCGCGAGGGCTGCGGCCGGCCGGCTGCGGCGCAGCGCGCTGCGCGCCAGCGCGCCGAAGGCGCCGAAATACAGCGCGAGGAACGCGCAGAGGGCCAGCCACCCAAAGACGGTGACGTGCGTCAGCCACCAAATTGAGCCGAGGAAAAACCCGAACCCGACGGCCCACGACCACCAGAACGCGGCGCGCGCGCGGGCGCCCTCGAGAAGCCGCAGCCACGGCACCAGCGCGACCCACGCGCACCATGGCTGATCGAATGGGGGGAACGCCAGGATCAGCAGGGCCACGCTGGCAAGGCAGAGGAGCGTACGCGAGGCGCGGATCACGACAGCTTCCAGATCAGTCGCTGCGGTGCCAGGGCGTACACGAGTTTGCGGTGCCGGATCGCGATGACGATGAGCGTGCGCCCACGGAGCGTATACACGACGCGGTAATCGCCGACGCGAAGTTTCCAGTATCCTTTGAGCCGATGCCGAAGCGGCCCGCCGTAGTAGGTCGGCTGGGTGACGAGCCGTTGTTCAATGGCGCGGGCGATTCGGCGACGGAGGTCGGGACTGAGCGACGGGATATCTTCCTCGAGGACCCTCCGGTGGTAGAGGATCCGATAGGCCATTACCGCTGACGCTTCCTCCGTCCCCACACCCGCTCATGCGTGAGCGCATCCCGCAGCGTGAAGGTCTTCATGCGCTCATGGGCAAGCTCGGCCAAATACGCATCTTCATACAGCTCGAGGGCTTCCCGGATCAGATCGCGAGCCTTCATGGACAGCGATACCCCATCCCGCTTGGCCAAACGTCCCACCGACTCCAGGACCGGCTTTTCTAACACCACGTTCAGGCGCGGATGTCTCGTCGGCATGCCCACCCTCCCCTCAAATAGAAGTGTATCAAAAGTGATGAACCTATGTCAAGTGCCTCGAGCTATTTCCCATGGCACTTTTTGTATTTCAGGCCGCTGCCGCAGGGACAGGGGTCGTTCCTCCCAACCTTCGGGCCGGCGGCGACCGGCTGGGGCTGGCGCGGGGGGACGCGCGGCGAGGCCGGCGCGGCCAGCAGCGCATCCAGGTTCGGGGAGGCCGGCGCGGATAGATGGGCTGGCGGCGGGCCGGGCGGAGGGGCAAACTGCGCGGCCTGCGCCGCGTCAGGATGCACCTCGGTGACCGGCGTCCGCGCAAACACGCTGACCGGCCGGGCGTCGGCGACAGGCTGGACGCGCAGGAGCAGCGCCAGCGATTCTTCTTTGACCGATGCGATCATGCCTTGGAACATCGCGTAGGCTTCGCGCTGGTATTCGACCACCGGGTCGCGCTGGCCGTAGGCGCGCAGGTGGATGCCCTCGCGCAGCGCGTCCATCATGTAGAGGTGGTCTTTCCACTTGGCGTCCATCACCGACAGCAGCACGGTGCGCTCCAGGT
>JAHFGU010000207.1 GCA_023247285.1 Candidatus Omnitrophota bacterium
GGTGCTGCGGCTCGAAGAGGCGCTCATCAAGACGCGCCACCAGATCCTCGGCATCCAGCGCAAGCTCTCCGACGCCCTGGGGCAGGAGCACGCCGACATCTTCAACGCGCACCTGCTGGTCCTGGAGGATCAGGCGCTCCGCGAGGAGATCATCCAAGGGCTCAAGTCGCAGCGCGCGAACGTCGAGGCCGTCTTCAACGACGTCGTGACGCGCCACATCAAGGCCTTCTCACGAACGGAGGACGAATACCTGCGCGAGCGGACCGCGGACATCGACGACGTGCGCAAGCGGGTCCTGCAGAACCTGCTCGGCCGGCAGGCCGACGCGGTGGGCCAGATCGAGGAGCCGGCCGTCGTGGTGGCCCATGACCTCTCGCCGTCGGAAACCGCCCAGATGCACAAGGCGCGCGTCCTGGCGTTCGTGACCGATGTCGGCGGCCGCACCAGCCACACGGCCATCATGGCCAAGTCGCTCGAGATCCCCGCCGTGGTCGGGCTGGCCATGGCCACCAAGCGCATTCGGAAGGGGGACGTGCTCATCGTCGACGGCGCGCGCGGCGAGGTGCTGATCGATCCCGATGCGGCCACCCGCAAACGCTACGAAGTCGAGCAGCGCCGCTACCAGGAGACGAACCGCCAGCTCCTGCACCTGAAGGACCTGCCGGCCGAGACGTTGGACCACCACCGCGTCGTGCTCTCGGCCAACATCGAGCTGCCGGAGGAAGTGCCGTCGGTGATCGCGCACGGGGCGGAGGGCATCGGGCTGTTCCGCACCGAGTTCTTGTACCTGAACCGGGCCGATTTCCCGACGGAAGAAGAGCAGTACGAGGCCTACACCGTGGTGGCGAAGCAGGTGGCGCCGCAGCCGGTCATCATCCGCACCATGGATCTCGGCGGCGACAAGTTCCTCTCGCCGATGCAGCTGCCCACCGAAATGAACCCGTTCATGGGCTGGCGCGCGGTGCGGTTCAGCTTGGCGCGGCCGGACATCTTCCGCATGCAGCTGCGGGCGGTCCTGCGCGCGAGCATGCACGGCAACCTCAAGCTGATGTACCCGATGATCTCCGGGCTCGAGGAGCTCCGCCGCGCCAACGAGATCCTGGCCGAGGTGAAGGCCGAGCTGTCGCGCGAGGGCGTGCCCTACAAGGGCGACCTCGAGGTCGGCGCCATGATCGAGGTGCCGTCGGCCGCCATGACCTGCGATTTGCTGGCACCCGAGGCGAAATTCTTTTCCATCGGCACCAACGATCTCATCCAGTATTCGCTGGCCGTGGACCGCGTGAACGAGAAGATCGCCTACCTCTATGAGCCGACGCACCCGGCCATCCTCCGCATCATCAAGCGCATCATCGACGTGGGGCATGAGCACAAGCTGTGGGTGGGCATGTGCGGCGAGATGGCCGGCGAGCCCGCGCTGGCCCTGCTGCTGCTGGGCATGGGGCTGGATGAGTTCTCCACTTCGCCGGTGCAGCTGCCGATCGTCAAGCAGCTGATCCGGTCGGTGGAGCACTCCTTCGCCTGCTCGGTCGTGGATCAGGCGCTGCGATTGCAGACCGGCAAAGAGGTCGAGGCCTTCCTCCTGGCCAGCCTGAAGCAGGTCGCCCCCTCGCTGGTTGAGTGACGCGCGGCGATGGGGATGACCGCCATCCTGCTGGCCGCGGGCTATGCCACGCGGCTCTACCCCCTGACGAAGGACCGGCCTAAGGCGCTGCTGCCGCTGGCCGGCGCCACGATCCTCGATGCCATCGTGCGGCAGGTGGAGGCGGTGCCCGGGCTGCGCGCGCGCGTGCTGGTGACCAACCGCCGCTTCGCCGGCCAGTTCGAGGCGTGGCAGCGGCGCGCGGGTGCAGCGGTGCAGATCGTCGACGACGGCACCGAAACCGCCGCCACACGCCTGGGCGCGATCCGGGACCTGGAGCTGGCCGCGCGCATGGCCGGGCCGGATGACGACCTCCTCGTCATCGGCACCGACAACCTGTTCCACTGGCCGCTGTCGGACTTTGTCGCGCAGGCCCGGCGGGTGCGCCCCGCGCCGAGCCTTGCGCTGTGGCAGGCGCCCTCGCCGGCCGCGGCCACGCAGTTCGGCGTCGTGGTCCGCGATGCGGCGCGCCGCGTGACGGCGTTCGTGGAGAAATCGCCGCGCCCGCCTTCCAGCGAGGTCGCCCTGTGCGTGTACTATTTCCCCGGGCCGATGCGCGGCCGGATCCGGCAGTTCCTCGACGGTGGCGGCAACGCGGACGCGCCGGGGTACTTCATCCAATGGCTCGTCGCGGAGGGGACGGTTTTTGGTTTCCTGATGCCTGGCGCGTGGTATGATATCGGCTCGCTTGAGGCCTACCAGACCGTGCTGCGGGAGTGGGAGGAATGATGAAGCGACACCTGTTCACATCCGAATCCGTCACCGAAGGCCATCCGGACAAGATCGCGGACCAGATCTCCGACGCGGTGCTGGACGCCATCTACCGGGAGGACCCGACCGGCCGCGTGGCCTGCGAGACGATGGTCACCAACGGCATGGTCTTCGTCTCCGGCGAGATCACGACCTCGTGCTACATCGAGATCCCGCAGATCGTGCGCGAGACGATCCATGGGATCGGCTACGTCGAGCCGGAGCACGGCTTCGCGTACCGGACTTGCGGGGTCATGACGGCCATCCAGGCCCAGTCGCCGGACATCGCGCTGGGGGTGGACAAGGGCGGGGCCGGGGACCAGGGCATGATGTTCGGCTACGCGACGACCGAGACGCCGGAATACA
>JAHFGU010000208.1 GCA_023247285.1 Candidatus Omnitrophota bacterium
CCACCATTTCACGAATCCTCAGTGGCTGCTGGACCGGGGCGGATGGACCGCGCCGCTGGCGGTGGATCGGTTTGAACGGTATGTCAAGCGCGTGGCCGCAGCACTCGGCGATCGGGTCCGATACTGGGCGCTGATCAACGAGCCGATGGTCTACGTGCGCATGCACTACGTCCAGGGCCTGGGCCCGCCGGGCGCGAAAGATTTTCCGCAAGCGCTGCGCGTGGCCGAACACCTCATCCGCGCGCACGCCGCCGGCTACCACGCCGTGCATGCCGCCCGGCGCCCGGAGCAGCGGCGGCCGTTCGTCGGCATCGCCCACCACATCCCGGCGTTTAAGCCGTGCCGCGCGTGGTTTCCGCCGGACCGCCGGGCGGCGATGCTCACCGACCGGTTCTTCAACGCCGCGATGCTGGAGGCCATGACCGAGGGCCACTGGACCGTGCCTGGGGTCAAACATATCGCGATTCCCGAGGCGCGGCACACGCTGGACTTCCTCGGCGTGAATTTTTACGGCCGGCAGTTCATCCACTGGAACCCGCCGGGGCCGTGGCCAGGCGATACGTGCGATCCGGCTCATCACCGGCAAATCACCGAGCGCACCTCGATGGGGTGGGACGTTTCGCCGGAGACGCTGGAAGAGGTGCTGGTCGAGTGGGCGACGCTGGGCCTGCCGCTGTTCGTGACGGAAAACGGCACGTACATGCAGGATGATGCGCAGCGATGGAGTTTTATCCGGCGGCACATCCAGGCGGTGGCGCGCGCGGTGAAGCGGGGCGTGCCGGTGCTCGGCTACCTCTACTGGTCGCTGCTGGATAACTTCGAATGGGCCGAGGGCTACGGCCCGCGGTTCGGACTCATCGAGGTGGATTACGCCACGCAGCGCCGCACCGTTCGCGAGAGCGCGAAGCAGTACGCAGAGATCTGCCGTGCCAACCGGATTGCATGAGGGCGCTTGTCCTTGGCGCAACGGGGCATATCGGCGCGCACATTGTGCGGGCGCTGCTGGCCGAAGGGCACGAGGTGCGGGCCGCGTACCGGCGCGAGGCGTACCTCAGCGTGCTCGAGGGGCTGCCGGTCGAGCGGGTCCGCGTGGATCTGGATTCGCTCGTCGGGTTGGGGCCGGCGCTTGAGGGCTGCGCATGGGTTTTCCACGCGGCCGCCTACTATCCGGCGTTCCGTGAATCGCCGGAGCGAGCGGTGGAGCGGGGCCGCGAGGCGATCCTCCGCCAGTTGCGCGCGCTGCGCCAGGCGCGGCCGCAGCGCGTGGTGTTCACGAGCAGCGCCTCGACGATCCGGCGCGTTCCAGGCCGGCTCGCGGATGAGCGCGACGCCGAAGCGTGGCCGCTTGAGTCGTGGCGGCCGGCCTACGCGACGGTGAAAATCGCCATCGAGCGGGACGTGCTGCGCGCCTGCGCCGAAGGCCTGCCGGTTGTGGTCGTGAATCCCAGCCTCTGCGTCGGCGAGTACGACGCGCACCCGTTTTCCGGCCAGGCGGTGCTGCTCTACGCGAAGTGGCGGCTGCCCCTCTACCTCGCGCACGAGTTCAACGCGGTGTACACCGGCGATGTCGGGACAGCGCAGGTGCGCGCGGCTGAGCGCGGCCGCATCGGCGAGCGGTACCTGCTGACGAATCGGAACCTGAGCCTGCGCGCGTTCGCGCGCCTCGTCGCGCAGGCTGCGGGCGTGCGGCCTCCATGGCTCAAGGTGCCCTATCGCGCAGCGCTCGCCGCCGCGCGGGCGAGCGAGGCGCTCGCCCGGCTCACGCGCACCCAGCCGCTCCTCCCAACAGAAGTCGTCTACACTGCGCGCCTCGGCCAGCGGCTGGACGGCGCCAAAGCGCAGCGCGAGCTCGGCATGCCGGCTACGCCGCTCGAAACAGCGATCGCCCGGGCCGTAAGCTGGTTTCGCGCGCACGGCTACCTCTGATATACTTATCATCAGCCACAAGGAGGCGCGGATGCGACAGGCAATCTTGGCAGGGGCGCTGCTCATGCTCGGCGTCCAAGCGGCCGAAGCGCGAGAGCGTCCGATCCAGCAGCTACCCAGTGATATCCAGGAGCTGGCGTCAGCCTGGACTGAGCCGGTCAAGCAGGTCGCGCACGAAACGCGCCGGTTTGACCCGATCAGCGGCCTCTGGTTCGGCCTCCTCGAAGGTTCGGTGCGGTCCGTCGAGCGGACTGCCGACTTCTTGTTTTCTGCGCTGTCCAAAGACAGCCAGCGCGACAAGCCCGGCCTGCTGCGTTATACGTTCTAGTTTCCGCGCATGTTCCGGCGCCTGAGCCGTGCTTCGCTCTTCTTCCTCCTCCCACTGTTGAGCCTGTCTGCCGCGGGTTGGTGCGCGGCCGCGGGCAGCTCCCTCGCCGCAGTCCGCGACATCCTCGCCACTCACGGGGCCTGGCTGGGCCTAGTCGCGGCGTTCATCGCCGGCATGGCCTTGAACCTGACGCCCTGCGTCTATCCGATGATTCCGGTGACGCTGGCGTTCTTCTCCGGCCAAGCGGCGGGGGCGACGGGGCGGGTGGTCAAGCTGGCCGCGGCGTACGTGCTCGGCATCGCGATGAGCTACGCGCTGCTGGGTTTGTTTGTCGCGAAGACCGGCGCGCTCTTTGGCTCCTGGCTGCAGCAACCCGCGGTGCTGCTCTCGGTGGCCGCCATCATCACCGCCCTGGCGCTGAGCATGTTCGGGCTGTATGAGCTGCGCCCGCCGGCGTGGCTCACGCAGCGCGTCGGCAGTGCTGGGCGCGGAC
>JAHFGU010000209.1 GCA_023247285.1 Candidatus Omnitrophota bacterium
CCGGATCGGGGCCACGCCGGAAGCCCGCATGGCGATGAGCTCATAGTCGGTGCTCAGGCGCCCGAAGGCCAGGACCATCGCGATCAGGCAGGCCATGGGCACGGTGAAGCTCAGCATGTACGGGATCAGGTACAGGATGAGGCGGAGCACGTCGAAGAAGTTGACCCCCTTGGAGATGACGAGGTCGGTGAACTTGATGATGTTGCCGATGAGCAGCACCGCGGTGAGGCCGCCCATCGTCACGAAGAACGGCGAGGCGTGCTCCTGCAGGAGGTAGGTGCGGAGGATCCTCATGCGGCCGGCTCGAGCGGGGTGCGGGCTGCGGTGAGGACAAACACCGCCTCGGCGCCCGCGGTCCGCAAGGCCGCCGCGCAGGCGTGGGCTGTGGCCCCGCTCGTCAGCACGTCGTCGATGAGGAGGTAGGCGCCCGGACCAAGGAGGCGGGAGGCGGCGAAGGCCTCGCGCACGTTGGCCTGCCGCGCCTCCCAGGAGAGCCGCGTCTGCGAGGCGGTGCGGCGCAGGCAGCGCAGCGCCCGAGGCAAGCAGGGTTTCTCCAACGCGCGAGAGACGGCCGCGGCCAGTTCGCCGGCAGGGTCGGCGCCGCGCAGCCGGCGCGCGAGCCAGTGCTGCGGCACCGGCACCACGCCGCGGATCTGCGGCAGCGGAAAGGCGGCGCGCGCGGTCGCACTCATGCCGTCGGCGAGCCAGCGCCCGATGCGCCGATGCTGCCGGTACTTGAACGCATGGATGGCGTCTTGCGTCCGGTCCGCGAACTGCCACGGGGCGCGGGCCTGCGCGAACGCCGGTGGGGCATCGCAGCACGCGCGGCAGCGGCTGATCGGCTCCGACGCTCCAGGCAGCGGCAACCCGCAGTAATCGCAGAGCGGCGGCCGGCTGCGGGGCATCGAGCCGGCACAGGCCTCGCAGAGCGGTGCTGCGGCCGTCGGTCGGACACGGCACAGCAGGCAGACCGGAGGATACATCGCATCCCGCAACCCTTGAAGCCACATGCGGGTATGATACGGTAAGCCATTCGCGAGCACAACGGAAAGTCGTGTAACTCTTGACGGTGCCGACAGGCTTCGCTACCCTAGAGTCCATGGCGCGCGCGACGATGGCATGGCTGAAATTCGCCCTGCTGGTCAGCGGCATGGCCGGGATCGCGGTCCTGGCCGCTGCCCTGGGCTTCGATTGGTCTCATCTGAGCGCCGACCGGGTGCGCGAGGCGGTGCGGGCGTGGGGATGGTGGACGCCGGTGACATTCTTCTTCCTGTATGGGCAGCCGGTCGTGCCGCTGCCGATCACCGTTGTCGCCATGGCTGCCGGCGTGCTCTTCGGCGTCTGGTGGGGCGCGGCGTTGATGCTGGCCACGGCCGTCGTGCGCGGCTGCGGCCAGTTTCTCCTGGCTCGCCTGTGCGGGCGGGAGGCGATCCAGTCGCTGCTGAAGGGCCGGCTGGCGACATGGGACGACCGGTTGGGCCGGCAGGGCTTCAAGACCGTCTGCTGGATCCGGCTGGTGCCGAACGTGCCCTATGACCTGCAAAATCTTGGCCTGGGCTGCTCGCGCGTGTCCCTCGGCGCCTTCGCGCTGGGGACGATGGTGGGCACGCTGCCGATCGTCGCGCTCTGGGTCGCGGTCGGCCGGAGCGTCACCGCCATCACCGATGTCTGGCGCGTCGTCGGCGTGCTCCTGGCCGTGGCCGCGGCCTGGATGATTCAGCGCCGGCTGCGCGCCCGGCCCCTCCACGCGCCTTCGTGACGCGTCGACTAGTTCTTACGGCGGCCGGCCTCATCGTCTGCGCATCCATGAGCATGGCCACAGAGCCTTCACCCCCATCCTCGCGTCATCCGAACCGCCTGATCGGCGAGAAGAGCCCCTACCTGCTCCAGCACGCCTATAATCCGGTCGACTGGTACCCCTGGGGCGCGGAGGCGTTCACAAAGGCCGAAGAGCAGCAGAAGCCGATCTTCCTCTCTATCGGCTATTCCACGTGCCACTGGTGCCATGTCATGGAGCGGGAATCCTTCGAGGATCCGGCCATCGCAGCGCTGCTCAATGAAGCCTTCATCGCGATCAAGGTCGACCGGGAGGAGCACCCGGACGTCGACCAGGTCTACATGCAGGCGGTGTCGGCGCTGACCGGGCAGGGGGGCTGGCCGCTCACCGTGTTTCTGACTCCGGACCTGAAGCCGTTCTTCGGCGGCACGTATTTTCCGCCGCAGCGGCGCAGCGGGATGCCGGGCATGAACGAAATACTGCCGGCCGCGGCTGCCGCATGGCGGGAGCGCCGCCAGGAGGTGGTCGACTCATCCCAGCGTTTGACCGAGGCGCTGCAGGAGCGGACCGGCTCGCGCCCCGCTGCCGCGTTGACCGAGGAGGTGCTCCACGCCGGCTTCCGGCAGCTGCAGGACCAGTTCGATCCCGCGCACGGCGGGTTCGGGACAGCGCCCAAGTTTCCCCGCAGCCATGAGCTCTCGTTCCTGCTGCGCTATTGGGACCGGACCGGGAACGAGCAGGCGCTGGCCATGGCGCGGGCCACCCTCGATCAGCTCGCCCGGGGCGGCATCCATGATCAGTTGGGCGGCGGGTTTCACCGCTACTCGACCGACGAGCGGTGGCTGGTCCCGCATTTTGAAAAGATGCTCTACGATCAGGCGCTGCTGGCCCGGACATATCTCGAAGCCTACCGGATCACGCGCGAGCCGGCCTATGCGGAGACGGCGCGCGGCATC
>JAHFGU010000210.1 GCA_023247285.1 Candidatus Omnitrophota bacterium
CTCAGGGCGGCGTCCCGAGCCAAGTCGAGGGACGCCCGTGGCGGCGCTGGAACAGGACAAAGGCGCGTACGTGCGCGTCGAGCCGCCGTGCCCGTATTACGGCCGGTGCGGCGGATGCAGCCTGCAAGACTTGGCCTACCCGGATCAGGCCGCGCTCAAGCGCCAGCGCCTCACCCAGGCGTTCACGCCGGTCTCCGGCGTGCCGGAGATCGCCTTCCATCCTGCGCCGGATCCGTGGCGGTACCGGAACAAAGCTGAGCTGACCTTCAGCCAGCCGGAGGGCCGGCTGGTGCTGGGCTATCACGCGGCCCGCTCATTCTGGCGCATCGTCGACGTGGACGACTGCCTGCTGCTGCCGGCCCCGATGGCCGGCGTCCTGGCCGGCGTCCTCGAGCAGGCGCGCGCAACCGGCCTGCCGGCCTACCATCCCCGCACCCACCAGGGATTTTTCCGCCATCTCATTCTCCGCAGCAGCCAGGCGACCGGGAAGCTGCTCGTCTGCCTCGTGACCACGGCCGGTGTACCGGATGACGCCGCAGCCCGAGCGGTCATCGAGCGGCTGGCCGCAGCGGTGATGGCGCGCTCTCCGGACGTGGCCGGGTTCTCCTGGGGGATCAGCGAGCGGCTGGCCGATATCGCGGTCCCGGAGCGGTTGGTGTTGATCGCCGGTGCGCCGTACCTGGAGGATCACATCGGCGGATTCCGCGTCCGGGTGGGGCCCTTCAGCTTCTTGCAGCCGAACACCGCGCAGGCGGAGCGCATCTATGCCCGGCTCGCCGAGACGCTGGCCCCGGCGGCCGGCGAGAGAGCAGGGAACGGCCGCGGCCGGGTTGCGTGGGATCTGTACTGCGGCCTCGGCCTGATCTCGCTCTACCTGGCGCAGGCGTACGAGACCGTCTACGCGATCGACAGCGAGCCTGGATACCTTGAGCTTGCGGCGGTCAACGCCGCGCTCAATGGCGCAACGCGCGTGCAGTTCCGCGGCGGAAAAGTTGAGGAGATTCTGCGGGACCGCCGGTTTTGGCTGCAGGAGGCGCGTCCGGACGCGCTCGTCGTGGATCCGCCGCGGGCCGGGCTGCACCCTCAGGCGCTGGCGTCCATCCAGGCCGCGCGGCCGCAGCGCCTGGCGTATCTCTCGTGCAACGCGCAGACCCTCGTGCGAGACCTGGCCGCGCTCCAGGCCGGCTACCCGCGATACCGGATCGCGTCGGTAGACGCCTTCGACATGTTCCCGCAGACCCCCCACGTCGAAACGCTCGTGATCCTGTCCCGCTAAAAAGTGTCAGGCACTTTTGGTGTCAGGCACCTTGTAAGCGCGGCGAGGCGGCGCGGAACAGGGCCAGGAGTGCCTCGTGGATGCGGCCGTTGGTGGCGATAAGGCGGCCGGCGGTGAGCGTCGGGAGCGTGCCGTCGAAGTCCGTGACGCGGCCGCCGGCTTCCTGCACGAGCAGCATCCCGGCGGCGATGTCCCAGGGCCATAAGTCCCGCTCGTAGAATCCTTCCATCCGTCCGGCGGCGATCGCCGCCAGGCTGATCACCGTCGAGCCCAGGCGCCGCACCCCATGCGAGCCGCGCTGGGCGGCGCGGAACCAGCTCAGGTACGGCTCATCCGAGGCCAGGAACTTCGACGAGAATCCGGTGGACAGCAGGCTCATCGCCAGGCGGCGCGTTTTGGACACGCGGATCGGCCGGCCGTTGAGCCGCGCGCCGCGGCCGCGGACCGCGGTGAAGAGCTCGCGGCGCATGGGATCATAAATCACGCCCAGGATCATGCGGCCGCGCTGTTCCAGCGCGATCGACACGCCGAAGATCGGCATCCCATGCACGAAATTGTTGGTGCCGTCCAGCGGGTCGACGATCCAGCGGCTCTCCGCCCCCGCGTCATGCTCGCCGCGCTCCTCACCCAGGAACCCGAACGCGGGCGCTGCCGCGCGCAACCGTTCCTGGATGAGCCGTTCGGACCGCCGGTCGATCTCCGTCACGAGGTCGATAGCGCTGCGCTTCGTGCGGACGGATTTCGGCCGCCCGATGTGCCGGGCCAGCAGCGCGCCCGCGTGGAGCGCCGCATCGCTGGCCGCGCGCAGATAACGGTCCAGGGGATCGCGGGGCATGGCGCATTATCCCACGACCTGCCACCGGCCGCCAGCAGCCGCGCGCCGCAGGCTGCCGGGGCTTTGCGGTATACTGGGAAGGCTATGCGTAGGGGCGGGCTCATGATTCTTTCCATCGACCAGGGGACGACCGGCACGACGGTCCTGATCCTGGATCGGCGCGCGCGGGTGGTGTCCAGCGCGTACGCCGAGCTGCCGCAGCACTACCCGCAGCCCGGCTGGGTGGAGCACCGGCCGCGCGAGATCCTCGCGGTCACCTCCGGGGTCGTGCGGGCCGCGTTGCGCCGCGGCCGCATCCCCGCGCGCCGCATCGCCGCCATCGGCCTCACCAACCAGCGCGAGACGACGATCGTATGGAACCGGCGGACCGGCGTCCCCATCGCCAACGCGATCGTCTGGCAGTGCCGGCGCACGGCCGACCGCTGCACTACGCTGCGCCGCGCCGGCCTCGAGCCGCTCGTGCGCCGCAAGACCGGGCTCGTCCTCGACGCCTATTTCTCCGGCACCAAGATCCAATGGCTGCTGGACCATGTCCGCGGCGCCCGGCGGCGGGCGCAGCGCGGCGAGCTGGCGTTCGGCACCGTCGATAGCTGGCTGATCTGGCATCTGACCGGGGGGG
>JAHFGU010000012.1:0-2203 GCA_023247285.1 Candidatus Omnitrophota bacterium
ATCTTCAGCGCGCGCGCCCGGCGCTCGACTTGTCCTTGCGGCAGCTTGGCCAGGTGCGAGATCTTCGCGGCGACAAACAGCATCGCGGAGGCGTTCGGGCAGGCGGCCACGCAGGCGCCGCAGCCGATGCAGGCGGCCGCGTCCATGGCGTCCTCGGCGTCCGGCTTGGACACGGGGATGGTGTTCGCGTCCGGCACGCCGCCGGTGCTCACCGAGACGTAGCCGCCGGCCTGCAGGATGCGGTCAAAGGCGCTGCGGTCGACGACGAGGTCCTTGAGGACGGGAAACGCGCGGGCGCGCCACGGCTCGATGACCAGCCGCTGGCCGTCGCGGAAATGCCGCATGTGCAGCTGGCAGGCCGCCGTCCCGGCCACCGGCCCGTGCGCCTGGCCGTTGATCATGAGCGAGCACATCCCGCAGATGCCCTCGCGGCAATCGTGGTCGAACGCGATGGGCTCGATCCCCTGGCGGATGAGCCGGTCGTTGACGACGTCCAGCATCTCGAGGAACGACATGTCCGGGCTGATGTCCGCGGCCTCGTAGCGTTCGAACCGCCCGCGGCTGTGCCGGTCCTTTTGGCGCCAGACCACCAGCGTGAACGTCATGCGTAGCTCCTTTGCGAGGGCTGGACGGCTTCGAAGGTCAGCGGCTCGGTGTGCAGGGCCGGCGCGGTCCGGTCGCCCTGATATGCCCAGGCGAAGACGGCGCTGAAGCGCTCGTCATTGCGCAGGGCTTCGCCATCCGGCGTCTGGTATTCCTCGCGAAAGTGGCCGCCGCACGACTCTTCGCGCGCGAGGGCGTCGCGGCAGAGCAGCTCGGCGAACTCCAGGAAATCCGCGACCCGGCCGGCGTGCTCCAGCGCTTGGTTCAGCTCCTGCTGGCCGCCGAGCACGTTCACCTGGCTCCAGAACTCCTCCCGCAGCTCCGGGATCCGCTGGAGCGCCCGCGTCAGGCCCTTGGCGTTGCGCGTCATGCCGCAATCGTCCCACATCAGCGTGCCGAGCTCGCGGTGGAAGGCATCGGCGGTTTTCGTGCCGCGCACGGCCAGCAGGCGGGCGATGCGCCCCCGCACATCCTCAGAGGCCTGCGCGAACTCCGGCCGGTCCGACTTCACCGCGCCCGGTGTGGCGCGCGCGAGGTAGTCCCCAATCGTGGCCGGCAGGATGAAGTAGCCGTCGGCCAACCCCTGCATGAGCGCGCTGGCGCCCAGCCGGTTGGCGCCGTGGTCCGAGAAGTTGGCCTCGCCCAGCACGAAGAGTCCGGGCAGGTTGCTCATCAAATTGTAATCCACCCAGAGGCCGCCCATCGCGTAGTGCGGTGCGGGGTAGATGCGCATGGGCGCCTGATACGGATTCTCGCCGGTGATTTGCTCGTACATCTGGAGGAGGTTGCCGTACCGCTCCTCGATCACCGGCCGACCCAGGCGCCTGAGCGCATCCGAAAGATCCAGGTACACGCCCTGCCCTCCGGGTCCGACGCCGCGGCCCTCGTCGCACACCGCTTTGGCCGCCCGCGAGGAGATGTCGCGGGGCGCGAGATTCCCGTAACTCGGATACTTCCGCTCCAAGAAGTAGTCCCGCTCCGCTTCGGGGATGTCCTGCGGCGGGCGGCGATCCCCGGGTTGCTGCGGCACCCACACGCGGCCGTCGTTCCGCAGCGACTCAGACATGAGCGTGAGCTTGGCCTGGTAATGGCCGGCCACCGGAATGCAGGTTGGATGGATCTGCGTAAAACAGGGGTTGGCGAAGCAGGCGCCGCGCTTGTAAGCCCGGTACGTCGCGGTGACGTTGCAGCCCTTGGCGTTGGTGGAGAGGTAATAGACGGTGCTGTAGCCGCCGGTCGCCAGCACGACCGCGTCGGCCGCGTAGGGCTCGATCGCGCCGGTGAGCAGGTCGCGGACGATGATGCCCTTGGCATGGCCGTCGACGACCACCAGGTCCAGCATCTCGGCGCGCGGGTGCAGGCGCGCGGCGCCGGCCGCGACCTGGCGCATGAGCGCTTGGTAGGCGCCCAGCAAGAGCTGCTGGCCGGTTTGCCCGCGGGCGTAGAACGTGCGTGACACCTGCGCGCCGCCGAAGGACCGGTTCGCCAGGTAGCCGCTGTACTCGCGCGCGAAGGGCACACCCTGGGCGACGCATTGGTCGATGATCGCGTTGCTGACCTGCGCCAGCCGATAGACGTTCGCCTCCCGCGAGCGGAAGTC
>JAHFGU010000012.1:2303-18624 GCA_023247285.1 Candidatus Omnitrophota bacterium
CCGGCAAGATACGCCGCGCAGATCGGCCAGCGCTGGAAGCTGCGAACCACCATCGCGTAGACGTCCGGATGCCCGGCAGGGTCAGGAGGCGGGGTGAGCGCGGGATGCGCCACGCGGAACGTGAAGTGCAGCAGGTGATAGAGAATGTAGGCGAGCACGATGATTCCGGACAGGAGCATGGTGCGCGCGGCCCACGTGGTCTCCGAGGTGCGGAAGCGTGTGTAGCCGATCGGCCGGGCGCGCGCGTTGTCGTGCGCGAGCGCGACGGAGGTCCAGATGTGCACGGCAATCGCCGCGATGAGTATGACGCGCACCAGCCACAGCAGCTCGCCGAGATCGCGCAGTTTCCTGGCGTAGCCATTCAGGGCCTCCGGGCCGGCGAAGACGAGGAGGTTGCCCAGCAGGTGGCCGATCACGAACGCCAACAGGATCAGGCCGGTGGCGGCCATGAGGAATTTCTTGCCGATCGATGAGTCAGGCATAGCGGGTGGGATCCGTCATTCCGGCCAGGCGGAAGGCGCGTCGGCGCTCCGCGCATTTGTTGCACCGGCCGCAGTGCGCAAGGCCGCGCGGCTGGAGGCACGAAAAGGTCAAAGCGAGCGGCGCGCCGGCCGCATGGCGGATCAGCTGCGCCTTGGTCATCCGGCGCAGCGGCGCGAGCACGCGGATCGGCGCGCCCAGCGCCTCCGAAAGGCAGCCGGCCAGGCTCCGGAAGAACCTCGGGGTCGCGTCGCCGAAGGGATTGCCCGCGAGCGTGCCGATCGCGACCGACCGGATGCCGACCCGGCGGGACGCGACGGCCGCGAGGGTCACGAGCAGCGCGTTGCGGCCCGGGAGATACACGGCGCGGTCCGGCGTGCGGCTCGACGGCACGCGGCGCCCGGCCAGACTCCAGTGCGGGCCGTACAGCGGGCGCAAGGGCAGCGGGATGACGCGAAGGGGAGCCAGGCGGGGCGCGCGATAGGCATGGAGCAGCCGGCGAAGCCAGTACAGCTCAGTCGCCTCCCACCGCAGGCCGCCGCTGACGTAGAGCGGCAGAACCGGGATGCCTCGGGCCAGCAACCGCTGGACGAGGACCGCGCTGTCCAGGCCGCCGCTCACGAGTGCGCACACCGACGACGCGGGCGAGGCCGCCATGCATATCCTGGGTCGAGCGTAACAAAGCACCGTGGAAAAGTCAACGACGGCTCTGTTATACTGAGGCGCGATGCCTGATCCGTCCCCCCAGCGGTCCCAGCGCCGCCAGTACCTCGTGGACCGGTCCTTCCAGCTCCGGTTTGTCAGCCGGCTGTTCCTCGTGGTGCTGGCCGTGGCAGGCCTGAGCTGCCTGGCGTCTTCCGCGCTGTTGTGGCGCCAGCTCTATGAACCCGGCGAAGGCATCCAGACCCCGATCTTAGTTGCCTCCTTGATGGCGGTCGCCGCCACCCTGCTTATCGAGCTGCTGCTGGCCATCCCGATCATTTTTTACTTGGGCATCCGGCAGAGCCACGCGATTGTCGGCCCGATGAAGCGGATCACCGCCGCCCTCCAGGCCATCGGCAATGGGGACTTCAGCCAGCGACTGACCTTGCGCCGCGGCGACGTGATGGAAGACCTGGCTGCAGCCATCAATGCGATGGCAGAAGCCCTTGCCCACCGCTATCCGCCCTCACCGGGCGGCTAACCGGCCGCGCCCCTGATGCGGCTTGACGGCTCTGTTGTCCTTGTCACCGGCGGGATCCGGCGCGTGGGGCAAGCCATCGCGCTGGGTTTGGCCGGCCGCGGGGCGCATGTGGCGGTCTCATACCGCAGCTCCGCGCGGGACGCGGCCGACACGGTGCGCGCGATCGAGGACCTGGGCGCGCGCGGGATCGCCGTGCGCGCCAACCTCTCCAAGGCCGCGGACGCGCAGCGGCTGGTGCGTCGCGTGCATGAGCGGTTCGGCCGGCTTGATGCCCTCGTCAACAGCGCCGCGAATTTCGAGCGCGTCCCGTTCGAGCGGCTGACCGAACGCCACTGGGACCAGACGATCGACACGAACCTCAAAGGCCCGTTCCTCTGCGCGCTCTACGCCAGCCGGCTCATGCGCCGCGGCGGCAAGATCATCAACATCGCGGACTGGGCCGGCGTGCGCCCGTACCGCGACTACCTGCCCTACTGCGTCTCCAAGGCGGGCGTGATCGGGCTCACGAAGGCGTTGGCGAAGGAGCTCGCGCCGCGCATCCAGGTGGTGGCGATCGCGCCCGGCCCGATGCTCCCCCCTCACGACATGACCGCTGCGGCCCGTCGGCGCATCGCGGCGCGCGTGCCCTTGAAGCGCTGGGGCAGCCCGCAGGACATCGCGGCCACCGCGATCTTCCTCATCGAAGGCACCGACTTTATGACCGGCTCCACCGTCTTCGTCGACGGCGGCCAACTGATCGCGTAGATGAACCGTTGGAGACAGAAGACAAGAGACGGGAGACGGGTGCGGGTTGACGGATACATGTCCCCTATCCCGTGTCCCCTGTCCCAAACGTGATGTACGCTGTCACCAAGGTCATCAGCTTCTGCTACGGGCACCGGCTGCTCAACTACGCGGGCAAATGCCGGCACCTCCACGGGCACAACGGCACGGTGGAGATCGAGCTTGGCAGCGAGGCGCTGGACGCGCGGGGGATGGTGCGGGACTTCGAGGAGATCAAGCAAACAATTCAGACCTGGATCGACCGGGAGCTGGACCACACGATGCTGCTCAACAGGACTGATCCGGTCCTGCCGGCGCTGCGCGAGCTCGGCGAGCGGGTGTTCCTGATGGACGGCAATCCCACGGCCGAAGCGATCGCCGAGCTGATCTTCCGCTACACCACCTCGCAGGGCCTGCCGGTGATCGCGGTCCGCATGTGGGAAACCGACCGCTCAGTGGCGACGTACAAGCCGGCCGCTCCGTCCAGCAAGCGCGCGCCGCGCGTCACGCACGCGCGCGCGAAGCGCTGAGGCGCTTGCGCCGCGCCTTCCCTGCCCGCGTTCGGCGGCGCTCCACCTCGATCGCCGCGTAGCCCACCCCGGGCAGCGCCCGTTTCTTCACGCGCACGCGAACCCACCGCGCGCCGAAAACCCGGATCACGCGCCGGGCCACGTCGTCGGCGAGCGTCTCGAGCAGGGCGTAAGGCCGTTCCTGCGCCAGCTCCCGCACCACCGTGACCAAGCGCCCGTAGTCGAGCGCGGCCTTGAGGTCGTCGCGGCCCGCGGCCGCCGCAGCGTCCACCGGCAGCTCAAGATCGATGGCGATCGACTGGGGAGCGGCCTGCTCCCAGTCGTAGACGCCGATCCGGCACTCCGCCACCACGTCAGCCAACACGAGCCGATCCATCGTCCCTCTCAGGGCGCCGCCGGGGCAGGCGCAGGGCCCTCGCCGAGCAATCCGTCGAGGATCAGCCCCAGGCTGCGCTCGAGCCCGCCGCCATAACCGGTGTGCGTGTACGCCACGTTGCCCTGCGCGTCCACGACGAACAGCCGCGGGATGCTGCCGACGTGATAGCCCGCGCTCACCTGGCCGTCCTGGTCGAGCAGCACCATCGCCGCGGTGAAGCGGCCCTCGAGCCAGGCGCGGACGACCTCGGCCTTCTCCTGCTCGTCGATGAGCAGCACCGCAACACCGCGGTCCGCGTAGCGCTTGGCCACGAGCTCGAGCGAGGGCAGCGAGAATCGGCATGGCGTGCACCAGGTGGCCCAGAAGTCCGCAACGACGATGCGGCCGCGCAGGGCGGCCAGGTTCACCGGCTCGCCGGTCACGGAAGCCAGCGTGAAATCCGGCGCCGGCACGCGGGGCTGGACCGCGCGCCAGTCCTCGCCGATCCCGGTCTCGCACCCGGGGAGCAGCGCCAACGCCAGGACGGCGAGCAGCGGCGGGCGCGTCATTCCTCCATCGTGGAGATGTCGCCGACGGGCTCGCCGGCGTCCCAGGCGCGCAGGACGCGGCGCATGATCTTGCCCGAGCGCGTCTTCGGCACCTTGTCGACGAAGGCGATCTCGCGCGGGGCCGCGTGCGCGGCCAGATTTGTTTTCACGAAATCGGCGATCTCCCGCTTGAGCTGCTCCGAAGGCTGGCGGCCCTTGCGCAGCGCGACAAAGGCCTTGATGATCTGGCCGCGCATCTCGTCAGGCTTGCCGATCACGCCGGCCTCGGCCACGGCCGGGTGCGCCACGAGCGCGCTCTCTACCTCGAAGGGCCCCACGCGCTCGCCCGCGGTCTTGATCACGTCATCCGCCCGCCCCTGATACCAGAGGTAGCCGCGCTCGTCCTTGTACGCCGAATCCCCGCTCGCGTACCAGCCCGGGATGCGGAAGTACTCCTGATATTTCTCCGGATTCTTGTAGATCTCCTTCATCATCGAGGGCCAGCCGGGCTTGACCACCAAGTTGCCGAGCTGCCCAGGGGGCAGCTCCCTGCCCTGGTCGTCCACGACGGCCGCATACGTCCCCGGGAACGGCTTGCCGGTGCAGCCGATGGGAAAGTCGTAGCTGCGGTAGTTGCAGATGAGCTGCATGCCGGTTTCGGTCATCCACCAGGTTTCGTGCGGGGCCAGGCCGGTGATCTTGCGAATCCAGCGCAGCGCTTCGGGGTTGAGCGGCTCGCCGACGCTGCAGATGTGGCGCAGGCTGGAGAGGCCGTACTTCTTCGGGATGGCCTCGCCGGCGGACATCAGCATGCGGTACGCGGTGGGCGCGCTGTACCACATCGTGACCTTGTACCGTTGGATCGTCTGGTACCAGCGGTCCGGATCGAACCGCCCGCCGATCACGACGCTGGTGATCCCCAGTGTCCATGGACCGTAAATGCCGTATGAGGTTCCCGTAACCCACCCTGGGTCAGCCGTGCACCAGTAGATGTCGTCGTCGCGCAGATCGAGCGCCCACTTGCTCGTCTGGTAGTGGCCGATCATCGCGTACTGGCGGTGCAGCGCGCCCTTCGACTTGCCGGTGGAGCCGGACGTGTAGTGAATGATCAGCCCGTCGTCGACGGTCAGCCATTCCGGCTCGACCCAGTCCGGCGCCTGGGCCATTGCGCGCTCGTAGCTCACCTCGTGCTTCGCGAGCTCGCCATCCGCGCCCACGAGGATCAGCGTCTTCAGCGCCGGCAGCCTGGCGCGCGGGATGCGGGCCTTCAGCGCCGGGGAGGTCACGCACGCGGCCGCCTCGCTGTTGCCCAGCCGGTCCTCGACCGCCTGCTCCATGAAGGCTTCGAAGAGCGGCACCGGGATGGCGCCGATCCGGTTGATGCCGAGGATCGCGATGTAGAGCTCCGGGGTGCGCGGCAGAAAGACGCCGACCCGGTCGCCGCGGCGGATGCCTTGCGCGCGCAGCACGCCGGCGAACCGGCTTGTCAGCCGCTTGAGGTCCTGGAAGGTGTACCGCTCGTCGCGGCGCTCGAAGTCGGTGAAGTGTAGCGCGACCTTGTCGCGGCGCGCGCCGGCCGCATGGCGGTCGATGGCTTCATGCGCGACATTGACCTTGCCGGTGCGCGACCAGTCGAACTCGCGCTCCACGTCTTTCCAGGAAAAGGACGCGCACGCCGCCTCATAATCCTTGAGGTTCGCGTCGATGCCCTTCGGCTTGCGCTGCCACTCGATGGGGGCTGTGGTCTCGCGGGCCTCGAGCGAGGGCGAAGACCTGGCCGGCAACGATGACATTCTCATCTCCTCGTAAAAAAGTGTCAGGCACCAAAAGTGTCTGACACTTTTTAGTCAGCTAGGACGTAGGTGCGCGGGTGGAGCGGCGCGGGCGCGTTGGCGCGCACCAGGACCCACGCGCTGAGGATCAGCAGCGCTGCGCTGGCCAGCGTGCCGAGCGGGAACGGCCACGAGACCCACAGGCCGGCGGCGATGATATTGATGAGACCCAGCGGGAGCAGGAACTTCCAGGCGAAGCCCATGAGCTGGTCGATGCGCAGACGAGGGAACGTGCCGCGGAACCACACCAGCACGAACACCAAGGCGTAGGTCTTGGCGAAAAACCAGGCCCAGGAGGGAATCGGCTGCGCGTGCCACCAGCCGCCGGCGGCGGCGAGCCCGGCCAGGGCCACGGCCTTCACCGGCAGCGGCAGCAGGCGCGCGGTCGCGATGAGCGCGGCCAGCAGCAGCGCGCCGATCCAACACGGCACCGCAGGACCGTGCCACCCGCCGAGGAAGAAGGTCACGGTGAAGGCGCAGACGGCGAAGGCCTCGAGGAACTCCGCCATGTACCAGAGCGCAAACTTCATGCCGCTGTATTCGGTGTGGAAGCCGCCGACGAGCTCGGACTCAGCCTCTGGCATGTCGAATGGGGTCCGGTTCACCTCCGCCACGCCGCTGAGGAAAAAGGTGAGCGCTGCGACCAAGCCCCAAGGCGTGCAGGCGTACCACCGGGTGGCCTGCGCCTCCACGATTCCCACGGTCGAGAGCGTGCCGGCCGCCATGATGACCGTCACCGCCGAGATGACCCCGGGCACCTCGTACGAGATGATCTGCGCCACCGAGCGCATCGCGCCCAGCATGGAAAACTTGCTGCGCGAGGCCCAGCCGCCCATGAAGATCGCGTAGGAGCCGACGGCGGAGACGGCGAAGAAATACAGCAGGCCGATGTTGAGGTCCACCGGCACCATCCGCCGGCCGAACGGCAGCACCGCGAACAGCAGGATCGCGGGGACGACTGACAGGATCGGGGCGAGCAGATGCAGCAAGCGATCGGCCCCGCGCGGCACGATGTCTTCCTTGATGAGCATCTTGAGGCCGTCGGCCAGCGGCTGAGCCAGCCCGTAGAGGCCCACGCGCGTGGGGCCGAACCGGTTCTGCATCCGCGCGATGAGCTTCCGCTCGATCCAGGTGAGATACATCATGATCGCGGGGGCGATCGCGGCGATCGCGCCGATCGTCACCAGCATCGAGGCCCACGGCTGCAGCCACGGGGGCAGCATGCCGAGCAGCCAGCCCTTGGCGTTGACGAACAGTTGATCCGGCGAGCTGAAGAGCTGGCCCAGGGTCATCCGGATGCCTGCGACGCAGGAGGCTGAGGCGGGGCCGCGGGCGGGGCGGCCTGGGACGTCGGGGCCTTGGCCTTTTTCGCAGCCAGCCGCGCGTCGACGGCCGCGGCTTCGGTAGGATGCACCGCGTGGAAATATGCGTCGCTCTTGAGCAGGCGCTCTTTGTCGTGCAGCATCTCCCCGACGCGGCCGCTCGAGGAGAGCTCATACGCGGTGTCCATCTCGATGGCGTCGAAGGGGCAAACGTCCACGCAGATGCGGCACGACATGCAGATCGAAACGTCGATGTCGAACCGCACCGGGTACGTGCGGCCGTGCTGCTTCAGCGGCCGGCCCTGCGCGTCCTTGGCCGGCCCGACGATATGGATGCACTGCGGCGGGCACTCCTGCTCGCAGATCTTGCACGCGACGCAGCGGAGGTTGTCCGGCTTCTCGTCGTAGACGAGGAATGGGAAATAGCGGAAGCGCTCGCTGTGCTGCTGCTTCTCGTCCGGGTACTGGACGGTAACCAGCCCGTCGGTCCGGGGGATGCGCAGCGCGCGCAGCAGCCCGCGGCCCCACGGGTACGTCTCCAGGAACGTCTTGAGCGTGACCCCCAGGCCTTGCAGCACGCCCGTGCCGATCATCCCCCCACCCGGGCGTGGGCCGGTTCACACACGTGCCGGAGCAGCAGCTGAACCGGCCCGGGGTCGCTGCACCCGTTTCGAAAACTTGTTGGCGACCCGCCCCGCTGAGGGTGGGGCCGCCCAGGTGGGGGGATCACCGGTCCACCTCTCCCATGACGATGTCCACCGAGCCGAGGATGATGATGACATCCGCCACCTTCTGGCCCAGGCACATGTCCTCGAGCACGGTCAGGTTGATGAAGCTCGGCGCCCGCACATGGTACCGGTAGGGGACCGGCGACCCGTCGCTCACCAGGTAAAAGCCGAGCTCGCCCTTCGGCGCTTCGATGCGCCCGTACGCCTCGCCCTTCGGCGGGCGGAAGGTGCGCGGCGCTTTGCTGATCGCCGCGCCCTTCGGGCTGATGTGCGGGCTCGTGCTCGGGATGTCCTTCAGCGCCTGGTTGAGGATCTTGAGGCTCTCGCGTATTTCCAGGATCCGGACGTAGTACCGATCGTACACGTCGCCCACCGCGCCCAGCGGCACCTTGAAGCTGAACCGACCGTAGAGTGAATACCCGTCCACCTTGCGGATATCGTAGTTGACGCCCGAGGCGCGCAGCATTGGGCCGGTTACGCTCGCGTCGACCGCCAGCTCCTTGGGCAGGATCCCGACGCGCTGCGTCCGCTGCCGGATAATCTCGTTGCCGGTGAGCAGCCGCTCGAACTCATCGAGGAACCGCGGGTAGTTCGCGACGAGCAGCCGGGCCCGGTCGAGGAAGCCGATGGGCAGATCCTCCCGCGCCCCGCCGGGCCGCAGGTAATTGCACATCATGCGCGAGCCGGAGACCATCTCGAAGAGATCGAGGATCTTCTCGCGCTCGCGGAAGGCGTAGAGCAGCGGCGTGCCGAAGGCGCCCATGTCGTTGAGGAGGAAGCCGGTCACCGCGGTGTGATTCACCACGCGCGTCAGCTCCGACATGATGACACGGATGTATTCACCCCGCTCCGACACCTGGATGCCGCCGAGCTGCTCGATCGCCAGCGAGAGCCCGAGGTTGTTGGTCATGGCGCAGAAGTAGTCCAGCCGGTCCGTGAACGGGAAGCTCGCGATGTACGTGCCCTGCTCGCCGATCTGCTCGTGGTTGCGGTGCAGGTAGCCCATGACCGGCTTGAGCTTCACGATCGTCTCGCCGTCGAGGGTGGCGAGCATGCGGAAGACCCCGTGCGTTGAGGGATGCTGCGGCCCGAGGTTGACCTCGAGCAGCTCGGACTCGAGCTTTGGGGCGGTGTCGATCGCCGCGTCCATTAGAGCGCCTCGGGTTCGAGGGGCGCATCTTGGTCTTCGACGACGTAGTCCTTGCGCATCGGGTGGCCCTTGAAACCTTCCCACATGAGGATGCGGCGTAGGTCCGGATGCCCCTCGAACCGCACGCCGAAAAGATCGTAGACCTCCCGCTCCTGGAACTCGGCCCCGCGCCAGAGCGGCGTCGCCGAGGCCACGACCGGATTGTCCCGGTCGAGCCGGACGCGCAGCACGATCGGGCCGTGCTTCTGGGACATCGAATAGAGGTGGTAGACGACGTCCATGCGCCGCTCCGAGGGATAATCCACCGCGGTCAGGTTGGCGAGATAGTCCATCGACAACGGCGCATGGTGCTGGAGATGGCGGCAAACCGCGGCGAGATCTTTCGGCTGGACCGCCAGCGCCTGGCCGTCCACGGCCAGCGCCACGCCTGGCAGCGCATGCTCCAGCGAAGCCTTGAGCTCTTCAAGCGGCGGCAGCATCAGCCGCTCGCGCCTGGTTGGGATGGCGGCGTCTCTCGACCACCGCTCGGGACGCCGCCCTGAGCGGAGTCGAAGGGCGGCGCCGGCTGGACCTGCTTCGCTTCCCGCTCCGACAGCGCCGCCGCGGTTTCGCCCGGCTGCCAGACATCGGGGTTGTACCGCGGCTCCAGCCCGCGTTCCCCGAATTCCGGCACGCGGTATTCCCCCTGCTTGCCGTCCACTTCGCGGCCGAGCGCGCGCACCTTGATCTGCTCCTGCAGCCTCATCAACCCTTCGAGCAGCGCCTGCGGCGTGGGCGGGCATCCGGGGATGTACACATCCACCGGGATGTATTTATCGATGCCCTTGAGGACGTTGTAGCCTTTGTGGAACGGGCCGCCGGAGGTGGCGCACGCGCCCATCGAGATCACGTACTTCGGCTCGGCCATCTGGTTGTAGAGCCGCACGACCTGCGGCGCCATCTTCTTGGTGACGGTGCCGGCGACGATCATGAGGTCCGCTTGCCGGGGCGAGGCGCGGAAGATTTCCGAGCCGAACCGCGCGATGTCATAGCGCGAGGCGGCGGCGGCGATCATCTCGATGGCGCAGCAGGCCAGGCCGAATTGCAGCGGCCAGATCGAGTTGCCCCGGCCCCAGTTGACGAGCTGGTCCCAGGTCGTGACGTAGACGCCCTGCTTGTGCAGTTCGCTCTGCAGCCCGTGATCCACGGCCATCACTCCCACTCCAACAGGCCCCGCTTCCAGGCGAAGGCCAGCCCCACACCCAGGATGGCGAGAAACAGGGCCATCTCAGCGAAGACGACCGGCCCGAGCCCCCTCCACACCAGGGCCCAGGGGAAGAGGAATACCACTTCCACGTCGAAGATCACGAAGAGCAGCGCGTAGACGTAATACTGGACGCGGAACTGCACCCAAGGATCGCCCGAGGACTCCAGCCCGCACTCATAGGCGGCCTGCTTGCTCTTCCCCGGCTTGCGTGGTGCCACGAACCGGGCCAGCACGAGCGGGGCGACGCCCAACACGATGGCCGCCAGCGTCAGGAGCGCAATGAAGCCGTATTGGAAGCAATAGTCGGAGGTCATGATCGAACTTTTTATTATAACGCACGCGCATCAGCGGGGCTACTGGGGCCGATGTCCACCCCGTGCAGCAGCCGAGCGAGCAGCTCGACGCCCTCAATGACCCGCGGGCCGGACCGATTGAAGTAGGCCGGGCCGTTGACGAGGAACACGCGCCGCTCCCGCACCGCTGGCAGCTGCGCCCACCACGGCGCCTGCTGCAGGCAGGGCAGCTCGCGCGCGGTGCGCTCGATGGAAAAGCCGCACGGCATGAGGATCAGGACATCCGGGCGCGCGGCCACCAGCGCCGCAGGGTCAATCACGCGGGAGGGCTCGCCGGCGCAGCCGAGCACCTCCTCGCCGCCGGCCGCCGCCACCTGCTCCGGGACCCAGTGGCCGCACGGCATGAGCGGCTCCAGCCACTCGACGCAGCAGACGCGCGGCTTGGGCGCCCCGCGGGGGATCAACGACCGCACGCGCGCAAGGCGCGCCCGCGCTGCGGCGATCAACGCGTCCGCCTCGGCCGCGCGGCCGGTGGCCTCGCCGAGCAGCCGGATGTCCTCGAGGATGTCGTCGAGCCGGTGCGGGTGCAGGGCCAGCAGCCGGGGTGCTGGGATCAGCTGGCGCGCCGCGGCGGCGGCCTGGTTCGCGTCGACCGCGCAGACCTCGCAGAGCGCCTGGGCCACGATGAGCTCCGGCCTGGCCGCGGCCAGCCGGCCCGCGTCGATCTCGTAGAGCGAGGCGCGCCGCCGCAGCGTCTCGCGCACGAGGCGGTCGATCTCGGCGCTCGAGAGGCGCTCCTGGTCGACGATGGTCCGCATGAGGCGCGTCTTGCGCGCGGCCTCGGGCGGGAAATCGCATTCGTGCGACACGCCGACGACCTCATCGCCCAGGCCGAGGGCAAAGAGCATCTCCGTGGCGCTGGGCACAAGGGAGCAGATGCGCATGGCTGCGGCTACGCCTGCCCGATCAGCCGGATGAGCTGCGAGAGCCCGGCCTCCGGCGAGCGGAGATGCGCGTGAAGCACCCGGCGGCCGCGCCGGCGCATGGCGAGCACATCGCCCAGCGCCTGCGCCTGCTTCAGCCCCGCAAACGTGTAGCGCTGGCCTGGGACCGGCGCGTCCACGGCATCGGTTGCAGTAAGGATGATGAACGCGCCGGTGTCCGGGCCGCCCTTGAAGAGCTGTCCGGTGGAATGCAGGTAGCGCGGCCCGCGCTGCAGCAGCGTGGCGTTCGGCAGTCGCGCGGCGAAGGACTCACGCAACGCCCGCGCCGCTGCGTCGATCGGCTCGGTCCGAGGCAAAAACGACAGCACGGCAAGATAGTCCTCTGGGCGAAGCGCCCGGATCCACTCCCGGAGCGCGTCCGCCAGCGTGGCCCCAGGCGGCGGGCCGTACAGCGTCACCTCCCCCTCCGCGCAGGCGGGAGGCCCGGGTTCCTCGAGCCGCGCGCCCGATGCTGCCGACGCGAGCAGCGACTTGGTCTGGTCTTTGCTCTCTTGCACATTGGGCTCATCGAACGGATCCACGTCCAGCAGGAAGCCGGCCAGCGCCGTCGCGATCGACCACTTCAGCACTTCCCCGCCCACGTCATACCGGTCCTGCCAGTGGATGCGCAGCACCGGGTGCTCCGCCGCGGAGAGCGCGCGCGCGCGGCGGTCGAGCTCCTCGTCCCAGCGCTCGGCGGCCTGGAGCTCGACGAAGATCCGGTCGCGCCGGTACGCCGAGGGCTCGCGCGCCGGCTCGCCGCAGACCGGAATCACGCCCTTCCCGCGTTTGCCGAGGCTCTCCGCCACCATCTGCTCCAGCCACGCGCCCACCGGAGCCAGCGCCGGCGGACACAACAAAGTGAGTGTGTTCTGCCCGGCCTGGTGCAGTGCGGCGAGCAGCGCGGCAAGCTGCAGCGCCGGATTCTCGTCGGCCGGAGCGCCTGGCTTGCACGCGTCCAGCATGGCCTGCGCGCGGCCAAGCAGCCGATCCAAATCGGCGCCGACCAGGGCAGCCGGGACCAGCCCGAAATACGTCAACGCGGAGAACCGGCCCCCCACGTCCAATCCGACCCCGGCGTGATGGATGAAGCGCTGCCGCGCGCCCCACGCCTTGGCCTGCGCTTCCAGCGGCGTCCCGGCATCGGTGATCACCACCATCGAGGCGCCGGCAGGCCGCCCGGCGGCCCGCAGGGCCTCGAGGAAATACGCGGCCAGCGCCTGGACCTCGATCGTCGTGCCGGATTTGCTCGCGACGAGCAGCCCGAGCGCTGCGGCCGGCGCGCTGCGCTGCGCAGCCAGGATCGCGGTCGGGTCCGTCGTATCGAGGACGCGCACGTCGATCCCGTCCGCCGCGACCCCGAAGAGTTCGCGCGCCACTTCGGCGAACAGCGCGCTGCCGCCCATGCCCAGCAGCAGCATCCGGCTGATGCCGGTTGCGCGCAGCTCGTCGCGCAGCCGCGCAAGCTTCGCGAGATGCGGGCGCATCGCCTCGCCGATGGTCAGCCAGCCGAGCCGCTGGCGGATCGCCTCGCGCGCGGCCGGCTCCTGCGCCCAGAGCCCGGCATCCTGCGCCCAGAGCCGCTCCAGCGCGCGCGATGATTTCAGTCGCGCCGCCATGCCCTGCATCGCCCCGGCATGCTGCGAGAGCCACAATCGCTGGGCAGCGGTCTGCGTCATCGGGCGCGCCCGCTCTCGCCGCGGCCCACGCGGAGATCGGCGTAGTAGGCCAGCGCTTCCCCGCGCGTATTGTCGGTGTCCGTCATGATGCCCAGCGCGATCACCTCGGGCATGGCGCCGTCGAAGCACCGGCGATAGTCGTCCCGGAGATTCCGCCGCTCATGCCGCCATTGGCCAGGCGCCGATGCCCCCTCCAGCACGATGATCGCGGACTCGGGCGAAAACGCGCTATGGAGAACCGTGCCGGGCGGCAGGGCGGATGACCAGACATAGTCGAGGCTGCGCTTCTGCCATGGCAGGCCGTGCGTATTGAAGTAGACGTAGAGGCGCGCCGGGGCATCGGAGCCGGCCTTCTTCGTGAGGTCTTCGCCGGCGACCGGCTGATCCACCCGCCAGTCCCAGGAAAGCCATTCATAGGCGCCGGGGTCGAACTGGATTGGATGGAGAAGAACCGAGGCCCCGTTGCGGCTGCGGGCCTCAAGGCACGCGCGGCCCTCCACGCGGGCGGCGCGGTATTCGGTGCGGCGGCGCACCTCGACTTCGCGCCACTGCTCCGGGGAGAGCTCGGCAAACGACTCGAGCCACAGCACGCTAGCCGCCGGCGCCGGGATCAGCGGCGGCATGATGGGGATGGAGAGCCGGTGCGGGGCGGCGCAGCCGGAGGCGGACAGCAGCATCGCCCAGAGGACGGCGCGGAGGACGCGAGGGTCCATGGCGTCGGGAACGGTCCGTCACGCGCGCGGTGGTCGGGCCGGATCCGCGCGGCCCGTCCACGTGGATGGAGCGGTTACTTCAGCGGCTCGGCCGCGCCGGCTTCCCCGCCTGAGGCGGACATGTCGGCGTAGGCCTTCAGCTTGCCCCAGGTCTGCCGGCCGACGACGCCATCCTCGGCGAGCCCGTGGATCCGCTGGAATTCCTTGATGGCTTCCCGCGTCATCGCGCCCATCTTGCCGTCCACAGAACCCTGATAGAAGCCGGCGTTCTTGAGCGCCTGCTGGATCTCGCGCGAGCTGGGCTTGGCGGATGCTGAGGCAGTGCCGGCCTTATGCCGCGTGGAGGACGAGGCCTGCCGCCGAGGCGCCGGGACGGCGGTTGTGTCGCCGGCCGGGGCGCTGATCTCGACGCCGGGCTCCGTGACGTCGGTGCTGATCGCGCCGGGTCCGCCGCTGCGCTCAAGCTGCGCGACCCGCTCTTCGAGCAAGCCGATCTGGGAATTCAACCGTGAGAGATCCTGACGCGTGCGCGTTCCGGCGCATCCACCGGCCAGCAGCGTCAGCGCCGCCAGCGCCATCACCTGCATCCGTCCCATGCCTCTGCCCTCCTGAGTTAGCGATAGGAAACTCGCGAGGTTAGTCTAACAAAGTCGCCCGGCGCCCGCCACGAAAAATGGTGCCTCTAGTGTTGCTGGCAGACGTGCGCGAGGGATTCGAGCTGCAGGGTCGTATGCGTGATGCTGAAGCGGTCGGCCAGCAGCGCCTTGAGCCCGTCGAGCACCGCCTCGCTGCGGCCTAGGTCGTCGACGATGACATGCCCGCTCATCGCGTCCATGCCGGTGGTGATCGTCCAGAGATGCACGTCATGCACCGCGCGCACGCCGGGGACGGCCTGCATCGCGTCCACAAGCTCCGGGATGCGGACATGGCCCGGGGTGCCCTCGAGCAGGATGTTCAGCGATTGCTTGATGAGGTTCCACGAGTTGATCGCAATGAGCACGCCGATCACCATGCTGGCCAGCGGGTCGGCGGCCAGCCAGCCGAACCGCTGAACGAGCGCGCCCGCGATGATGACGCCCACGGAGCCGAGCGCATCGCTCATGACGTTGAGCCACGCGCCCTCGAGGTTGAGGCTGGCCTGCCGGCCCTGACGCAGCAGCCACGCGCTCAGCAGGTTGATGGCCAGGCCGATCGCGGCCACGAGCATGACCGGGCCGCCGTTGATCGGCTCCGGGTGATGCAGCCGCGCGATCGCGCGGACGTAGATCCAGATGACGATCAGCCACAGCGCAAGGCCGTTGACGAGCGCGGCGAGGATCTCGGTCCGGGCGTACCCGAAGGTCTTGCGCGCCGTCGCCGGGCGCATCGCCACCCACGCCGCGAAGAAGCTGACGCCGAGCGCCGAGGCATCCGTCAGCATGTGGCCGGCGTCGGCCAGCAGCGCGAGGCTGCCCGACCACCACCCGACGGCCGCTTCGACGACCATCATGAGCAGCGTCAGCGCCAGCGCCGCGCGCAACGTGCGCTGCCCGCCCGCCTCGGCGGAGCGGCAATGGCGCGCGGAGTCGCCGCCGCTCATCCGGTGAGGCGCCGCAGATGGTCGAGCATCTCGTCCACGGTGGCCGGGCCGATGAAGCGCAGGTCGCGCCGCTCGTGCCCGCTCCGATCGAAGAAGAGGACCGTTGGCGCGCCGTACACGCGGTACCGCTCGACGAGGGCCTCGCCGTCCGCCGTCAATCCCCGCGTGGCATCGACGCGCAGCGTTGTCACCGAGCGGAGCGCTGCCACGACATCCGGATGCCGGAAGGTGGAATAGTCCATCTCCACGCAGGGCACGCACCAATCGGCGTACACGTCCACGATCGCCGGCTGCCCGCCGCGCTGCGCTGTTTCCAGCGCCGCCTCCGTGTAGGGGGCCCAAACCGGACCAGGCCGCGCCTCCGCGCGCGGCCAGATCAGCACGACGGCCGCGACCACCATCGCCGCGCCAACCGCCCGCCGCGTCCACAGAAACGCGCGCGAGCCGGCGAGGCGCTGCACGAAGCCGAGCACCACGCCGGCGCCGGCAAGCAGCAGCGCAACCATGATGACGAGCACCGCATGCGCGAGCAGCGGCCGCACCATCCAGAGTGCGAGGCCGAGCAGCGCCAAGCCCAGCAGCTGTTTGATCCACACCATCCATGCGCCGCCTTTCGGCAGCCGGCCGACGCGATGCGCCACGACCGCGAGCACCAGATACGGCAGCCCCATCCCCAGCCCGAGCGCGAAGAAAAGACCGAAGCCGGCCAGCGGGCTGGCCAGCTCGCTCACGAGAAGCAGCAACCCCAGCACAAACGGCCCGATGCACGGGGCTGCGACGATCCCCACGACCAGGCCCATCACGAACGCCCCGCCCAGTCCGCGCCCAGCACTGCCGACGCGCTGCGTGAGCCACGCCGGCGGGCGCAGCTCATACAGCCCGAACATGCTCAGCGCCAGGGCGGTGATGATGGCGGCCACCGAGAGCAGCACCGCGGG
>JAHFGU010000013.1 GCA_023247285.1 Candidatus Omnitrophota bacterium
CGCTGAGGCTGGCGATCCGGTCCAATTTTATGTCGGCGCCAAAGGGCAGGAGCAGTTCGTCATACGTGGTTTCGTGCGTCACCGGATCGGTCGATTGGGCATATTCCACGCTGAGCGACCGCTTGGTCACCGCCGTCACGGTGCCGGTCACGGTATTCGAACGCACAGTTTTATTGGGCGTTGCCTGGTCTGCCTCGGCTGTCGTGGACCCGGCCTCCGACGCGTGCGCCAGATGCGGCATCGGCAGCGTCACGCAAACCAGGGCCAGGCACGGTACCCAAAAACAACGCGACCTCAAGCGCATCTGCTTGAGGTCTCGGCTCGTCCGCGGCGCTGCCACCGCGACGACGGGAGAGACGGCGACGCGATACACGCGGCTCAACAGCTCCTGCCACCACCCGGAGAATCGCGTGCGCGCGCTCATGTCGTTTGCCCCTCCCGCACCACGCCCACAAACGTGAAGCGCGCCGGGGCCTGGCCGGGTGTTTGCCGGCTGACGCTGCCCCGCATGGTGGTCCCGCCGGACCATGCGCCCTGCCAGGTGACGACTACGCCATTGGGATTGCTCTGCGCGGTTTCCCAAACGACGGTGCCATCCGGCTGGCGGCTTGTCTTGACGGCGGCGGTGGGAAAACCCTGCATCGCCAGCGCGTCAGAGGTCATGCGCTGCTTGGTGAACATCAGCCGGTCAGCCTTGGTGCCCGCGGGTGCAGCGCCATCCACCGGGATGATCCGCATCTCCCACACCGTGCCTTCGAGGGTGACCGGCCTGCCCGGCTGGATCAGCGACGCAACCTGCGTGTGCAGCGCTGCCTCGCGCGCGAGTGCCACCACGCGCATGACGTTCTCAAGGCGGCCGATCTTGTGCGAGAGCGAGGCGACCATCAGGGCGAGCGCGGCGGCGACCGCGACGTTGCCGGCCAGGAGCAGCCGGCGGGGCGCGCGCGCAGGCGCCGGCGACACCACGGGAGCGGCGCCTTGCGGCTCTTCCCGCCAGTGGCTCAGCGCTGACTTGACGCGCGCAACGAAGTCTTCGGAGCCCACGATCCGCTGCCGCAGCGCGTCCCGCAGCTGGGTGATTTCCGCCGGCGAGAATCCGATCACATACGCCTCATAGGACGCCGGGGCCGGGGGCTGCACCAGCGCTTCGCGGACTTCAACCCCCATATCGAGCCCGTCTGACCCGTCATCCGGCGCGCAGTAGCGCGCATAGCTCGTAAAGGGATGGCCTGCGGCGTCGGCGGCGATGCCGGACCTGATGGGATGCGCGTGGAGGTACGCGGTCACCGGAAGCAAGTAGGTCCCCTTCTCGACGATCACGGTTTTGAAGCGCTGCTGGAACAGATGCCCGGATCGGCCGTGGCGCTTGTTGAAGGTCTTGGTGTAGGCCACGGTCAGATCGTGCATGAAAGCCGAGAGGCTTGAGGGGTCTGTCTCCACGCAGAGGTGCACGTGATCCGGCAGCAGGCAATACGCGAAGAGCTTGACCCCATGGCGGCGGCGGTACTCGGCGATCAGGCGGCGATAGGCTTGGTAGTCTTGCGGGTCTTTGAAGAGGGGGTCGTCCAGGCTGCCTCGCGAGGTCACGAGGGAGATCGCGCCGTCCACACAAATCCGGGGCAGCCTCGGCATGGCTAGGCCGCCTCCCGTGGCTGGGCCTGGCTACCTGGCACCTCAAGCGAGGTGCCAGGTACCGGAAGCGTGAGGGCGCTTTGGCCGCGGCAAGACCTGTGGGTCGCGTGAACGTGGTCACGGTGCCAGGCAGGAACCTGCGCAACCTGGCACTCCGCGCTGGAGACAAAAAAACCCCGGTCGCTACCTCGCGTGGCAGCGCCGGAGTTGAACGAGTTCGATCTCCAATCGTTCTTCATCGCTTCTGGTAGCTCGGCTACCCCATCGTGCAGGGCCCGTGGCTTTGCGTCCTATCCTTTCGGATAGTTTGCCTTTCGCAGCGGTGCGGGTTGTCACTGATCAAAAGCTTGTCTAGACCATACCTGACGAGTTGCGGGTTTGTCAAGACATGAACAAAAGTTAGTGGGAGGCGCTGAAATCCACGCCGGTCACGTCCCGATCGGTCATGGTGACCACCCGGTGCAGGGGCACGAACGTGGAGGCGGTGATGGCCCTCAGCTTTTTGGCCGTCACGGTGAATTCCTCCTTTGTCTGGTTCGTGGGCCGGACCGTGTAGGTCCCAGGCCGGAGCTGCACCGCCAGGTACATGCCATACCGGTCGGTCACGGCCTGCGCGACGGGCTCGGCGCCTTTCTGAAACTCCACGACAACGCCGGCGAACGGAATGCTGTAGCCGGCCCCCGTGTCCTGTATGATCATGCCGGACACCGTCAGAATGGTTTCTCGCACCGTGATGGTGACCGCCCCGTGATCGCTCAGCGTGCCGTCGGTTGCGGTAAACACCACCTCGTACCGCCCTCCCTGATCGGCGCGCGGCTTCCAGCTGAATGTCCCTGTCCCATCCTTGTTGTCGGTAAACGTGGAGCCGTGCGGCAGCGGCGAGGCCACGAGCACCTCTGGATCGCCGTCCGGGTCATGGGCGCGGACGGTCACGCGCAGCAGCTCCTCTTCATCCACATGCTGGTGGCCGATCCGCTCCCACACCGGAGGGCGGTTGACATCGACCACCGTGATGGGCAGGCTCCGGCTTTCGCACAGCTCATGCGCGTCGCAGACCTGGATGTGCACGCGGGGATAGGTCTTGCGCGGCTGGCGGTGGGAAGCGATCTCAAACCCAGGCACGCCCTTGAGCGTGCAGGTCGGGACATCGAAGCTCATCCAAGGCGGTAAGGCGGAGGCGGCGCAGGTCAGCGCATCGCCATCAGGGTCGGTGGCCGACAAGGGCATGGTAAAGTAGACGCCTTCATTGATCAGCTGCTCCCCCACGTCGGTGATCACCGGAGGCCGGTTCGCATCCTCCACGGTCACGGTGGTCTGCTGCCGGTCACAGACCGGCTCGGGGTCGCACACCTCAAAGACGACTCCGCTATACACCTTGGTGGGCTGCTCGGCCGATGCCTCGTCGTGTCCCGGCGTGCCGCTCACCGCGCCGGTCGCCGGATCGAACGTGGCCCACGGCGGAAGATTCGAGGCGCGGAAGGTCAGCCGGCTGGGGATATCGTCCGCATCCGCGGCCTCGAGCGTGAAAGCCAGCGGCAGGCCTTCCTGCACGACCTTGGGCTCGATGGGGCTCAGATGCGGCGGGGCGTTCACGTTGGCCACCCGCACCGTGAAGGGCGCGGAGGTCGCGGTATTGCCGGCCCGGTCTGTCGCGCGCACCTGCATGGCGTGCTGGCCGCTGAGCGCGTTCTTGCTGTCCCACTGCGCCGTGTAGGGCGGGACCTCCCGGGTCGCGATCTCGCCGTTGTCCAACAGGAACGCGACCGAGGCGATCTCCGAGCTGTCGGCGGCCGACGCCTCCAGCGCGATCGTGCCGACGAGGGTCTGGCCGTCCTTCGGGCTGAGCAGCTCGGCGCGCGGCAGGGCGTTGTCCACCGTCACGTGCACGACGGCGGAGACGCCTTCGTTCCAATCCATGTCGCGCGCGCGGGCCACGAACGTGTGCGGCCCGTCGGCGTCAAGCCGCGTGTCCCACCCGAGCTCGTAGGGGGGCTGCAGGTCGCTGTTGAGGAGCACGCCGTCCTTGGAGACGGTGACCCGCGCCACCCCGACGTTGTCGGTGACGCGCACGACGACGCGCTGCACGCCGCTCAGGAACGCCCGCTCCGCCGGCTCGACGATGCGCACCCGCGGCGCATCACGGTCCTGCGCCGCCTCAGCCGCCTGGAAGCAACCGGTCCAGACCCAGCCCGGCCATGCGCCAAGGAGAAAACCGAAAAGCGCAGCAACCGCCCCGAGCCTCTGCCTGATCCTTGGAGATGTCACGCTCATAGAGCCCATCTTACCGTGGCTGCCCCTTGGTGGCGAGGGCTTCCTGCAGGTTTTGCGCGACGGCCGCGTCGTCGGGGTGCAGGCGGAGCGCCTCCGAGAAATGGGCGATGGCCTCATCGGAGCTTCCCTGCTTCATCAGGGCGATCCCAAGATTGTTATGCGCGTCGACGGCATCGGGATTCAACCGGAGCGCCGCGCGGTATTGGGCAATCGCCTCGTCAAGATGGCCGGCCTCAGTGAGCATCGCGCCGAGGTTGGTACGGGCATCGGCGTCATCGGGGTGCAGCTGCACCACCTGCCGCAGCTCGGCGATCGCCTCCTCGACGTGCCCCTGGTCGGCCAAGGCGAGTGCCAGGTTGTTGCGGGCGTCCAAGCGGTCCGGCTGAAGGCGGAGCGCTTGCCGATAGTGGGCGATGGCGTCATCCAGACGCCCCTGCCTGGCGAGCGCGATGCCCAGGTTGTAGTGCAGCTCTGGGGCGGCCGCTCCAGGGAGCGTCCGGCCGGTGCGCGCCGTGCTAATGGCCTCCTGATAGTGCGTGATCGCCTCATCGACCTGCCCCTGCCCCAGGAGGGCGCCGGCCAGGTTGGCATGCGCCCGGGGATTGCGGGGCCAGGCGGCGATCGTCGCGCGCCAGATGGACACCTCGTCACGATACGCCTCGTTCCGATGGCGCGTGGCGAGCCCCCACCCGACCACCAGCGCTCCGATGGCGGCTACAGCCGCGACGCGAAGTCCACCGGACCCGAGCCGGCCGTCAAGGAGGCGCTCCAGCGCTCGGCGACCCGCGAGCACCAGCATGCTGATGACGCTGATGAGCGGAAGATACATCCGCCGCTCCGCCACCAGCTCGGTCACCATCGGCCACACGCTGGTGGGGCCGAGCGTGAGGAAGAACCAGCCCCCAACGAAGCCAAGAGGCGACCGGCGCCTGATCGCCAGGATGGTGCAGGCCAACAGCCCTCCGATCACGATGGCGGCAGGCGCAACGTTCCAGAAAGACTCGGCCGGGGGCCAGTCATAGGTCAGCGCTAATGGATGGGGCCAGAGGGCCAGCCGTAGGTAATGCAGGATGATGCCCGGCTGAGTCGCCAGATTGTCCCACAGGGTCCAGTGGCTCAGGCCGAAGCCGACCTTCTGGACAGGCGGCCCGATCAACACAACGACCGCCAGCACGGGCCAGCTCGCCGCCAATCCCATATAGAGGAAGCGCCGTTCGGAGCGCGCGTGCAGATCCGCCCGATGGAAGATGGCGTCGTACAGCATGACCACCAGGGGCGCGGTGAGCATGGACTGCTTGCTCCCCATCCCTAGCATACATGCGCCCACACCGGCCACGGCCCACGCGCGCCTTGCCCGCGACTCGCGAGACTCGGCGCTGCGGATCGCGGCGTACAGTGTCAGGAGGTACCACAGCCCCATCAAGGCTTCCGTACGCTGCGTGAGATAGGTGACGCATTCGGTCAGCAGCGGATGGACGACCCAGAGGAGGCTCACCGCGCACGCCAGACCGCTTGCCGGGGAACCGTACGCGTCGGCCAACGGTGGCTTCAGGAGCGTGCGCCGAACGACCCCGAAGAGAACCAGGGCACACAGGAGATGGATGGCCAGGTTGACCGCGTGATAGCCCCACACCGAGAGTCCGCCGAGGGCGTAGTTGACGGCCAGCGAAAAAGCGACCACCGGCCGTTGGACAAGCGGCTGCGCTTCCGGAGGCGCGAGGAGCCAGGTCGAGGGAGGCCAGAGATGGCGCAGATGGGCGTTCCGCACGATCGCGATGTGGTCGTCAAAGATGAAGGGGACGGCCATGCTGTTGGCGTATGCCATCAGGCCGGCCGCGACAATCAGCCAGGGAGCCAGGACGCTGGCAAGCGATCGGGACCCGGCCGTCATGGCCGCGAGATATCCCCGGCATCCAGCGCGGGGATCGGCTCAGGCGCGAGCGGCTCGGCGGGGATCCGGGTGTCACTCAGGCGGCGGCCGACGGGATCAAATAGTCTCGCATGCAGAAGGCCAGCCCGATCGAGGAGGTATTGACCGGTCACCCCGAGGATGCCAACGCCGTAGCGGATGCCCCGCCATGGGCTGATCGATGAGGACTCCTCGGTGAACCGGGCGGGAGCGGAGAACTCGCCGATCGCGTACCCGAAGGCTATCGCCTGGACGAGCAGCTGGTTATCGAAGAGGAAATCGTCGGAATTTTCCAGCAGCGGCACGCGGAGGAGGAAACTCCGGGAAAACGCCCTGAACCCGGTGTGGTACTCAGAGAGGTGCTGGCGCAGCGCGAGATTCTGGCCCCATGTCCAGAGCCTGTTGCACAGGTGCTTGTACCGCGGCATCCCGCGCTGGATGGCGCCTGTCCCAAGCAGCCGAGAGCCGAGGACGATGTGATACACGCCGGACGCCACGGCGCTGGCCAGCGCCGGGACCAGCTCCGCCGGGTACTGGTTGTCCGGATGGAGCATCACCACGATGTCGGCGCCCCGGTCCAGCGCCGCCTGATACCCCGTCTTCTGGCTCGCGCCATAGCCCCGATTGACCGCATGACGATAGCCGCGCAAGCCCAGCTGCTGCGCCACGGCGACCGTTGTATCCTGGCTGGCGTCATCGACGAGAATGAGGTCGTCCACCACACCGGTCGGAATGGCCCGGCACGTCCGCTCCAGCGTCCGGGCCGCGTTGTACGCGGGCAGCACCACCGCGACCCGCTGCTGATGGATCATCGCGCGCTCCGGCAGAAGAACACGAATTGATACCCGAAGAATGGGGGGCGAAGCCTGGCGAACACATGATCCGCGCGCTCCAGGGCCTGCCCCAGCCCCGCCTTGAGCGAGCCTGGGCCCCACCGGCCGAATGGCAGCGGCGTCACGGCGTATCGAGCCACCGCTAGTCCCGCGCGCTGGAGCAGCCCTCGGGCGCTGTCAAGCGTGAAGAAGCGCAGATGGTCGCGGTCCAGGATGCCGTTCTCCCGATACGCGAAGCGGCCGCACAACAGGGATAGGCGAACGCTCCAGTGCGCCACGTTCGGCAACGAGGCCACCAGCCACCCGGACGGCGACAGCAGCGGGCGGAGCTTGAGCAGCGCAGCGAGCGGCTCGCTCATATGCTCCAGGACATCCGCGCAGATCACGACGTCAAAGGCGCTCGGAGACCACGCCAGAGCGGCAGACTGCACGTCGGATACGACGAGGCGCTCATAAAACGGCCTGGCCTCCTCGGCCCATGCCGGGTTCACCTCGATCCCGCTGACATGAGCAAAGCCGCGCCGCTGAAGTGCCGCCCCTAGGTACCCGGTGGCCGTTCCAACATCGAGGATGCGTGCGGTTCGAGGAAAGGACTGCAGGAAGCGTAGGATGCGGTCGTGGCTGCTGACGCCACCGGGCTTATATCGATAGCGTGCGGCCGGGGCCATGCCGGATCTCTAGCGCCGGCCGCGGGGCTAGTCCGGCGCGGGCCGGAGGAGCTGGCGCACAAACAGCAGATCGCCCTTGCGGACGGCCTTCATGGGATCCATGCGATGCGTGATTTGCGCGACGGCAAACCCTTCGCTGTCCAGCTCGGTGAGCTCGACGGTCGCCACCGGCTCATCGTTCTGGGCGGCCAGGAGGCACGTCATGCCCTTCTGCGCCCAATCCACATCCTTGATCGAGAGGACGACGAAGCCGAGCTCGTCGTTGACTTGGTACACCTTCACCGGGCTGCCGCGCTCCGTCGACGTCACCGGGCGCTGCGCGGTTGATTTCGCCGGAGGCGAGGCGGGGGCGGACTCCGGGGCCGATTCGACGGACGGCGGCGTGGCGCCGGCTGCACCCTGCCCTTGGCTCTCCAGGATGCGGATGACCGACTCCGCTTGCTTGAGCCGGTTTTCCCGGTCAACGAGCTGGCCGCTCAGCTGGGTCGTCACTTCGGCCTTGGCGTTCAACTCGTTCTCCAGTTTCTGCTTGAGATCCGATTTGGCCATGCGCTCGGCGTCCAGCTCGCGCTGCACCTGCTCGAGCCGCCACTTGTAGCCTTGGCGCTCGCCCAACACCTGCTGCTGATGCTCGTGCAGGTCGGCCTGCACCTGGCTCAAGGTGGCCTTGACATCCCCCGCCTCGCGGGTCAGCCGCTCGACCTGCCCTTGCAATTGCCGGACCTGCGATTCGCGCTCGAGCAATTGCGTCTTCATCTGGTCATAATCCGCCGTCTTGGCCTGCAGGTCCTCGAACTGCGCCGAGATGCCGACCTGCGAATGCTTGGACACCTGCACCTCTTGCTGCGCGCCGGTCAGCTCGGCCCGGACGCCGGCCAGCGTCTTCGTCGCCTCCGCCAGCTCCTTTTCCTTGCGGGCCACGTCCGCCGCGAGCTGCTCCGCGCGCAGGGACACCGCCTCCTGCGTGCCGAACGCCTGCTGGAGCTGCGCGCGCGCGTCGGTCAGGGCGGCGTCGCGCTCCTTGAGCTGCTTCTCAAGCCCTTCCTTCGTCTCCAGCATGCGATTGAGATTCCCGCCGAACTCGCCGATGGTGTCGGCCGCCTGCTGCTTGGCGGCGGCAAGCTGGATTTGCAGCGCCTGGGCGTCCTCGGTGCGCTGGGCGACCGCCTGCAGCAGCTCTTCTTGCTTCTGCTGCAACCCCTTGATCTTCGCCTCCGCCTCGGTGTTGGTCTGCAGCGCGGCGGCGAGCTGCTGCTGCACCGAGTTGGCGGCTTCGCGCTCAGCCGTCAGCGTGTCGGTGAGCCGCCCGATTTCCGTCTTCGCCGTCGCCAGGTCGTCCGCCGCGCGGCGGGCTTTGACCAGCTCTTCATTCAACTGGTGCTCGGTGTCCCGGCCACGGAGCAGCGCGGCCTGCGTTTCCTGCTGCAGCGCCTCAAACCGCTGCTCGCTCGCCTTGAGTTTAGCCGATGTAGCGCCGAGCTGCCCTTCGGTGTTGGCGCGCCGCTGCGCGGCTTGCTCGAGCTGGTCCGCAAGCTGCTGCTTGGCCAAGCTTAGTTCCTTATACTGCTGCTGTACTGACGTGCGCTCCGCCATCGCGTCATCAAGCTGCTTGCGCGCATCCGCGAGGGCCGCGCGCAGGCTGTCTTGCTCCGCGCCCGCGTCCTTCAAGCGCCGGTCGGATTTGGCCAGCTCCTCGTTCAGCCGGCGCGTCTCCTGCGCCTCGGCCTTGAGCTGTTCGTTGGACGATTCGAGCGCCGTCACGCGGCCGCTCAAGAGCGTTCGGTCCTGTTGCGCCTGCGTGAGCTCGCGCTGCAGCGTCGCCGTCTCGTTGCGACGCGACTCCTGGGCATCGGCGAACTGGCGCTCGAGCTCTTGGTGCTCAGCTTGCAGGCGGACGTTCGCCTGCTCCAGCGCGGCGCGCGCGTCCTCGCGCTGTTTGAGCTGCTGGTCGCGCTGTTCAAGCTGTTGCGCCAGAGCAGCGATCTTCTCTTGGAGCGCATTCTGCTCTTTGCCTCGCGCCTCCAGCTCGCCCTGCAAGCTTTGGGTAGATTCCGCCAGTTCAGTGATCCGCTGCTCAGCGCTGGAGAGGACGGACTTGAGCCGGCGGCTTTCCTCTTCTTGAGCCTGGAGGGCAGACGTGAGCTGCGAGACCACGCCTTTGCCCGACCCCTGCTCCTTCCGCAGCTCGCTGATCAGTTGCAGCAGCTCTTTGGCCTGGGCATGCTTCGCATCAGCCGCCAGGGCCTGCTTCAGCTCATCAGCAGCCGCATCGTACTGGCCGGACACATACAATTTGAGCCCCTTGCTGTAATGCCGATCCGCCGACGAATCAGCGGACGCAGGGCACGCACCCAGCAAGGAGCTCACGAGCAGGAGCGCGAGGAACGAAGCGGTCATTCCACGGGCGGCATGCGGCCGCCCGCAGGAGGAACTCGCCCGGTGGCTGGGCAGTCTACCACCACCCTTTCTTCTTCGGCGCGCTCTGTAGTGTCGAAGCCGCAGCCGGCGCCGGCGTGACGGGAGCGGCGGGAGTTGCGGCAACCTTTGGCGCAGGAGTCGTTGCCCCACCCTGCGCGGCAGGCGCCTGGCTGCTTGGCGCAGGCATGACCGGAGCAGCTGAGCCGGTGGCCGCGTGGCCGACGAAGGAATAATCTTCGGTCGTCCCTTCCACCGGATGCTTGCTCAACACTCCCGACAGGGTCTGGCCGTGCAGTTCGCCCCGCCAGAACACGACACCCTTGCCCTCGCCGGTCTGCATCGTTTCCCAGACCGGGATCTCGTCATTGCCGATGGTTAAGGTGAAGTTCGACGCCGGATACCCTTCGGATGCCAAACGCTCAGCCGTCACCTTGCCTTGGTCGAACCGCAGCGTCTCCTTGACCGGGCGCTTCCCCGGCTCGCCGGACATCGGGGTCAGCTCGATTTCCCAGATGGTGCCGTTGAGCCCGGCGATGGCGGCCGCTTCTCTGGCTTTCTTCGCGCCGGCTCGATCCAACCCTTGCGCGGATGCGGGGGCTTGCGTCGCCGCCGCAGGATCCTGCCCCGCAGGAGGCGCCTGCGCCGCCGGCTCATCCTTGGCCCGCGCAGAGGCTCCGCAGAGCAGCACGGCAAGCACCACGATCCACCCGAATCTCGCGTGTTTCATCCTTCTCCTCCCAGTTGGTCGTAGATCAGCGATCTCGAACGCACGTCGCACTATCCTACCACGAGTCCCGCGGATCGGCTATCACTCGAGACGATCCTTCGCTTCCCAGGCCTGCCACGAGGCGATGTACTCTTTCACCCATCCGGCGTCCTTCGCCCCTGGGCTGATTTGCAGATACCGGCGGAAATAGTTCAGCGACTTCTCGCGGTCGGCCAGGTGCTCGGAGTAGAGCACGCCCAGGTTGTAATGGGCTTCGGCGTCATCCGGCCGGAGCTCGACGACCTTCTGGAATTCGGCGGCCGCCCGCAGGTATTGCTTCTCGTTGCTGAAGAGCACGCCCATATTATAGTGCATGTCCGCGGCATCCTTGAGGAGCCGCTGGTGCTGCTGCGCCAGCTTCGTCACCTGCGGCGGCACGGTCTTCGCTTTGCGCTTCAGCGCGGTGTTCTCGCCGAAAATCGTCGCGTAGCGCTCCTGAAGGGAGGCCAGCTCCCCCGCCAGCGACGCGGCCTGGGCCTCGGCCTTGCGCGAGCGCGCCTGCGCCTCATCGATGCGCTTCTGCGCCTTGCGCAGATCGGTCAGGGCCTTCTTGCGTTCGTGCGTCTCCTTGGTCAGCGTCTTGCGGAGCTGCTGCTCCCGCTGCGCCCGCGCAGGCACCTGCGCCTTGGCCATTTGCTGCTGGGCCTGCGCGAACCGGCGCTGCAGGCGGTCGCGCTCCTCAACCACCTGCTCATGCTCCGCCTGAAGCTGCCGCCGCGACTCGGTCAGGAGCGCCAGCTGGCCTTTGAGCTCGCTCTCCTTCCGGAACGACTGCTTCAGCACGCGCTCCATGACGCCCCGCTCCCCCTTGGAGCGATCGGCCTCCTCGCGGGAGAGCTTCGTTTGCGCCAGCAAGTTGTCGCGATCGGCGCTCAGCGACTGGTAGGCGGCCTGCAGCTTGGCGTACTCGTCCTGGACCGTCTGCAGCGCGGCCAGCCGCTGCTGGAGCTCTCGGTTGGCGCGTTCAAGCTGCTGGGTTTTGCCCTGCAGCGTGGAAAACATCGAGGAGAGGCGGCCGGCATGCCGGTAGGCCAGCGTGACGCCGCCGGCGATCGCGAGTGCGACGAGCGCGATCAACGCCACGCGCCAGGGAAACCGCCGGGGCGGCGCAGGGGGTCGCGGTGCCGGCCCGGAGGGAAGCGGCGACATGCCAGGATCGGTGATCGGGTCACTCATGCGTGGCGGGCGTTTGGCCGTCTGACGGCGCGGTGCCGGAGAGCAGCGGCTGGTAGTCGCGATAGGCCTTGAGCCCGCCGCCGAAGGCAGGTTCATCGCCGGTCACGAGCATGTCGCCGCTCACGATGTGCGGGGTGATGAACACCACCAGCTCCGTGGTCTCGCTGTCGATTTTCTTCTTATTGAAGAAGATGTCGCCGATGACCGGCAGGTGGCCGAGGCCCGGCAGGTAGTCGTTGTCGAGCTTCTTCTCCTCCTTGCGCAGGCCGCCGAGGACGATCGTGGAACCGTTCTTGACGAGCACATTGGTTTCCGCCGTCGAGGTGTCCACGATCGGGATCTCGTTGTTGCTCGGCGTCTTCAGCGTCCGGACGACGCTGGAGACCTCCGGCTTGACCTTCATCGTGATGAAGCCGTCCTCGTTGATGTTCGTGGGCGTGACGACGAGCTGAATGCCCACGTCGATGAATTGCACTTCCTCCGCGGTCGTCGACGTCGTCTGGCCCGAGGTCGTCGTGGTCGTCACGTAGGCCTCGCGGGTGCCCACATGGATGCGCGCTTCCTGGTTCTCGGTGACCATCAGGCGCGGATTCGAGATGATCTTGGTCTGCCCGAGGGTTTCCAGGAAGCGGAAGAGCTCGTAGCCGTCCCGCGCCACCGTCCCGAACACGAGCTCGCCGCCCTTGGTGCTCTTGCCAATGCTCCGGGACGTGGTGAGCTCCGGGATCTTGATATTCGACACCAGCGGCACCTCTGCGGGGGGCGTGCCGATCTTGCTCGGATCAACGCGAAACGCATGCTGCGTGTCGATCCCATGGAACTTGAGGTTGGAAAACACCTTGTCCCAGTCCACGCCGGTGTTGTCGGAGTTGGTCAGCGCGACCTTGACGATCTTGCTGTCGATCAAGACCTCGCGGGTCTTGCGGTCCAGGCTCTGGATGAGCCGCTCCACGTCCTTCATCCGGTCCGGCAGGGTCTTGACGACGACCTGGTTGGAGCGCTCGTCCGCCTTCACGGTTCCCAGCTTGGGGACCTCGATCTGCTCCTTGAGCTGCTCCTCGACGTCCTTCGCCTTGGCGTACTTGATGTCGAACGTGCGGATCGTGCCGCCCTGCTCCAGGGCCGCCAGCGCGGACTCCATCTCCCGGAGATTCTCCGGGGTGTCCATCACGAGGACCGTGCCCGAATCCTCGTCGACCAAGAGCCGGCCGATCTCGCTCTTGAGGGTGTCGAGCAAGTTGAAGGCCTGTTGCGGGATGGCGTAGTGCAGCCGGAAGGTTTTCACCTCGCGCAGGTCGGAGAATTTCTTCCCGTAGAGCGCGCGGTATTCGGCCTCGGTCATCACGTTGTAGACGTCGCCCTGCTTGTCATACGCCAGCTCATTGGTGCGGAGGATGATGTCGAAGACGTCTCGGATCGGCACGTCGGTGAGAAACAGGTTCACGCGTCCGGCCACGTTCTTGCTCAGGGCGAGGTTCAGGCCCCCTTTGGTCGCCAGGTATTTGAGCGCATCGGCCGCATCCGTCGACCGCAAATCCAGCGAGACCCGCTCCTCCATGCCGCGGGTGGGGCCCTGCGGCTCTTCCGCGGATGGCTGGAGCGAGGAAGCCGGGGGTGCCGGCTGGGCGCCCGCGCGCATGGCCGGCGACAGCGTCAGCGCCACGCTCAGCGCTGCTGCCGCAGGCCGGATCGCGCGCAGCGCCGAATTAGTGGAGGAGCAGCTCTTCGCCTTCATAACTCACGACCACGCCCTCGGGGCCGATCCGCGTGATGCGCAGCCCGTTGACCTCGTCCCCCACTTTCGCCACGAACGTGCGCTGCTGGGACTTGCTTTCGATGAGCGCGACCGGATTGGGCCCGCGGTCGATCCCGACCACGGAGAGCCCGGTGGCCAGATCCTCAAGCTGGCGCCGCGCCGTCTTGCTGACGGCCGCCTGCTCCACCACGCCTCCGGCGCTGCCGGTGAACGGGTTGCGCTGCGTCAGCGCCGTGACATAGTCTGCCAGCGGCTTCATGGTGAACGGCGCTGCCGGGCTTTCGGTCGATGCGCCGCTCGGCGGGGCGCCGGCCGGATGGGCGGGCGGCGGGGCCGGTTTCGCCAGCACGAGGTCGACGACCACATAGGCGCCGAGCGCGGCGAGGACGAGCCAGAGCAGCCGGCTGGCCAGCCGCAGGTTCCAGAGAAACACATCCGCTTGCCGCTGCGGCGGGACCACCAAGCGCCAGGCGCGCGTCGCCAGCGCCCGGCCGGTCTCCTGCGCCTGCCGCAAGGACGGCGAGGCAGGGAGCTTGAAGGGCGCCCCCCGCTTCTGAGGCCCCTCGATCATCCTCAGCAGCTGCTCTTCTGCAGTTTCCTTGGCGGGTGCCATCCGGCGTCCAGTTCCTCTTGAATGAGCTCCTCGATGAGGCCGCGGTCCACCGCGTGCGCCCTGTGCATGACCGCGGCACGGAGCGCCTTGTGACAGAGCATCGCGATGCGCCGGGGATAGCCTTCCGCGTAGTCGTGAATCTCCTCGATGGCCTCGTCGGTGAAGAGCGCCAGGCGCGACCGGTAGCCGGCCTCCTGCAGCCGAAATTGAATCATCTCGCGCGTCTCCGCCACGTCCAACGGCTCGAGGGCGGCGTGGAAGCTGATGCGGTCCATGAGGTTGGGCATCCCCGTAATCAGCGGCATCAGCTCCAGCTGCCCCATCAGGACCAGCTGGAGCAGCTTGGTCTCGTTCGTCTCGTAATTCAGCAAAATGCGGAGGGCCTCAAGCGAGAGCTGGTTCAGCTTGTGCGCTTCATCGATGATCAAGACGACCGTCTCCTGCCCCTGGATGCCCGTATGGAACAAGTATCGCTCAAGCACCTCCCGATAGTCCACTATGGTCGGCTCATGGGCGGCGACGTCGATGCCCAGCGTGCGGATGAGGGATTGGAAGAAGAGGTCTTCAGAGGGGTAGGTCGGATCCAGCACCATGTGGAAGACGAAGCCCTCCCGCTCCCGGAGGAGCTGGATGAGCTTCCGTCCGAGGGTGGTTTTGCCGGTCCCGATATCCCCAAGGACAATACTCAGGCCGCGCCTGAGCCTGAACTCGATGAGGAGATTGGCAAGCGTTGCGCGGTGTTTCTGGGATTGGTAGAAGAAGGCGGGATCCGGGCTGGTGGAAAAGGGCTCCCGGTCAAGCCCCAGGACGCGGTAATAACTCATCAATCCCCTTGTTGCGGGCTGCAAGCGCTGCGCTGCCGACGCAGCGGGATGCCGCCTGCGCGCCTGCCGGTGTCCGCTGTCGCTGACACCGATCAGCCGATCATGTCGTGCCAAGGGGACCACTGTGCCGGGTGCACCGTGACCCCACCGCGAAGGGCCTCTGCTAGCTCCACAACTGGGAGCAATTGTGACAAATTTGCACCGCGGTGTCAACGGCATTCGAGGCGGATCGCCCGAGCTACCCGCCGACGGGAAGCCCGATGCCCATCACGATCAGGCTCAGCGCGATGACGGCCATGATCACGCGATAGAGCCGATCGGTGCAACATCCGCGCCCGCGCGCCACCGACCAAGCCACCAGCCAGCACCATCCGAGATCTGCCGCGGCATGCCCGGCGGCGACAGCCAGGATTCCCTGCGCCCCTGCCAGGGCGCCGCGCAACAACACCGAGGCGCCGATGGTCGCCCACCATAAGAGGAAGCCCGGGCTCACCAGGCTGAAGAACGCCCCGCCGGCCACCGGGCCCCAGCGGAAGAGCACATCGGCGCGCCGGCTCAGCGACAGGCGCGGCACGCGGAGCAGGATCATGCCGCCCATGACGATCAACGCGACGCGGCCGACGCCCAGCGCCGCCGTGCGCACGGCCGTTGAGCCGAGCAGATCGCGCAGGCCCAGCACGACGAGCGCGACGAAGCCGGCTTCCAGGAGGAGATGGCCCAGCGCGATCTTGATCCCGGCGGACTGGCCGCTGCGGAACGCCTCGGACACGGTATAGAGGAAGAGCGGGCCGGGGATCATCGCCCCGGAGAGGCCGGTGCTCAGCCCGACGGTAAACAGGATGAGCGGCTCCATGGCGGGCTCCTACTCGAAGACGCCGTGATCCGCGCGCGCCCACCGCGAGGGCGCAAACGCCAGATCGTAGGCCGGCTCGACTCCGGCGCCGGTGGAGAGCTGCGCCAGAAACGCGACAAACGGCTTCATGCCGAAGCGCCGGATGAGCTCATCCACCGCCAGATGCGCCTCGAGATAGGCGCGGGCGACGTCTTCGCGGCCCGTGGGCTGCTCAAAATGCCGGTCGAGCCATTTGAGCGGGATCCACTGCGTGCGCGCCTGGATGCCCTGCTCGAGGCGCGCGATCTCCGGCGGCAGACTCCGCTCGCGCTCCTGCCGCTGCGCATACCCCTCGTGCACCCATGTGGGCAGCGGGCCGGGATAGGCGTGCTGGAGGAAGGCGTGCGCCAGCTCATGCGCGGCCATGTCCGCGACATCCGCCTGGCTCAGCTCTTCCAGGCGCAGCCGGATGCGGCCGTCGTAAAATCCCAGCGCCCAGTCGCGCTGGTAATAGGTCCGGCGCAGATCGCGGTCGGTATAGATGATGACGGTCAGCCGCGACGGGCTAGTCCCGAGCTCTTCAGCGAGCCGCGCGTACGCGGTTTCCAGCACGCGCTCCAGCATGGACACGTCCGCTTCATTCGCCTGCTGGAACCGGATGTCGAAGTGCGCCGTCTGGCGCGCCGCGTAGCCGCGCTCGATGAGCTGGTCCCGCTGCGCTTGCGTGATGCGCGTCGCGACCGCCTGCCACACGGGGTCCGGCACCTTCCCGTGGGCCAGCCGCCACGCTTGGACCGCCTCCTCCATCCGGCTGCGCCTCAGGTACAGCAGGTCGCCGAGATGCACGAGGGCCATGCCGTTGGCGGGATCGAGCTGGGCGGCATCGCGCAGCGCGGCGATCGCCTCATCGACGCGCCCCCGCCCGTCAAGCCGCCCTGCCCAGTCGGTGAGGATGCCGGAGAGGTTGGTGCGGGCCGTGGCATCGTTCGGGTTGAGCGCCAGCGCTTGGCGGAGCAGGCGCACCCCTTCTTCAAATCGGCCGGCCTGCGCTTCGGCAACAGCTTGGTTATTGAGGTCGGTCGCTTGGGCCGGCGCGCCGGAAGCTGCGGGGTCGTCGGATGCTGCGAGGCGCGGCAGGAGCGCGCACGCGAGGATGAGCGCGGGAACCGCGGCACGAACCGGCGCAGCAGGCATGCGCGCAGGCGCGCGTCAGCCCGGCGAGGCCGGCGATGCGCTGGGGGGAGGCTCCAAGGGGAGCGTGAAGGTGAACCGGGCGCCGCGCTCCAGCTCGCTCTCGGCCCAGATGCGGCCGTGATGGAGCTCGACGATTTCCTTCGCGATGACCAGCCCTAAGCCGGTGCCGCTGATGTCGGTATGGGTGCGCTCCCCCACCTGCTGGAACTTGTTGAACAGCTTCGGCAGGTCCTCCTTCGCGATGCCCGTGCCGGTATCCGACACGCTCACCTCGATCATCAGGTGGGTCTGATTCAGCCGCGCCTCGATGGTGATCCGGCCGCGCTTCGGCGTGAACTTCACCGCGTTGCCGATGAGGTTGGTCAGGACCTGCGTGATGCGGGTCTGATCAAACGCGACCTGGGGCAGGTTCGGGGGCACGTCCACGGCCAGGGTGAGCTCCTTGCTCTGCGCCCACGGGGTCAAGGATTCGCAGACCTGCTTGATGACGTCCACCACGGACCCCGGCGCGCGGCGCAGCTCCATCTTGTTCGCTTCCAGCTTCGAGAGATCCAGCAGGTCGTTGATGAGCGTCCCGAGCTGCTGCAGGTTTCGCTCCACGATCTGGCCGAATTGCAGCTGCTCCTCGGTCATCGGCCCGGCCACCTGGTCGGTCAGGATGGAGAGGGCGTGCCGCATCGCGAGGATCGGCGTGCGCAGCTCATGGCTCACCTTGGACACGAACTCGGATTTGAGCTGCTCGATCTCGCGCTGCTTGGTCACGTCGCTGAGGACCGCGACCATGCCGACCGCCTTGCCGTTTTCATCGGTGATCACGGCATTGCTCGCGCGCAGCACCTTCTTGGTGCTGTCGTCCGTGGCGCTGAGCACGATTTCGCGATCCTCGTCGGTGCCGCGGCTCAGCGAGATCAGCTGCCCCTCTTTGAGGTCGTCCAGGAGCGGCTTGCCCACGCGCTCGTGCTGCTTCACCGCCAGCAGCTTCTCCGCAGCGGGGTTCATCATGACCACGTCGCCTTTGTTGTTGATGACGACCAGGCCCTCGGCAAGGCTCTCCAGCACCGCGACGGTCTGCTTCTTCTCGGCCAGCGCCTCATTGAACTTGCGCTGGACGATGACTTCCTTGCGCCGCCGCTCCTCGAGGAGCTGGCCGTAATGCTCGGTGAGCTCCCGTTTCACAGTGCCGACGCGCTCCTCGACGGTGCGCGAGACGGCTGCGGAGACGGCGCGCGCGAGGCGCTCCCGCTGCTGGGAAGGCACCGGCAGCTGGTGCAGCTCGTCGAGCACGCGGGGCAAGCCGTCTTTCTCGCCGGGCTGCCCCTCGTCGTCCCCCTCGTCGAACTTGGCCTGTGTGCTGCGCTGCGAGAAATGATAGAGCAGGATCCCGATGACCAGCGCGACGAACACCGTCACCGCAATAATGAGGAAGCGGGCGGTGCCCTCAGGCGCGTCGAGCGGCGCAGCCGCCCAGGCGCGGGGGGGCATCGCGCACAGCACAAGACCCACCAGCGCGCCGCACAGGCTTCGTTGGTTGCCGCAGAGTCTCCGCATGATCATAACCCGCTCAGACCTCCGCTTAGTATGCCTGACAGGCTGCCCGACCCTCAAGGGCGCCGGGAGGCAGGGGTCTAGTCGCACAATCGTACCATAACCATCGGCGACCGGCATCCGCGCCGCGGGTTGACAGCGCGGCGATCGAGGCATACGATAGGCGCCG
>JAHFGU010000211.1 GCA_023247285.1 Candidatus Omnitrophota bacterium
TTCGCGTGGCCCAGCAGCTCCTGCACGCTGCGCAGGTCCGCGCCCCGCTCCAGCAGGTGCGTCGCGAAGCTGTGGCGCAGCGTATGCGGGCGCACCGTCGGCGGCAGCTGCGCCTGGGCGGCGTAGCGCGCCAGGAGCCGGTCCACCTGCCGGACCGTCATCCGCGTGCCCTTCTGGCTGACGAACAGCGCGAAGGGGGTTTTTAATTTTTTGCCGATGGGCCGCCGCGCCAGATACGCGCGAACCGCCCGGAGCGCAGTCTCGCCGATCGGGCAGAGCCGCTCCTTCTTGCCCTTGCCGCGCACGACCGCGACGCCGGAGAGCTCGTCGAGGTCCTGCAGATTCAACCCGGCCAGCTCGCTCACGCGGATGCCCGTCGAGTAGAGCGTTTCGAGCAGCGCGCGATCCCGCAGCCCGTGCCAGCTTTCCGTGGTGGGCGCTTCGAGCAGCCGGGCCACCTGGCGCTCATCGAGGAAATTGGGCAGGCGCCGCTCCATGCGGGGGGCCGGGATCGCGGCGGCCGGATTCTGCTCGAGCGCGCCTTCGCGGCAGAGGAACCGGAAGAAACTGCGCAGGCAGGAGAGTTTGCGGGCGATCGACCGGCGCGCGACCTGTGCCACGCTCAGGTGGGCGACGAACCGCCGCACCTCCAGCGGCGTCACCGCGGATGGGCTGCGGTGGCCGAGGAACGCGAAGAACTGCCGCAGATCCAGCGCGTAGCCCAGGCAGGTGTGCTCGGAGGCGTTGCGCTCGCCGCGCAGGTACGCGATGAACCGGCTGACAGCCGGCGCGCGCGCCTCGCGGGGAGAGCTCACTCGGACGCCCCGGCCCCGCCGTCCGGGGCCTCGCCGCCGTCTTGGCCCTTCCCGTCCTGCTCCAGCCGGCGCGCGGTGTGCCGGCACTTGGGGTAATGGGAGCAGCCGTAAAACACGCGCCCGCGGCCGCGCCGCTCCACGAGCTCTCCGCCGCAGCCTAGCTCAGGGCAGCGCACGCCGGTGGGCAGCGCGCGCGCCTGCTTGCATTCCGGATACCCCGAGCAGCTGAGGAACTGCCCGAAGCGGCCCCACTTGATGACCATCTGCCGGCCGCAGGCCTCGCACACATAGGAGGTCGGCACCACCTCGCGCTTGACCTCGCGCATCTTCTCCTGCGCGGCCTCGACGCGCGACGAGAACGGCGTATAGAAGTGGCGCACGACGCTGACCCATTCCCGGTCGCCCTCCTCGACCCGGTCCAGCTCCTCTTCCAAGTCGGCGGTGAACTTAATGTCCATCACTTCCGGGAAGTGCTCGATGAGCATCTCGGTCACGATGCGCCCTAGCTGGGTCGGGATCAGGCTGCCGCCGGTGCGCCGGACATAGTCGCGCGAGACGATCGTCTGGATCGTGGGCGCGTAGGTGCTGGGCCGTCCAATGCCGTTCTCTTCCAGCGCCTTCACGAGCGAGGCGTCGGTGAACCGGCGCGGCGGCTTCGTGAAGTGCTGGGCCGGCTCGACGCCCAGCAGCATCAGCGCATCGCCCTTCGCCAGCGGCGGCAGCGCGCCCTCGGGCAAGGCGCCCTCCGGCCGCTCCTGCTCCTCGGTGTCCTCATAGACCTGGGTCCAGCCGGCGAAGAGCGTGGTGCGCCCGGTCGCCTTAAGCGTGTAGACGCCGCCCTGGATCTGCGCGGTCACCAGGCGCTCCACCGCGTCGGCCATCTGGCTGGCCACGAACCGCTGCCAGACAAGCTGGTAGAGCTTGAACTGTTCCGTGGTGAGGTGCGGCTGGACGGATTCCGGCGCGCGGGCGACGCTGGTGGGGCGGATTGCCTCGTGCGCCTCTTGCGCGGTCTTCCTCGATCGATAGGCCCGCGGCTCGGACGGCAGGAACGCCTTGCCGAACCGCTTGGGGATGAGACCGCGGACGGCCGCGAGCGCTTCGGCGGCGACGCGGACCGAATCGGTGCGCATGTAGGTGATCAGGCCGGCCGGGCTGGCCTCGCCGATCTCAAGCCCTTCGTAGAGCTGCTGCGCGATGCGCATCGTGCGCGCCGAGGAAAAGCCCAGCTTATGGAACGCCTCTTGCTGGAGCGTGCTCGTGGTGAACGGCGGCTTGGGGTACCGTTTCTGCTCGCGCTCCTCGACGCCGGCGACCGCAAACTTCTGGCGCCGCAGGTCCTCGGCCAGCCGAGTCGCGTCCGCCTGCGTCGTGACCTCGGCCTTCTGCTGGCCGATCTTGTCGAGCTGCGCGGCGAAGGCCGGGCCGCCGGAGGCCCTGCGCAGCTGCGCGTCGAGGGTCCAGAACTCCTGCGGCACGAACGCCTCGACGTCCTTCTCGCGGTCGACGATCAGGCGCAGCGCCACCGACTGGACGCGCCCGGCGGAGAGGCCGCGGCCCACCTTCTTCCACAGCAGCGGCGAGAGCGAGTAGCCGACGAGCCGGTCGAGAATGCGGCGGGCCTGCTGCGCATCCACCTTGCGCAGGTCGATGGCGCCGGGCTTCTGCAGCGCGGCCTTGACCGCGTCGGGCGTGATCTCATGGAACACGATCCGGTAGATCTTCCGGCCGTTGGCCGCGGTCCGCTTGGCGGTCGTCCGCGGCGCGCGCGCTTCCGCCGACGCCGCCTTCGCCTGCTGCTTGGCGCGCTTTTTCGCTTGCGCCTCCTCGTCATCGCGCAGGAGCCGCTCCAAGTGCCAGCTGATCGCCTCCCCTTCCCGGTCCGGA
>JAHFGU010000212.1 GCA_023247285.1 Candidatus Omnitrophota bacterium
GCTGCTCGGCCTGCTGAGCCCAACGGCCACGAAGCTCTACGCCGCCCAGGCCGCCGGCTGCGCGCCGATCGTCACCACGATCAAGGAGCGCAGCGACATCGTCAAGCCGGTCAAGCCGAACACCATCGCGAAATCGCTGGCGATTGGGAATCCGGCCGACGGGTACTATGCCACCAAGGCGGTGCTGGCCTCCGGCGGGTGGGCCGAGGCGGCGACCGATGACGAGATCGTCGAGGCCATGCGCCTGCTCGCTGAAACCGAGGGGGTCTTTACCGAGACGGCCGGCGGGGTCACCCTCGCGGCCGCCAAAAAGCTTATCGCGCAGGGGGTCATCCCGCGCGAGGAATCCATCGTCGTCTGCATCACCGGCAACGGGCTCAAGACGCAGGAGCCGCTCCTCACCCGGCTGGGGCAGCCCACGCGGGTGAAACCGACGCTGGCGTCATTCGAGGCGCAGTTCGCCGGGCGGCTTGAGGCGGCCGGCAAGCGCCGCTAACGCGCAACCAGGAGGAGGCACGCATGGCTATTACGGTCCGGATCCCCACGCCGTTGCAACGCCTGACGAACGGGCACGGCGAGGTGCAATGCGCAGGGCAGACCATCGTGGAGCTGCTCGCCGACCTGGAGCGCCGGTACCCGGGCGTACGCGAGCGCCTCTGCGATGAGCAAGGGAAGCTGCGGCGGTTCGTCAACGTCTTCGTGAATGAGGAAGATATCCGGTTCCTCCAGGGCGACCAGACCGCGGTGAAAGACGGCGACGAAGTTTCCATCATCCCCGCCATCGCCGGCGGGGCGAGGCGGCTGCTGCCCCTGACGGCGGCGCTGCTGGTGGCGGCCCAGGCTGCGTCAGCCGCGATCGTCCAGAAGCCGGCGTCGCCTGTTCAAAAGAAAGCCGCAGAGAACACGGTCGAGCCGCCCGCCGCGCCGCCGTGCGATGAGCGGAAGGTGACGAGCGGTGCGCCGGTGGCGACCAGCGAAGGGTTCGCGGCCTACTATGCCCGCACCGGGGAACTGGCCATCGTCGACACCGCAGCCCGCCGCACCCTCCTCTGCCAGCCGATCGGCATCGGATGGGAGGTCGGCGGGTTCCAATCCATTCCCGTACGCGCGGATGCTAGTGAGAATGCGCTGGCGTTCGTCGTGAGTGGGGAGGGGCAGTACCGCTACTTCGATGTCCGCAAAGGCGCCGAGGTCTACCTCGCGACGGATCCCCAACAGCGCGTCAGCTACCTGACGGACGCGCCTCCGGCGTCGCGCGGGACGCCGATCCAGGTCCTTCAACAGTGGAAAGGCGCAGGAGCCGACGTGACCGACCAGGCGTTTCATGAAGCGGTCTCCGAAGCGGTGTGGCGCGATGTCTGGGGCTTGTACGCCAAGCAGTCGGAGCCGGCGCCGCCGGTGGATTTCCGGTCGCAGATCGCGCTCGGGTTCTTCGCCGGCCCGTCCGTGCAGGCCTCCGGGCTGAGCTTGGTCGATCTGCGCGATGAGGGGAACGTGATCGTGGCCCGGTACACATTGGATGCGGCGCCGGGCAAACGCGAGCCGGCGTCCACCTCGCCGTACGGCCTCTTTGTCGTGCCCCGCACAACCAAGCCGATCATCGTCAAAGAAGGGATCTCGCGCGGGCCTGGCGGGCCGACGAAGTGGATAGTGCGCTACAAGTTCGAGCCGCTGCCTCCGCTGCTCGCGGCAGCCCCCGACGCGTCGCTGAAACCCGCCGAGGGTCGGCAGACGCCGGACGCATTACGCCAGGCGCCTGGCGCCGGGACACCCGACGCCGGCCAATCGAGCCCTGAGCCCGAGAGCGAGTTTCCCAGTGATGACTCCAGCGATGCCCCTGTCGAAGGAGCAGATCGCGCGCTATAGCCGGCAGCTCATCCTGCCGGAGATCGGCGTCGCCGGCCAGCAGCGGCTGCTGCGGTCCTCGGCGCTGATCGTTGGCGCCGGCGGGCTGGGTTCTCCGGCAGCGCTCTACCTGGCGGCGGCCGGGGTGGGCACGCTGGGGATCGTAGACCGCGAGGCGGTGGCGCTGAGCAACCTCCACCGTCAAATCCTGCATGGCGCCGAGGATGTGGGGCGGCCGAAGAGCCGCTCAGCGCAGGCGCGGCTCGAGGCGCTGAATCCGGAACTGCGCATTGTGGCGCGGCAGGAGGCGATCCATGCGGGTAACGCGATGGACCTCGTGCGCGCCTACGATGTCATCCTGGATGGGTCGGATAATTTCCCGACGCGGTACCTCGTGAATGACGCCTGCGTGCTGGCCGGCCGGCCGCTGGTGCACGGCGGTGTCGTGCACGCGCGCGGGCAGGTCTTCGCCGTCCGCCCGCGGCAGAGCGCGTGCCTGCGCTGCGTGTTTCCTGAGCCGCCGCAGGCCGGCGACATCCCGAGCTGCCAGGAGGCCGGCGTGCTGGGCACCGCCGCAGGCGTGCTCGGCGCGCTCATGGCGCATGAAGCGCTGAAGCTGCTTGCCGGGTTCGGCGAGCCGCTGGCGGATCGGCTGCTCGTGCTCGACGGCGCGCTGAGCCGGTTCCGGGAGGTGCCGGTGCGCCGCGACCCTGGCTGCGCGGTCTGCGGGGAGGCGCCCACCATTCGCGAGCTTAGGGTCCTTGAAGACGCGTGTCATCAACAGGAGGAAGCATGGCCAAGAAGCAGGTCACGTTGATCTTCCCGCAGCACCTGATCAAAGAGCCGGTGATCTA
>JAHFGU010000014.1 GCA_023247285.1 Candidatus Omnitrophota bacterium
CGACGTCTTCGTGACGCGTGACAGGGCGAAATCGGCGTCGACGTAATCCGCCATGTTGACCGCCATCTGCCACGGATCGCTGACGCCGATCTCAAACAGCGCCGCCAGCAGCTCATCGGCAGTGGCCGTGTTCACGTTCACGCGCGGCGCGCCGGTCACGCTCACGTTCTGCTCCCAGCTGTAGACCGTCCCCAGGGCGGAGAGCTTGCGCAGATCGTCGGGGGAGATCTCGGTCACCGCGGTGAGATCTTCCAGACTCTCCAGTTGCCGGTCATCGCCGCGCAGCGTCCAGGGCTGGTATTCGTCCGGCTCATCGATGCTGCCGTCGCCGTCGTCATCGACGCCGGCCGCGCCGGGCTGCCCATCTTCGCCGTACCGGAACCGTTCGACCGCTTCGGCCGCCTGGGCGGGATGCGCGAAGCTGGCCTCCGTGAAGAGGGTGGTCAGGTTGAGCGCGCCGACCCCGCCCGCCGACGGCTTCGCCTGGGCCACGTTCAAATTCGCCTTGCCGGACTCATCCGTGATCAGCAGCGCGTAGCGCCCGACCCCCTCGCGCTCGCCATTGACCACCGGCCACCAGCCGGATTCGCGCTCGCCGTCCCGGTCCACGTCGGCGTCGACGCCTTGCATGAGCCGGGCCCACGGTTCCGTCAGGTCGTCGATCCGCGAGTTGTCGCGGTCTTCGTCCAGCAGCGCCCGGGCGTGGCTGACCCCGGCTTCAGCGAGATAGCGGGCCTGCGTAGCGGCAATAAACTGGCGGGTGGCCTGCGTCTCGAGGTGGAGGGAGAAAGCGAAGGCCACGCCCAGGATTCCAACCACGGTGAGGATGCTGACGACGATGAGGAGCGCAATGCCCCGCTCAGCTGGTTGGAACATAAATGACCGTCTCAAAAGGCTCCGCCGGCTCGCCGATCGCCAGCAGGACATGAATGGCTTTCGGCAGCGCGCCCTCGCGCTCCGGCGCCCGGCCATCCCAGGCCTCAACCCAGGTGGCGCCGTCGAAAAATGACAGCGAAAACTGGCTGATGTCGCGGCCGCACGCTTCGCTCTGGCCGGTGCCGTAGTCGCCATCCGCCGGCTCGTCGTCGTGGCACATCAGCGTCCCATCGGCCTGCACCCAGTAGCCGCGCTCGACGAGGCCGGCGCGGCCCGGCAGCGTGCCCACGAAGAAGAGCTCGCCGAGGATGCCTTCCGGCTTGATCCGGCCGGCCGCGGCTTGGTCCGCCCCAATCATTGGATACCGCGGGTTGGCAACGCTTGAGGCGATCTCCCGGCTGAACAAATCGAAAAACAGGCGCGCTTGCTGGTAGCGCTCGGTTTGCAGCTGCCCGGTCCGCCAGGCCTTCGTGATCCCCCGCATGATCAGCGCCGTGGAGGCGGTGACGGCGATCAGGATGGCCATCGCCACGAGCAGTTCGACCAGCGTGAATCCCTGGAGGCCGCGGCCGGGTCGCCCCATCCACGCTAGAACCGTCCCTGCTCGCGCCGGAGATAGGTAACGATGGCCAACTGGAGCGGCCGGGCCGCCTGGGTCGATCGCACGATGACTTCCACCGCCTTAAGCCGCGCGCTTTCCGTCAGGTAGGCGATCACCGGCCTGGTGATGTGCGTCGTCACCTCGAAGCCATCGGCCTCCGCCGTCGCGACGCCCTCCTCCAACGACTCCCACGGCTGCAGTTTCAACGACTCGATCGTGCGCTGCGCAGCCATCACCGCTCGGCTGTGCAGCTCGGCGCGCTGGGACGCCCGCAGACCGACGGGGAACACCCGCAGCGCTCCCACAATCCCGATCCCCAGAATCCCCATCGCAATCACCAACTCCAACAAGGAAAATCCCGAAGAGAGCCGGTCTGCCGCTCTGGCAGCAACGATCCCGATAAGGGGGGATGGGCGCGACAGATGCCGCGGTCCAGGGCCCCCACGCCAGCCCGGAGGCGGGTACGAACGATGAAGCTGCTCAAGATTCTCGCGGGGCTCGAGCGCTGCATACGCACCACCGCCGAGGACTGCCGTGGGGTGGACCGCGGCATTTGTCGCGCCCATGCCCTTATCCCAGCAGCTTCGTCAGCGACATGAGCGGCAGGAACATGGCGATCACGATGAAGCCGACGATCCCGCCGACAAACACGATGAGTAGCGGTTCAAGCAGCTGCGTCAGCCCGGCCAGCTGCACCTCAACTTCCTCATCGTAGCTGTCGGCGACCTGCATGAGCATGCGATCCAGCTGCCCGGTCTCCTCGCCCAAAGCGATCATCCGGGTGACGAGCGGGGGAAATACTCCGGAGAGCTCCATGGGCCGCGCCAGCGATTCCCCGCCCTTCAGGCTGTCCTCCACATCCTGCAGCGCCTGGTCAATGACCACATTGGTCACCGTGCCGCGCACGGTTTCCAGCGCGCTGAGGATCGGAACCCCGCTGGCGATCAAGGTGCCCAGCGTGCGCGCGAAGCGGGCGACCAGCAGCCGCTCCATGAGCGAGCCGAACACCGGGGCATGCAGCAGGCCACGGTCCCGCAGCTGACGCCCGGGCGGCGTCGCGAACCATGCGCGGATGAGCATGCCGGCGCCGACGAGCGCGGCGGCCACCACCCACCACCACTGGCGCACTATCGTGCACGCGGCAACCAGCAGGCGCGTGACGAGCGGCAGGTCTGAGCCAAGCTCCGCGAACATGCCCATGAAGGTCGGCACGACGAACGCCATCAGCACGATGAGAATGCCCACCGCGGCCACCATGACGAACGCCGGGTACATGAGGGCGCTGCGCACGCGGTCGCGCAGCCGGGCCTGCTTCTCCAGCAGCTCGGCCAGGCGCTTCAGGATTTCGTCGAGCAGGCCGCCCATCTCACCCGCACGAACCATGTTGACATAGAAGACCGGGAACCACTTGGGGTGCGCTGCAAGCGCCTCGGAGAGTTTCACGCCGGCCTCGACGTCCGCCGCGACTGCGGCGATGACGTCGCGCATGACGCCTGGCTCAAGCTGGTCGGCGATGGTATGGAGGGCGCGCAGGAGGGGCATGCCGGCCTTGACCAGGGTGGCAAGCTGGCGCGTGACGAGGACAAGCTGGGGGCGCCCACTGCGCCGCAGGCGGAATCGCGACGGACGGCCGGCGCGCAGGGTCATGCGTTCCTGATGCGGGAAGCGGGGATGCGGAGTGAAAGCAGTCTGCCGGCCTGGGCGGCGCGGGTGACCGGAAACCGCCTCACCGGAACCTTACGGCCCGCGCTGCACGGCCAGGTCACCGATGAGGAGGGGGCCAGGGGTGCGCGCCCGGACGATGTCGCAGGCGGCAAGCTTGGGGCGGACGCGAACCACTGTGGCGCGGCCGACGGTGCTTGCCCCACGCAGGATGTCGAACGCCATCCCGAGAGCGACACCGGCTTCTTGCCCCTGATCAACCACCAAAAAATTGTGCGGCTCGTTCACCTCGATGACACGGCCTTGCAGCGGGGTGCTGATGCCGGCATGATCCTTTCGGACGATGATGGGTGGCAGCTCGACGGTGCCAGGGATGGTCGAAGTCACCGCGGCGGGCGCGGCCGATGGAGTGGGAGCGCTGGGGGCTGGACCAACGATGCTCACTGCGCTGGTGTTCGGCGCCGGCCGGGCTTCGAGCTGAGACAGCTTGGTCTTCGCTTCTTCATAATCCCGCGTCACCATCACCAGCCGGTTGTGCAAACGCTTGGCGTCCTCCGCCCATTCCGCCTTGTCGCGTTCAAGCCGCTGCAGCTGGACCTGCGCGGCTTCCAGCGCCTTGCCGGTCGCGGCAGCCCGGCTTTTCACATCGTCGCGTTCCGCTTCGAGCTGCCGGACCTGGGCCTCGAGCTCTGTCCCTCGCTGCCGCGCTTCTTCACCTTCCTGCTTTGCCGCGCCGAGTTCTTGTCGCAGGCCTGTCGCCCGGCCGGCGAGCGTATCCCGCTCCTTCTGCAGGCCGGAGACCTGGGACAGCAGGTCTTGGGTTTGCCCTTCGAGCAGCGCCACTTGCTGCTGCCGGGCGCGCACTTCGCCTTCCAGTTGCCGCACCCTGCCCACCTGCACTGTCAGCAGTCCGCCCAGCGCGAGGACCGCCAGAACCGCGCCAAGCAGGGGAAGGAGCGTGAGGCGCCGCGGAGAGCCCTCCATCAGGCTTGAATGAAGACCTCGTGGATCACCCAGCAGGCCGCGCCCAGCGCTACCGCGTTATCGCCCAGCTGCGCGGGCAGGATGTCCACCAGGCTGGCCGGCTCTTCGTAGGCATATTTCTTCACGGAGCGCCAGACTGGCTCAAGCAGCATGGACCCGGCCTCCTCGATGCCGCCGCCGATCACCACGACCTCCGGATTCAACAAGTTCACGAGGTACGCGATCCGGATGCCCAGCTGCATGGCCGCGTGCTCGACGAGCTCGCGCGCCAGCTGGTCATGGGTTTGGGCGGCCTGCAGCACCGTCCGGAGGTTGATCGCGTCCAACTCTCCCTGAGCCAGTTCCTGGATCGCGGTCGCGTGGCCTTCCTGGATGAGTTTCTTGGCTTGGGTCGCCAGGCCCAGATCCCAGACATTCGAGAGCACGAAGGACGGGCTTTTGATCCACGCCAGATAGTCTTCCTCAGACGGCACGAAAACGCCCAGCTCCCCGGCGCTGCCTCCCGCACCCCAGTAGATGTGGCCGTTGACGATGAGGCTGGCTCCCACGTCGGAAAAGAGGTACAGCAGATTCTGGACCGGCCGATCCAGGCCCAACCGTAGCTCGCCATAGCCGGCGAGCGTCGAGTCGCTGCCCATGAAGACCGGCAGCCGGAACTCCGCCTCGAGCTGATCGCGGATGGCCACGTAGTTGGTGCGCACGCCTTGGCGGGCCCGGTCGCGCACGGTGCCGGCCCGCTCGTCCATGATGCCCGGCAATCCGATGCCGATGCCTGAGATTTTCTTGGCGTCCACCGGGCTGGTTTTGAGCGCATCGCGAATCATGGCGTCGAGGCCGCGCAGCACGCGATCCAGGCTGTCCTCGGTTTGGGGCCGCACGACCCGGTGAACAATGTGGCCCCGCAAATCCGTGACGGTCAGCACGGTCTGCGGCGAAGGCACGTCGAGCTGCCCGACGTCGATGCCGATCACGAACCCGGTCTTGGCATTGAGCTCGACGAGGATGGGCTTGCGGCCGCCGGTCGAAATGTCGAACCCGCGCTCCAAGACCAGGCCCTGCTTGAGGAACTGGTTGATGTAATTCGAGACGGTGACGATGTTGAAGCCCGCGCCTTGGGAAAGCTCCGTGCGGGTAAGCGGGCCACGCTGGCGCAACAACTCGAGGAGCTCGAAGCTTTTTTCCTCCCGCTCGGTGAGCCGGTGCTGGTCAACGAGAAGCGCGCGTCGTCTAATCATGCTATGTCAGTATTGTTGAACAGGTTCCGACGTTTGTCAACTACGATTGGTGTTGACTTGCCGCCAAAGATTTCTTAAGCTGCTAGTATCTCATGACCCATACCACCCGCCTGGCCGCGGTATTGGGAGCTTTCCTCTACGCGTTTGTCTGGGCGGTTCCAGGCGAGGCGCTGGCCGGGGCGTGGACCGTTCCCCGCAACCGCTGGTACGCCGAGTACTACTGGCGCTGGTACTATTCGAAAAAAACGTACGACGAGCGCCGGAATCTCGGCCGCCGGCCCAAGACCGCGCTCTTTACCGATATCCGCAACGAGTTCAAGCTGGAGTACGGCCTCACCGACTGGTGGAACCTGCTCGCGAGCGTGCCGTACCAATCCTCGCACTACCGCGATGACAATGTGGACTTGCTGAATGCCGGCGTCGGCGACATCTACGTGCGCAACAAGTTCCGGCTCATCGAGGACCCGGTCGTCAGCAGCCTGCTCTTGAGCTGGAAGATTCCGAGCGCCTACGATCCGCATGAGAGCCCGGGGCTCGGCGATGGACAAGTCGATTTCGAAACGCGGCTGCAACTAAGCCGCGCCGTCCTCTACGGGCCGCTCCTGCCGCAACATCGATCCCTTGCGCAGCACCGCGCGGCCCTGCCCACACCCCCGCAAGCGGCACCGCCGGCCTCACGCGATCAAGCCATCGACGAGGCGGTGAGAACCACCGAGTTGTACCAGCGAAGCCTGCCGCTGGTCGAGCGCGCCGAGCCGCGCGAGGCATCCCGCTGGCTGCGCGGAGTGCTGGAAAGCTCCCCGCCCCATGAGCCGGCGGAGCGCGTCCTGGAAGACTGGGCGCCGTCCGCCGAAGCCGCGGTCCCGCCGGAGCCTGCCGAGTCAGCGCCCGCGCCAGCCGAACCGGAAGCGCTGACCATGGAGCGCAGCCGCGTCGCCTTCTTCAATCTGGAAAGCGGCGTCAATTGGCGGAACGAGGAGCCGGCCAATGAGGTGCCGTTTGTCTTCGAGGCCGGCTTCACCCCGCTGCGCCGCTTGATGGTCGTCGGCTCGTGGGAGAGCGTCGTCAGCATTCGCTCCACCTCGGAAGCCGGCGAGGATTTCGGCAAGTGGGGGTTGCGCGCGATCCTGAACCTGTGGGGGGACGGGTTCGTCTCGGTGTTCCGCACCGGCGGCCCCACGGTCAACATTGAAGTGGGCTATACCGATATCGTCGCCGGCAGGAATACGGCCGACGCGTACGAACTCTTCGGCAAACTCGCCGTCTTTTACTGAAGCGCCCGATCCATCGCCTGATTGACGGCGCTCAGTTCGGCGTTCGGATCCTGCCCGCGCAAGATCACCCGCTGAATCGCGGCTTCCAACAGGTTCGTCGTTTCCGTCCATCCGGGCACGGCTGGCGGCCCTTGCGCGTCCTGCGCCTGCGTGATCAGAACGGACTTCATCCCCGGCTCGATGGCCAGGGCGTCCCAGCTCTTGATGTTCGGCGGCAGGTAGGCGTCCTGTGTCTTGAGCCCGGCGTTGTAGAGCTGCTGCTGCACCGAGGGCTGAAAGAGGTAGCGCAGGAAGCGCCACGCCTCCGCCTGGCGTGTGGAGTGCGCAAAGATCCCCATGATGCGTCCGCCGAGGAACGCTGTGCGCTTGCCGCTCGGCCCGCGGGGCAACAGGCCGATGCCCCACTTGCCTGCCAGCTCAGGCACGCCCACGCTCAAGCTGATGATCTTCCAGTTGCCCGAGAGCACGAGCGGAAATTCGCCGGTGCGCAACCCTTGCTCGATCGGGATCGAAGTCTTTGGCACATCATGCAGGGTATACAGGTCGCGGAAAAATGCGAGCGCCTGAGCCGCCTGGCGGCTATCCAGTGTGGCCCGCGCGCGGTCGGCCGTGTAGAAATCCCCGCCGGCCTGCCAGAGGAACGGCGCGTAACCGATCCAGCTGAGATTCCCCCAGTCAATGATCATGCGCCGGTTTTCGCGATGCAAGCGGGCCAGCAACGAAGCCAGCTCCTCCCAGGTGTCAGGCGCCTTCGGGATCACATCAGTGCGGTAGTAGAGGGTTTGCAGCGTCAGATCAAAGGGGATGCCGTAGATCCGGCCGCCGTGCTCAATGGATGACCAGAGGCCGGGAAAGGTTTGCTGGCGGATCTGATCGATGTCCTGCGGGAAGGCCTGCGTCAGGTCTGCCAGCGCGCCGAGGCGGCCGAACTCCACCCCCCACGTCAGACCCATCGTGCCGATGTCCGGCTCAACCCCACCGGCAATCGCCGTTAAATACTTGCTGTGCGCCTCGCCCCAGGAAATCGCCTCGCAGAGGACCTGCACCCCGGTTTCCTGCGTGAACGGCTTAGCCAGCTCGTTGACGGTCCGGGCCTGAGCCTCCGAGCCCACCAGCCACATCGTCAACTGCACGCCGCTTGACTTCGCCCGCCCGCAGCCGGCCAGCGCCAGCACCGCGATGAGGGATCCGATCCACCGCACGCGCGCCATCCTCACCTCCTGACGGCCTCAACACGAACCGGCGCGACCCTCTCTGCCCCGTGGCCACCCGACGCCTTGATAGAGAACACGGCGCCCGGGCCCGACCCGCGGTCCAGAGAGGGGCGCGCCGGAGTGTACGTCAACCTCGATCACGGAATCAGGCGGAGATTATCGAAGTAGACCGGACCGGAATAGACCGGCTTCTTGTCGCTTTCCACCCGCAACCCAACCTTGCGCACATCCCGGCGGAACGCGTCCGTTGGGAAGAATTTCCAGTCCAGGCTGCCAGGCTTGAAGTTGGCGGTGATGGTCGTCCACTTGCCGGGCTCCAGCGGGATACCGCGATTCATCTCGGTCCACTCCCACTTGTCGCCGATCGTGAGGATGATCCGGCCGGCCAATCCGCGCGGCGCATCAGGCGGCACATAGACGTCCACCGCGATCGCGCTGAACTGGCTCAAGTCGGTCACGTGCATGAGGACCTCGACGTACGCGCCGGTCCACCGATCCCCGGGGAAATCAGCCAAGAGCTGCAGGGACCCGGTGCCGCTGGAGGCCACGTCCTGGGAGGTGCTCAGGACCCGCCCCACGTCATCATTGGAATCCTTGGCCCAATCCGGGATCGCCCAGTCCTGCAGGGCCCCGCCTTCCCAGTCGAAGACCGTTAACGGAGCCGCTGATGTCGCCGCATCCTGCGTCTGTGCCTGTGCTGCGCCGGCGACCAGCGTCCCGGCCAGCCATAGCCCTCCCCACATCCATGCCGTCCTGCCCATCTGGACCTCCTTTGTTTGCATGCGTGTCATTCGGACAAGCGGATCCGGTCCACGTAGACCGGGCCGCGGTACGCCGGCCCGTGTTGCCCAGACTCGATCCGCACACCGAGCTTCCGGACGCGCCGGCGGAACGCGTCATCCGGAAAGAATTTCCAATCCATGCTGCCGGGTTTGAGGTTCACGGTGATCGCCGTCCAGCGGCCCGGCGCCAGGGGAATGCCGTGGTTCATCTCCGTCCATACCCATTCCTCTCCGACGGTCAAGATGATGCGGCCCAGCAAGCCCTCCGGCGCTTCGGGGGGGACGTAGAGGTCGAGCGAGAGCTGGCCGAAGGGGCTCCAGTCCGCCACCTCGATTTCGCGCTCCACATACACGCCTGTCCATCGGTCCCCGGGAAAATCCGCCTGCAGCGTCATGGAGAACCGGCCTTCGCTCGCCTGGCTGTCCGAGATCTGCAGCCCCTGCCCGACGTAATCCTGCGACGAGCTCGCCCAGTCCGGAATCTGCCAGCCTTCCAGCGAGCCCTCAAATCCGAAAATGCTGATTTCCGTTTTCGGCGGCCCGGCGGGCGGGGCGGCGGCTTCGGCGGCGCGTGCCAACTGGGCCGGTGCCGGCGTATCGCTGACCGCCGGCGGCTGCTCTGCACGCGTCTGCCGCGTCTCCGAGGCCGGCAGGTTCCCGCTCGCAAGGCCGACGGCAAAGAGCGCCGCAACGCGGATGGAAGCGCGCATTAGGATCCTGCCCCGAGCTCATCCACAGGCGAGGGGGCGGCCGGCGCATCAAACACGTCGGAGGGGAACAGGTCCACCGGCGCGTCCACGAAATACAGGTGGCCGAACTGGCTCGGGTCGGAATGCAGTTCGCCCGACCACGTGATGTGCGTCCACTGCTGATCCTCGTCTTTGTCCACAAAGGAGATGTTGAAGCCGATCATGCCCCCGATTGCCGGCTTGCAGCCTTGGAGCGCGCCCCACGGCACCGAAGCCTCCACGATGTAGCCTGTCGGCGTCGGCGCCGACGCCACCGCCAGGCCCTCGATGACCGACTCCGGGTGCGGGTTGCGCCACGTCCACCCCACCGCCTTGTTGCGGTACCGGCTGGCCGGCGAAAACCCGATTTGGTACTCGTCGTCCTGCACGAGCGTGTGCGTCACCGCGTCGTGGCGGCAGTCGAACCATAGCTCCAGCGCATCGTCCTGCCAGATATCCGCGCCCTCGTGCTGGGTGACCACCTCGTCATCCGTCACCACCGCCGCCACGTAGAGGTGCTGGAGGTCCCAGGCGGTATAAACGACCGCGGAAAAATCCGCCGGGCTTTTGATGTTGCCGGACTCCACCTTGCTCGTCAGCGTGTTCACGTATGCGGGGACCGCCCGGACCCATTCGAGCACGTTGCCTTTTTTCACTTCCAGTTGCCCCGCCCAGTTGCTGCTCTCGAGGCGGCGCACCCAATCATCCAGTGTACCATCAACGCGGATAGCCGTGTACGTCCGCACGCAGACCGTCGCTTCTTCGGAGTGGGCTTGCGCGGCCTGATCCCCGGCGCCCGCGAGCGCCGGCAGCGCGAGAATTGCCGCCCAGGCGAACCGGCTCATCCCCCCGCCTCAATCATCCGCGCTCCCACCACTGCAGCTTGATCAGCTTGGCGGCCAGGTCGAACCGGAAATCGGGCACCGCCAGGGTGAGTCGGCCCCACTCGGCGTGCTGCACATCCCTGGCGGTGACGCGGCCGTGGTAGGTATCCCACCATTCCACACGGTACCTGGCGAGGGGATCCAGCCCTTTGACGGTCACGACGGCTTGCTGCACCGGCGCAGGCGCATAGCGCAGCGGCGCTCCGCGCTCGCCGCGGAATTCTCGCAACTGCTGTTTCGCCACGGCGCAGCGATAGGCAATGTACTGATCCAAGCTGTGCGCGCGGTTCCGAACCCAGAGGAACGCCCGGTGGTCATCGCCGATGCCCACGGCGGCCAGCTCTGGGGTCGACAGCGCCAGCCGCAACGGCTGCATCTCGGCGCTCAGCTCTTCCCCTCGCCAAAATGCCTCCACGGCGCGGAACTGGCGTTCGATGCCGTTCGGGTGGACATAGGTATCCCAGTACCAGATCAGCGGGGTGCCGGCCGCCCCGCTCATCAGGCCGGCCCAGAGCCCCTCGTGCACGTGGATGCCGATGTCATCGAACTGCCGCATCACGTCGCTGATCCATCCGAACTCGCCGATGAAAACGGGCTTGCCGAACTGCGCCGCCGGCTTGGGGACCGCCTCGCGGAACGCCTCGGTGACATCCCGCCGGTCGTAGATATGCAGCTGCACGGTATCAATGGTCGGCAGCTTCCAGACCGCCTCGGCGGCTTCGCGATGGAAGCTGGTCGTTACCGGCCGCCGCTGCGGATCCAGCGCATGGAGCAGCATGCTGAATTGCCGGTGCCACTGCACCAGGTCGTCGAACCGGAACTCGCCATAGTCCGCTTCATTGAACAGCTCCCACGTGACCAGTTGGGGGCTGCTCCCCCAGCGGTTCACCATGTACCGCAGCAGCCGCTCGAAGAGGGCCTTGGCGCGCGGGTCGGTGAGGAAATCATTGGGCGAGCGGCACGGCCCGCCCAGCGCCTCGTTGTAGGGGTTGTTCTGCCAGTCCGCATCCTGGCTGCGGCTGAAGCTGCCGTGGTTGAGGAGGACCAGCTGCCAGTAGAGGCCGGTGGCGGCGCTTTCGTCCAAGAGCTGGTCGAGCAGCCAGGCGCGGTACAGGTCCACGTGCCCCACGCCGGTGTCTTTGGTTTCGAGGCGCAGCAGCCAGGGGGCCATCCAGACGCGGATGTAGTTGGCGCGCGCCTTCGCCAGATCATGCAGCCAGCGGTCGTAGGACGCCAACGCGCCAACGCTGGGGCCCCAGCACAGGTTCTCGCCAACCGGGATGAAGGGCTGACCGGTATCGAACTGGAACCGGCGCGCCCGGCTGTCGTAGCGGACAAACCCCTTATGGCCTGAGGCCACCACCATGAAGGACTGTGCCGGCAGCGTCTGCCGGCCCTTGGGCGTCACCAAGGCCAGGCTAAAGGTCCACCGGCCGATCACTGTCGGTGTGAACCGCACCTGCCAGACGGGGGGGCCGGCCGGCTCAACGGTCTCGCGGGCGCCGGCGCGCCGCTGTTCGAACGGCTGGGTGTAGAACCCCCCGACTATCACCGGCTGGCCTTTCGGCGGGGTGAAGGTGCTTTCCAAGCGCGCTTCAGACTCATCGAAGGGATTGGCCACCCTGCCCTTCACCGATGCCGTGATGTCGCACGACTCATAGAGCTTGACGATGGCGCACGCCGCAGCGACCCCGTCCAGCCGCGGCTCCGCTGCCGCGGCCGGCACAGCCGCGGCCACGGCCAGCACCACCCAGGCGAGCACCTCTCCGCGCATCGCTACTCCCGGATCGTGGTCAAAAACACGCCGCGGATGAACTGCCGCTGGAACGCGAGGAAGACGAGCAGCATGGGCAGCGTCACCACCAGCGCACCGGCCATCATCATCGCGAAATTGCCGCCGAACTGGCCGTTGAGCACCGCCATGAGGAGCGGCACCGTGCGCATCTGGCTGGACTGGATCACGATCAGCGGCCAGACGAAGCTATTCCATTGCGAGAGAAAGGTGAAGATGGCCAGCGTCGCCAGCGCCGGCGTGAGCAGCGGCAGGACCACGCGCCAATAAATCCCCCACTCATTGTACCCGTCGATCCGGGCCGCCTCGATGAGGCCGTCCGGGATGCTCACGATGTACTGCCGGCACAGGAAGATGCCGAAGGGCATCGCCAGGTTCGGGATGATCAGCGCCCAGAAGGTGTTCAGCCAGCCCAGCTCCTTGACGATGACGAAGCCGGGGATGAGGGAGACCTGCCAGGGGATCATCATGGCGGAGATGAGCGCTAGAAAGATGGCGTCGCGGGCCGGGAAGCGAAGCTTGCCGAACGCGTACCCGGCCAGCGAGCAGAAGAACATGTTACTGAGGGTGACTGTGCCGGCGACGAAGATGCTGTTGAAGAGGCTGCGGGCCATCGGCAGGAGGGTAAAGAGCTCCCGATACGGATCCGCCGTGGGGTGGCGCACGAAAAATTGCGGCGGGTAGGTGTATAGCTCATCCGGCGGCTTGACCGATGAGATCAGCATCCAGTAGTACGGCATGATCATCAGCGCAGCGCCCACGAGCAGCACCGCGACGATGAGCGCCGTGCGCCAGTCGATGCGCCGCGGGATCATTTCGCCGCCCGCAGCGCGCGGATGTTCATCAGCGTCAGGCCGAAGACGCAGCCAAAGATGAGGTAGGCGATCGCGGAGGCATACCCCATGTGAAACTTCACGAAGCCCTGGTCGTACATGTAGGACACGAGGGTGAGCCCGCTGTCCAGCACCCCGCCGATCCCCTCCCCGGTTCCGCTGGTCAGGATGTAGACCTGGTCGAACACCTGAAAGGAGCTGATGACCCCCATGACGACCACGAAGGTCAGCGTCGGCCGCAGCATCGGCACCGTCACGTTCCAGAACCGCTGCCACCAGCTGGCGCCATCCACTTTGGCCGCCTCGTAGAGCGTCGTCGGGATCGTAGAGATGCCGGCCGAGAAGAACACGAGGTTGTAGCCCAGCCCGGCCCAAATGCTCATGATCATGATCGCCGGTAGGATCCACCGGGGCGAGAGCAGCCAGTCCACCGGCTCCAACCCCAGTTGGATCAGCGCGTAGTTGATGAGCCCGAACTTCTCGCCCGCAAAGAGCCATTTCCAGACCGTGGCGATGGCGACCACGGACGTGACGGTCGGGATGAAATAGAGCACCTTGAACAGCTGCTTCCCCCGCGTTAGCTCCTCCAGCGCCGCCGCGAGCACGAGTGCCAGGGCGATGCCGGTGGGCACCACGCCGATCACATAGAGGACCGTATTGCGGAACGCCTTCCAGAAGCGGGGATCTTGCGCGAGCAGCATGGCGTAGTTGCGCAACCCCACCCAGTGGGGCGGCTGAAGCACGTTGTACTCGGTAAAACTCAAATACAGGGAGGCAAAGAGCGGCAGGAACACGAAGATGATGAATAAGATCAGGGCAGGCGCAATAAAGAGGTAGGCGATCGGTTGCCAGTCCAAACGCTTCATGAGCCAGCTCCCGTGCGTATCAGATTACGGAGAACACGGACAAGGCACACGTTTACAACAGGATATCGAAAATTTCCACGGATGTCAATTGAACACGCATAAAACTTTTATAAAGACTTCATAGATAACGAGTGCGTCATGTATACTTCAAAACGATTGATGTTCAGAGAGGGCTCACGATGCGGGCGTTCGTCATGGCCACGCTTTTGCTTGCAGGGCTGCCGGCTGCCCCTGCTTGGGCGGCGTCTGATAGCCAATCCGTCCAAGTTGTCGTCATCATTCCCGACCGAAGCGCATCATCCCGTAACGCCCCAGCGATCCCGTCAAACCCGCCGGCCGCTCCTGGCCCAGGCACCGTGCTGGCCACCACGTCGCGCAACGGCGAAACCACCACCCTGCTTTATACGTACGTGGATCTTTAGAGTGGTTGCGTTCGGTTGAGGCGAATGGCAAACCCCACGTCAGCCCGCTCCTCACCTGCCCCCACAGGGACATCGAGGATCTCAGGAGAAGCCGGCGCGTAGCCTGTCGGAAGATCGGCCGCGTAGAGCTGCACCGTATACGCAGCCGGCAGCAGCTCGTCGAACCGGAACAGGCCCTCTGCATCGGTGCGCCGGAACTGGTTTCCCGGCTGCAGGACGACCGCGACGCCTTCCAGCGGCTCCTCGGTCTCTTGAAACGTGCCGTCGGCATTCTCATCGATAAACACGCGACCCTCGATCGACGCCACCTGCAGCAACGGAAACTCCGCCCGCACCCGCTCAGAACGCTTCACCGGCACGCGGCGCGTGTGGTCCGGTAGCGCCCACCCGACCGGCAGGCTGCCCGGATCCACCGTGACGATCGTCGTGCCAGGGGCGATGCGGACAAAGCTGAACCGGCCGTCGGGTGCGGTCACCGCGGTCCGGGCATCCGCCAATCGCACCGTAAGGCCTTCGACGCCGGGTTCGCCGGGCGCCAGGATGCCGTCGTGATTGAGATCCTGTCCGATCCGCCCTTCCAGCCGGCCAAATGCGGGCGCGGTCATGAGCCCGAAATAGCGCGAGATCAGGAAGAACACGGACCAGTCGTGCGGCCCTCGCCCCCGTTCGGTGCCGAGATCGTAGGTGTTGACGCGATATTCAGCGGTCAGCGCCATGTCCTCGAACCATTGCACGCGGGCGCCGAGGGAGCCGGAGAGCGTATCCACCCCCCGGCTGCCCTCGGTCGCGTTGCGGGTGTAGGCGGTGTTGAGATAGAGACCCAGATCCCGCCGCAGCTGGTAATTCGCCGTGAAGGACGTCGTGGACGCCAGCATGTCCTCCTCGGTCTCCAGCGAGTCGACCCGGAGCTGGTGGCTGAGAAAGAGGCTCGAACCGCCCGGGAAACCTTTGAAGAGCGAGCCGCCGACTTCATGCGCGTCGGAGTTCGACCCGGCGGGCTGAAGATTCTGGCTGAACTGGTAGTTGAGCAGCAGGCGCGTATCCAGGACGAAGGGGCGGATGTAGTCGACGCGGCTGACATGCGAGCGGTTGCTGGACGGCGCGTTCGGGCCCGAGGGGTTGCCGAGGTTGTCGGTGAAGCTCAGCGTCACCGCCTGGTCGCGCGGTAGGCCCATCTGCGTGCTGAGCGTCCACGCCAGGTTCTGCTGCGTGATGGCCGCGGGATCATCCGACACATTATCGCGGAAGCGGGCGAGGTTGCCGAACACCGACCAGCGGTCGGTTAGGCGGTAGCCGGCGTTCAGATTCCATCCGGCGAAATCCTGATACACCGCGGGGTTGCCGATCGAGGCGTACTGATCGCCGACGAACTCATACGTGTACCGCAGCTGGCCATGCGCCCCGCGCCAGGCCGCCTCGCCGCGCAGGTTCCAATCCGAGATCGGCTCGTCCGGCGCGCGGTCGAGGTCATAATGGGCGTGCGCCGCCTGGCCCGAAAGGGTCAGCGGGCCCCAGGGCTGCAGCACGGTTTCGCCGAAGGTGATGACGTTGTGCCGCGGGATATCGCCGGTGCCTCGCAAGGCTTCCAGGTCCGCCTCGTTTTCGGTGAAGAAGACCGCGCTGCGCAGCCGCAGCCAGTCCAGCGGCGCCACCTCTTCCTGGACTTCGTAGAGCGAGCCCAGGAAGGTGCCCGATCCCGCGGTGCCGGAGACCACGTTGTCCGTCCACCCGGCCGCGACGGTGGTTGCGTGCCGGTCGCTCCAGGCCTTGCGGGTTTTGATGCCCCGCAGCTGGTCGGTTTGGCCGCGCAGGGGCGTGAGCCCGGTTGCTTGCTCGAAGAGGCCGACGAAGAGGTCCGGGCGAGTGAAATCCAGGTAGGCGTAGTCATTCCGGAACGTCCCGCTCAGATCTTTGCGGCTGTAGTAGCCGAGGACGTCAAAATCGCCCGCGGAGCCGGATGTCGATAACACAAGCTGCCGGTCCGGAGGTCCGATCCGGGGATCGAGGTAGGAATACGACACGGTGTTGTGCAGATCGAGCGAAGGCCGCGCGCTCTCTGGGACGCCCTCAGGGACGAGCGGGGCGGCTTCTGCTTGCCGGGCCAGCGCGTGCTGCGCTTCCTCTTCCTGCAGCTCCTCCGCGCTTTTCTCAACAACGTAGCTGCGGAATGGCGGCGCGGCCGGCGCAGGGATTCCCGGAGCCGGCTGGCGCGCGCGCGGCGGCGATGCCGGCACCCGTGCAGCGGCGGGAACCGATCCGGCGGCGCGCGCCAGCGCCTGATCCATGGCCGCCTGCCGGTGTTCCTTCAGCGCTTGAATCATGGCCTCGTCCATGGCCGCATCGCGTTGCTGGACGGGCGGCGGAGGCGCAACGGCATTCTTGCGCCGCTCGATCAGCGCAAGATATGCTGCGGCCTGCGCATCGCCAGGGTCGTCGCGGAGCGTGCTGCGGAACACGCGAGCCGCATCGTCCCATGCCTCTGCGTCGTAATAGGCCTCGCCAATCTCAAAGCGCTGCCGGAGCTCGAGCCGGCGGCGCGGCTCATCCGCCCACGCTGACGGTGCGGCGAGCAGCACACCTATAAGGCACCAGCGTAATGGTAAGCACATTTGATATGTCCAACGAATGCGGAGAAAAAAAGAGGGAGGGCATGCGACCTCCCTCCCTGCGTGTTGTCCGAGATGCGCCCTTAGGGAACGGTGAACTCGCGCTCTCCGACCAGGAGGTACTTCGTGCCGTAATCGATCTCGACTTTCACGTGATAGCCCCCGGCGGGGAGCGGGTCCAACGGCGCATGAAAGGTGCGCACCGTGCCAGGCAGCACCCCGAGCCGCTCCGGATTGAAGTCGCGCTGGGCCACCTTGGCCTGGCGCGCGTCGAAGATCTTCACGCGTCCCGTGGGCCTGAAGAGGGCGTTGCCATCGTTGCGGACTCCGACGAGGATGTCCGACGGCGCAGCCGTCAAATCAGCAAGCGAGGCCGCATAGGTATCCGTGCCGGTGATCGTCACCTGCGTGAAGGCGCCGATCCGGAAATTCACGTTGAGCCCGGGCTGGGCGTACGAGGGCAGCGTCTCAAAAAACACCATGGCATAGTGGCCGCCGCGGCTCTCCGGCGGCGCGGCCACGCTGACGCGCACGTCCTGCCCTTCCCCCGGCGCGAGGTCGAGTTCTTGCGGCACGACGCGGATCCAGGAGGCGCACGACCATGGGGCGCTGCCCGCCTCCGGGAAGTCGCTGGTGCCGTCCGGCAGGAACGCCACGTCCGTCAGGTAGGTGCGGATGTGGACCGGCTGGTCTGAGCGATTAGCGACGCGCACGGTGCGGCCGCGCTGCTTGCCGGCGGGGACCGCCAGCTCGATCCGGGAGGGCTCGACTCCGAAACTGAACGCCTCGGCCCGCGGTGCAGCGCCCAGCCAGAACGCCGCAAAAAGTGCCAGGCACTTTGTCACAACAGCTCCGTGAAGGTGAAGCGGATGGTCGTTTGGTAGATGCCGCTGGGCTGCTGCTCGGGGATGCGCAGGCGGTAGCGGAAGCGTAGCCGCACCGGCGTGCCGCCGGCTTCGTCCGGCCCGCTCATATAGACCAGGTCAGGCGTCAGGCTGAATGGCGTGAACGCATTCCGATGCGCCATGGTGCCGCGGCCGGTCGTGTCGATCAGCTCCCATTCGAACCGCTCGAGTGGAATCGTCGCAGCACCAGAGCTCAGCGGCTGGAGCACCTGGATCTTGAGATACCATGCGCGACCGTCGCTCGAGGCGCAGGTCAGCTCATTGTGGTGCGTCCCGAATTGGGCCAGCACCTGCTCCTGGTCAAGCTGCATGACGCCGAAGGCGATGGGCCGAAAATCGGTGGACAAGGTCACGGCTGCAGCCGCCGGTCTTGCAAGCGGCAGGGCGAGCAGCATGGCCGCGGCACAGAGTGGTAACCGCATCCTCGGTGAGGCGCCGCCGGCGACAGGTGGTCGCATCATGGAATCTCCGCCATCGTGAACAGGATTTGGCCGATGTAGGTGCCGGCGGGGGCATCAGCCGGCGCCGTGAGGCTGTACTGGAACCGCAGGCCCACCGGCGCCCCGGCCTGCTCGTTGTCGCCCTGGCTCGCGTAGACCAGCACCGGCTGATCGGCAAAGGGCTGGAAATCGCGGGCGAGCCCTGCACTGCCGCGCGCCTCGACCAGCTTCCACTTCAAGCTGCCGGGCGGGAGCGCGTAGGCGCTTTCGAGATGTTTGAGGGAGAGGAGCTGCGCCTTGAGGTACCACGGCCGGCCGGTATTCGAGCGGCACCGGACTTCGTGGAAGTAGCGATCGCGCCCCAGGACGATCGTGGCGCTGGGCGTGACCTGGCCGAACGCCAGGTGGGGATTGTCGATGGAGAGCAGAAAGACCTGGGCGACTTCAACCGT
>JAHFGU010000096.1 GCA_023247285.1 Candidatus Omnitrophota bacterium
CAGGTGAAGAACCAGCTCAACCGGCTCATCGACGTGATCGAGGTGCAGGAGCTGCGGGAGGGCGCCTTCATCGACCGCGAGCTGCTGCTGGCGCGCGTCAACGCCAACGGGACGGCGCGCGCGCAGCTCGAGCAGCTGGCGGCGCAGTTCGGCGCGAAGCTCGCGGACCGCGGCGAGCGGTTCGTGGTCATCGAGGCCGCCGGGGACACGCAGACGCTCGACCGGCTCGTGGAGCAGCTGAAGCCCCACGGCATCACCAAGCTCGTCCGCACCGGCCGCGTCGCCCTCGAAAAATGAAAAAGTGTCAGACACTTTTGGTGCCTGACACTTTTTGAGCTATGGTGCCGTGGCCGATTGCGCTGCTGTCGCTGGGGTACGCGGTGCTCATGACGGTGTCGCTGGCCAGCGTGTGGCAGATCGTGAGCGGCGCGGTCGTCCGGCCGCTGGTCTGGCCGCTGGCGTGGCTGCTGCTCTCCGCGGCCGTGATGTGCGGGCTGCCGCTGCTCAAGCCGTGGGCCCGCCGGCTGGCGATCGCCGGCTCGCTCTGGCTGCTGGTGACGGCGCTGGCGATTGCCGGCGCGCTGGTCGCGCAAGGCCGGCCAGGGCTCGGGCTGGCGGCGGCGCTGGGGTCGGGCGTGCACGTGCTGATCATCCGCTACTTGCAGCGCCCGGCCGTGAAACAGTATTTCGTGCCGCACACGACGTGAGGGGGCGATGGCGAAGATCTACTACGACAAGGACGCGGATCTCAAGGCGCTGAAGGGCAAGACGGTGGGGGTGATCGGCTACGGCATCCAGGGCCGGGGCCAGGCGCTCAACCTGCGCGATAGCGGGGTCACGGTCATCGTCGCCCAGCGCCCCGGCGGGCCGAACTACGAGATCGCGAAGCAGGACGGGTTCAAGCCGGTCTCGGCGGCCGACGCAACGCAGCGCGCGGATGTGGTGATCCTGCTCGCGCAGGACACTGCACAACCGCAGATCTACCGCGAGTCCGTCGCCCCGCGCCTGAAGGCCGGACAGGCGCTCGGATTTTCGCACGGCTTCTCGATCCTCTACCGCCTCATCACGCCGCCGAAGAGCGTGGACGTGATCATGGTGGCGCCGAAGGGGCCGGGCAGCCTGCTGCGCTCCCAGTATCTCGAGGGCAAGGGCGTGCCCGCGCTGCTCGCCGTGCAGCAGGACGCCACTGGGCGCGCGAAGCAGACAGCGCTCGCATGGGCCAAGGGCATCGGCTCGACGCGCGCCGGCGTGCTGGAGACGACGTTTAAGGAAGAGACCGAAACGGACAACTTCGGCGAGCAGGCGGTGCTCTGCGGCGGGGTCTCCGCGCTGATCAAGGCCGGGTTCGAGACGCTGGTCGAGGCCGGCTACCAGCCGGAGCTGGCGTACTTCGAATGCCTGCATGAGCTGAAGCTCATCACCGACATGATTTGGGCCGGCGGCATCCAGGGGATGCGCAAGCGCATCTCGGACACCGCGAAGTGGGGCGATGTGAGCTGCGGCCCGCGGATCATCGACGCGCGCGTGAAGGACGCGATGCGGCAGCTGCTCCGGGAAATCCAGTCCGGGGAATTCGCGCGGAAGTGGGTAGCCGAGCACGAGGCAGGCCGGCCCAACTTCACGCGCCTCATGCGGCAGGACGACGCGCACCTCATCGAACAAACCGGCGCCAAGCTGCGCGGCATGATGCCGTGGATCGGGCAGCCGGCCGCCGCGCGCAACGGCGCGCGCAAAGCTAAACCCGATGGGACGCGCCGCGCTCCCAAGGGCCGCGCGCGGCAGAAGGTCGCGCGGTGAGGCATGTTCGAGGGCCAGGTGCATGATCCGCGCGTGTTCATCGAAGCACTCCGCGAGTTCCACGAGGCGCCGGCGGAGCAGCGGGGCGGGATGGCCAACGCGCTCTCGGATGCCATCATCGGCAAGCGCGTGGACCTGGCCGATGTCCGGCAGGCGCTGCTGGATGCCGGCGACCATGAGCTGATGGACGCGCTGGACCGGCTGATCGAGCTGATCGAACCGTACATAGAGGAAGGCGGGGTTGAGGAGTAGAACGGCTCTAGGCTGAAGGCTCAAGGGAAATGCCTTAGCCTACAGCCCTGAGCCTCGAGCCTAGAGCGAGATCAATATGATGCGACGAATTATTATCTTCGATACGACGCTGCGCGACGGGGAGCAGTGCCCCGGGGCCTCGCTGACGCCGCCGGAGAAGCTGGAGATCGCCAAGCAGCTCGCCCGGCTGGGCGTGGACGTCATCGAGGGCGGGTTTCCGATTGCCTCGCCGGGCGACGCGCAGGCAGTTAAGATGATCGCGCAGGCGGTCAAAGGGCCGATGATCGCCGCACTCGCCCGGTCGCTGCCGGCGGACATCGATGCGGCCGCGGCAGCCCTCGCGCCGGCGAAGCGCAAGCGCATCCACGTCTTCCTCGCCACCTCGCCGATCCACCGCAAGTACAAGCTGCGCAAGGCGCGGCAGGAGATCCTGCGCCAAGCGGTGTGGGCGGTCACGTACGCCAAGCGCTACAGCCGCGATGTCGAGTTCTCGCCGGAGGACGCCTCGCGCACCGAACCGGAGTTTCTCCACGAGGTGCTCGAGGCGGTGATCCGCGCCGGCGCCACCACGGTCAACATCCCGGACACCGTGGGGTTCGCGATCCCGGATGAGTTCGGCCGGCTCATCAAGGGCATCACTGAGCGCGTGCCGAACATCGGCCGCGCGGTGATCAGCGTCCACTGCCACAATGACCTGGGCCTCTCGGTGCCGAATTCGCTCGCCGCGATCAAGCACGGCGCCGGCCAAGTCGAGTGCACGGTCAACGGCATCGGCGAGCGGGCCGGCAACGCGTCGCTGGAAGAGATCGTCATGTCGCTCAAGATCCGCCAGGACTTCTACCAGGCGACGACCGGCATCGATACGACCCAGATCCACGCCAGCTCGCGCCTGGTGAGCAGCCTCACCGGGATTATCGTGCAGCCGAACAAGGCCATCGTCGGCGACAATGCCTTCCGCCACGAGTCCGGCATCCATCAGGACGGCGTGCTGAAGCACGCGAAGACCTACGAGATCATGCGGCCGCAGGACGTGGGCCTGGCGCACAGCCAGCTGGTGCTCGGCAAGCTCTCGGGACGGCACGCCTTCGCGAAGCGGCTGGCCGGGTTGGGGTTCCGCCTCTCGAAAGCGGAGCTGGACCGCGCCTTCGAGCGGTTCAAGGCGCTGGCCGACAAGAAAAAGCAGGTCTTCGACGGCGACCTCATCGCCATCGTCGAGGAAGAGCTGCCGGCGGCGGAGGAGATCTACAAGCTCGACTATGTGCATACGTCGTCGGGCAGCGGCTCGGTGCCGACCGCGACGATCCGGCTGTCGCGGGAAGGGAAGGTGGCGCAGGACGCGGCCACCGGTGACGGCCCGGTGGATGCCTGCTACCAGGCGATCGCGCGCCTGACCGGCGTCACCGCCGAGCTGGCCGACTACAGCCTGCATTCCGTGACCAAGGGGACCGATGCGCTGGGCGAAGTCGCAGTGAAGCTGCGCTACCGAGGGCAGGAGATCGTCGGCCGCGGCACTTCCACCGACGTCATCGAAGCCTCGGCGAAAGCCTATCTGAGCGCGGTCAACAAGATCCTCGCCGCTTCGACCCGGCGCGCGCCGCTTGCGCGCCGAAGCACTCTCCACCCGTGATCCGCACAAGGTGTCAGGCACCAAAAGTGTCAGGCACCAAAAGTGTCTGACACTTTTTCATGACGAGGCTTTTTGCGGTTATTGGGCATCCGGTCGCGCACAGCCTCTCGCCGGCCATGCACACGGCCGCGTTCCGCGCCTTGGGACTGGACGCGGTCTATGCCGCCATCGACACCCCGCCCCGCGCGCTCTCACCGATCCTGCGCGCGCTGGTCCTCGCCGGGGTCGAAGGGCTCAACGTCACCGTGCCGCTCAAAGAGGCGGTCCTGCCGCTGCTTGACCGCGTGGATCCGGCAGCCCGCGCGATCGGCGCGGTCAACACGATCGTGATCCGGCATCGCCGGATGACCGGCTACAACACGGATGGCGAAGGGTTCCTGCGCGCGCTGCGCGAGCTAGGCTGGCGGCCGGGGCCGGTCCGCGCGGTGATCCTCGGCGCTGGGGGTGCGGCGCGGGCCGTGGCGTGGGCGCTGGCCGGCGCGCGGGGCAGCCGGCTGACGATCGCCAACCGAGATGCGGCGCGCGCCCGGCAGCTGGCGGCGTGGCTTGCGCGGCACCGGCGCGGAGTCCGCGCGGCCGGCGTCGGGCTGCGCGACATCTCGCTCAACGGCGCCGACCTCTTGGTCAACGCGACGACGGTGGGGATGCGGGCCGGCGATCCGTCGCTCGTGCCGGCGGCGGCGCTGCGGCGCGGGATGCTCGTCTACGACCTCGTCTATCACCGCGACACCGCCCTCCTGCGCGCCGCCCGGCAGCGGGGATGTGTTGCAGCCGGCGGCTGCTCGATGCTACTATACCAAGGCGCCGCCTCGCTGGAGCGGTGGCTGCGCCGGCCGGCACCCGTCGCCGCCATGCGGCGGGCGCTGGCGCACGCCTGTGACCGCGGGTGATCCGCATCGACGCATTGCTGGGACGCGAATACCTCCTCTACTGGATCGTCTGGGCGGCGGTCGGCAGCTGCATCGGCAGCTTCCTCAATGTGGTCATTTACCGCCTGCCCAGGGACCTGTCGGTCGTGGGGCCCCGCTCCTTCTGCCCGCGGTGCGAGCACCCCATCGCCTGGCATGACAACATCCCGCTCTTCAGCTACGCGGTCCTGCGCGGCCGATGCCGCCGGTGCCGCCAGCCCATCGCCTGGCGCTATCCCGCCGTCGAGCTGCTGACCGCGGCGGCGGCCGTGGCGGTGTTCAACCGCTTCGGCGTCTGGCCCTACGGCCTAGTGTACTTCGCGCTGGTCTGCGCGCTGCTCGCCGCCAGCGTCATCGATCTGCACTTTCGCATCATCCCGGACGAGATCAGCATCTATGGCCGGTGGATCGGGCTGGCGTGCAGCTTCGCCTTGCCGCTGCTGCACGGGACCGAGTCCCGGGAGCTGGCGCTCGGCCGGTCGCTGCTGGGCGCGGTCGTCGGCGGCGGCTGGCTGTATGCGACCGGCTCGGCCGGCGCGCTGATGCTCTATGGCCTGCGCTGGCTGGGGGTGCGGCTGCGCCGCCGGCCGTTCTGGCGGCGCCGGCTGGCGCGCTACCGGCACCTCAAGGAAGCGATGGGCGGCGGCGACGTCAAACTCCTGGCCATGGCCGGGGCGGTGATCGGATGGAAGATGGCGACGGTGGCGTTCGTGCTCGCCCCGTTCCTCGCCCTTATCCCCGGGGTGCTGATGCTGGCCTTGAAGCGCTCGCACTTTATCCCCTACGGTCCGTACCTGTCGCTGGCCATCGTGGCCGCGATCTTCTTCGGCGAGGATCTGCTGGCGGCGAGCCGGGTCGAAGACACGGTGCGCCTGTTATGGGACGTCTACCTGTCGAGATGAGCGCATGCTGCGGTTCCTGACGGCCGGCGAGTCGCACGGCCCATGCCTGGTCGCCATCCTCGAGGGGATGCCGGCCGGCGTGCCGATCGATCGGGCGCGCCTGCAGGCTGAGATGCGCCGGCGGCAGCTTGGCTACGGCCGCGGCCCGCGCATGCAGCTTGAGACGGATACCGTCGAGGTCCTCTCCGGCGTGCGGCGCGGGGTCACCCTCGGCAGCCCGATTGCGCTGCAGATCATGAACAAGGACGCCTCCATCGACCGGCTGCCGGTCGTGACGCAGCCGCGGCCGGGCCACGCGGACCTCACCGGCGCCATCAAGTACGGCCACCGCGACATCCGCAACGTGCTCGAGCGGGCCAGCGCGCGCGAGACCGCGGCCCGCGTGGCGATGGGTGCGGTGTGCAAGCAGCTGCTCTCGCCGCTGGGCGTCGAGCTCGCCAGCCACGTCGTAGCGCTCGGGACGGTGCGGGCCAGGCCGTCGGCGGCGACGGTGCGGCAGATCCGCGCCAAGGCGGACGGCACGCCGCTGCGCTGCCTGGATCCGGCGGCGACGCGGCGCATGATCCGCGCGATCGACCGCGCGATGGCGGCCGGCGACACGCTGGGCGGCGTGTTCGAAGTGGTCGCGGAGGGCGTGCCGCTCGGGCTGGGCAGCCACGTGCACTACG
>JAHFGU010000097.1 GCA_023247285.1 Candidatus Omnitrophota bacterium
CACGCCGCGGCCGGTGAGCGCATTGAGGTACGCGGCCAGCGTGGCCACGAGCGTCTTGCCTTCGCCGGTCGCCATCTCGGCGATCTTGCCTTCGTGCAGCACCATGCCGCCGAGGAGCTGCACGTCGAAGTGGCGCATGTTGCGCGTGCGGCGCGCCGCCTCGCGGACCACGGCGAAGGCCTCCGGCAGGATCGCCTCGAGCGCGCGCTGCTGGACTGCGCGCCGCTCCTTGCGGAGGGCGACGCGCTGATCCGGGTCGAGCTCGTACCACTCGAGGCTCGAGGGCGTGATGAAGGTGCGGCCGGCTAGCGTCTGGCCCAGCCGTTGGCGAAACTCGTCGGTCTTGGCGCGCAGCTGCGCGTCGGAGAGGCGCTGGATCTCCGGCTCGAACCGGTTGATGCGCTCCACCACCGGCCACAGCCTCCGCCGCGTCCGCTCGTGGTGCGTCCCGATGATTTTTTGGAGGACCCAGTTAACCATGATGGCGAAGGGCTTGAGACATGAGACAAGAGACGGGGGACATGTGCGGCGCTACGTGTCTCCCGTCTCCGGTCTCCTGTCTCCGCCGGGGGACGCTTTCCATTTGAGATACGCTTCCATGAACAGGGTGAGCTCGCCGTTGAGGACCGCTTGCGCGTTGCCGGTCTCGTGCTCGGTCCGCAGGTCCTTCACCATGCTGTACGGGTGCAGGACATACGAGCGGATCTGCGAGCCCCACTCGATCTTCTGCTTGGACTGGTACTCCTTCGCCGCCGCCTCTTCGCGCTTGCGGCGCTCCTGGTCCGCCAGCCGTGCCTTGAGCACGTGCATCGCCTTGGCCTTGTTTTGGAGCTGCGAGCGCTCGTCCTGGCACTGCACGACGATGCCGGTGGGCAGGTGCGTGATGCGCACCGCCGAGTCGGTGGTGTTCACCGACTGGCCGCCTTTGCCGCTGGATCGGTACACGTCGATGCGCAGATCCGAGTCCTTGATCTCGATCGGCGCGTCCTCATCGATCTCCGGGACCACATCGACGGACGCGAAGGAGGTGTGGCGGCGCTTATTCGCGTCAAACGGCGAGATGCGCACGAGCCGGTGCACGCCTTCCTCCGACTGCAGATAGCCATAGGCATACGGGCCGCGGATGATGACCGTCGCATTCTTCACCCCGGCCTCTTCCCCGGGCAGCAGGTCGATCATCTCGGTCTGAAATCCTCGCGCGTCCGCCCAGCGGCGGTACATGCGCAGCAGCATCTCCGTCCAATCACAGGATTCCGTGCCGCCGGCGCCGGAATGGACGGACAGGATGGCGTGCTTGCTGTCCACGTCATGGCCGAGGAGGCGCTGCACTTGGAGCTGCGAGAGCAGGCGCTCCAGCGCCTCAAGGTCGCGGGCAAGCTGCGCGACGGAGGCTTGGTCGTGCGGCTCGATGAGGCCGAGGAGCTCGTCGAGATCGCGCAGCCCGCGCTGGAACTGCTCGATGGGCGCGCGCTGCGCCTTGAGAGACTTCAGCGCCTGGATGGTACGGCCGGCCTGCTCCTGGTTGGCCCAAAAATCCCCCTGCGCCATCTCCTGCTCGATCGCGGCGATGCGCGCGGTGAGAGCGTCCAGGTCAAAGATACCTCCGCAGTTCGGCCCACCCGCGCTGGAGAGCGCCAAGCCGCTGGCGCAAGTCGGACAGCTGATCGGACGGGCTGGTCGGTGGCATCGGAGGAATTAGTGTAACAGGAGAATTCGGGGACAGCCACCGAATTCAGGAGTCGACACGTGGAATGCGGCGGCTGTCCCCGAATTATTTCGAAGGGGCGGCGGCGTCCTGGTGCTGCTCTTTGCGGGCGAGCACCCGCAGGAACGCTTGGACGACCTGCGCATCGAACTGCTGGCCGGATAACCGCTGGAGCTCGGCCTTCGCTGTTTCGACCGGCAGCCGTTTGCGGTACGGCCGGTCGGTGACCATGGAGTCGTAGCTGTCCGCCACGGTGAGAATCCGGGCGCCCAAGGGGATCGCCTCGCCGGCGAGCTGGTCCGGATACCCGGCGCCGTCAACCCGTTCGTGGTGGTGGCGGACCAGGCTCACCACCCGCTGCAGCGACCGCACCGGCTTGACGATCGCTTCGCCGATCACGGAATGCTGCTGCATGATGCGCTTCTCATCGGCCGTGAGCGCCGCCTGCTTGAGCAGGATTTCGTCCTTGATGCCGATCTTGCCGATGTCATGGAGCACGCCGCCGTCGTTGAGTATGCGGAGCGTCTCCGCGTCCAGCTCCATTTCCTCGCCGATCTGGCTGGCGTAGAAGCCGACCCGCTTGGAATGGCCGGCGCTGTACGGGTCCTTGGCCTCCACGGCCAGCGCCAGCGCCATGATCGTCTCGAGGTAGGTCCGCTCGACGTCCATGTTCAGCCGGTAGTTCTCGATGGCCACCGCCACCTGCGAGCTGATGCTGGAGAGCAGCATCTCGTCGTCGTCGGCAAACGGCTTGGACAAGTCGCTCCGCAGCACCGAGAGCACGCCGATCGGCTTGTCCCGCAGCTTGAGGGGCACGCTGAGGACCGCGTGGTCGCCGGTTTCGGTGTTGGAGAACCCGAGGGCGGAGGCGAGCGCGCGGCCGCGCATCGGCCGGCCTTCGCGGGCCACCCAGCCCGGCACCCCGTCCCCCAGCTTCAGGCGGAAGGCGGGATCGGCGGTCTGGCCGTTCGTGGACCATGTGGTTTTCACCGTCAGCTCCTGCCGCTCGCCGTCGACCAGCATGAGCGTGCCCATCTGGGCTTCCATCGCCGCCGTGCTGTTTTCCAGGATGAGCGTCATGAGGTTGTCGATGCCCTCGTAGCTGTTGATCGCCGTGCCGATGCGGGAGAGCAGCCGCTTCACGAGCTGGCGCGAGGACTCCAGCTCTTCGATCTTGTGCTCCAGCTCGTGGGTGATGCGGTTGAAGGAGCGGGCCAGCTCGCCGATCTCATTGTGCTCGCTGACCTCGATCTCCTCCGTCAACTGGCCGGTCGCCAGCGCCCGGGCCTTTTCCGCGACGGTGAGGACGGAGTGGATCATGTGGCGCACGATGAAATACCCGACGAACGCGGAGCCGGCGATTGGAAAGAGCGCGAAGCCGAGCTCCACCTTGGTGGCCATGGACCAGACGATGAGCAGGATGGGGATGAAGGACATGAAGCCGAAGGCCATGGCCAGCTTCCGTTCCAGGCGCTCTTCCTGGAGGGGCACTAGGCGAAATTTTCCCTTCGGTTGTGCGAATGGCTGGTTCGCGCTCATGCGTTGCGCCGCGCCGGTAACGCGGGCATTCAAAAGTATACCTGACACGATGCAACGCTAACAAACGGTACGCAGCATTAAGGGTGCCGATGGCTACGGGCGCCAGCCTTCACGGAGGAGGCGGGCGCGCTTGCGCGCAACACCGCGGGCGAACCCCCCGAGGGCGCCATCCGAGCGGACCACGCGGTGGCAGGGCACGACTGGCGTCCTTCGACCCGGCTCAGGACGCCGCCCTGAGCAAAGTCGAAGGGGCGGCGCGTAAGGATTCCGATGCAGCGCATTGCCGACGGCGCGGGCCAGGCGCCGGTCGCCAAGCTGCGCGGCGACCCAGGCGTAGGAGCGCGTCTGGCCGGGCGGAATCCGCCGCACGACGGCATAGACCGCCTCCTCGAACGGAGTGGGCTGCCGGCGGCTCATGACGCCGGCATCCGAAACGTGCGGATCCGCGGCCGGCCGAGGCGCTCGAGCACGGCCTCGGCGACGGCGCGGCTGACCCCGGCGACGCGCGCGACCGCTTCCGGCGCAGCCCGGCCGAGCCGGCTCGTGGAACCGAAGTGCGCCAGCAGCCGGGCCGCTTTCTTGGGGCCGATGCCGCGGATCTGGTGCAGCGCTGAATCGGCGACGGTCTTGCCGTGGAGCAGCCGGTAATACGCGATGGCGAACCGGTGCGCCTCATCGCGCAGGCGCTGGATCAGGTGCAGCACCGGCGAGCTGGGCAGCAGGAGAATCGGCTCCGGCTCGTCGGGGAGGAAGATCTGCTCGAACCGCTTGGCCAGGCCGATGACGGGCAGCGACAGCGTGAGCGCTGCCAGCTCGTCGCGGGCGGCGTTGAGCTGGCCCTTGCCCCCGTCGATGAGGACCAGATCCGGCAGCGGCAGTCCCTCGACGTTGCTCGGGACGCCGCCCTGAGCAGGGTCGAAGGGCGGCAGCCGGGCGGCGAGCGTGCCGCTGTAGCGGCGGCGGATCACCTCCCGCATCATGCGGTAGTCGTCGATGCCCTGCACCGTCTTGATCCGGAACCGGCGGTAGTGCGCCTTCCGGGGCTGGGCGTCGACGAACACCACCATGGAGCCGACCGCGAACCGGCCGAACAGGTTGGAGATGTCGAACGCCTCGATGCGGCGCGGCAGCTTCGGCAGCCGCAGCGCCTGCTGGAGCTGCTCGAGCGGGCCGGCGGCGGACGAGGACCGGCGGGCGGCGATCACTGAGGACAGCGCCTGGATCTGGTTGCGGATCCGGGCCGCCTCCTCGAACCGCCGGTCCCTGGCCGCCTGCTCCATCCGCCGGGCGAGCTCCTTGAGGAGCTGCGCGCGCTCGCCGCGCAGGAACGCGGCCAGGTCCTGGGCCAGTCGCCGATACTGCGCCTCGGACACGTAGCCGGCGCAGGGCGCTAGGCACTGGCCGAGATGATATTCCAGGCACGGTGCTGTCGGCATGGCAGCGCAGGCGCGCAGCGGGAAGACGCGCCGCAGGAAGCGCACCGCCTCGTGCATCAGCCCGGCGTCGGTAAATGGCCCGAAATACTCCGCGCCGTCGGCCTGACGGCGGCGGGTCAGCACCAGCCTGGGGAACGGCTCGCGCGTGAGCTTCAGCATCGGATAGCTCTTGTCGTCGCGGAACGCGACGTTGTAGCGCGGATGCCGCTCGCGGATGAGCTGGGCCTCAATGAGCAGCGCCTCGGCTTCGCTCGCCGCCGGGCGCACCTCGAGGTCAACGACCTGCTTCATGAGGTGGGTGATGCGCGGCGCTAGCGGGGCGGCCGCCCCGTGGAGGCGGAAGTACGAGGCCACCCGCTTACGGAGGCTCACCGCCTTGCCGACGTAGAGCAGCGCCCCGCGCGCGTCCTTGAACAGGTACACGCCGGGCGCGTCCGGCAGCGCGGCTACTCGTTCGACAAGCGGTGGAGCAGCGGCAGGGTGCGGAGCCATCGAAGCGCCTTCTGGAATTCCTGCACGCGCAACATCAGACATGCGACCGCATACCACCCCAGGCCGGCCACGATCGCCGCCCCCAGGGCGCCTGCTGCCGACAGCGGGGCCAGCAGCCGCCACGTAAGCCAGCAGCCGGCAGCCATCAGCGCTGAGGCGCCGGCCATGCGGAGCCACGGCCCTGCCACCACCTCCAGGAGCGGCAGGCCCAACCGACGCTCCAACGCCCGCAGCAGCCGATAGGCGTTCAGGCTGTTGCTCATGGCGGCCGCCAGGGCCAGGCCGTTGAGCCGCAGCGGCCACATCAACGCCACGCTCAGCACGACGTTGGCCAGCAGGGATTCCACCGCCAGCCGGACCGGCACGCGCGTCTCGCGCAGCGCGTAAAATCCCCCGGAGCAAATTTTGCTGACCGTGAACGCCAGCAGCCCGAGCGCGTAGCACGCCAGCGCCTGCGCCGTCATCACGGTGGCGCGGTGGTCGAACGCGCCCCGCTCAAACAGCGTCTCCACGATCGGCCGCGCCAGCACGATGAGGCCGGCCGCCGACGGCAGCACGACCATGCCCACCATGCGCAGCACCGACACCAGCGTCGCCTGGAACTCGGCGATGTCCCGGCGCGCCGCATGCGCGGAGAGCGCGGGCAGGCTCGCCTGCGCAGACGCGGTCCCGAAGACGGCCAGCGGCAGCTGCACGAGCCGGTTGGCGAAATACAGCGCCGCCACCGCCCCTTCTCCGACGACGGCCGACAAGGAGGCCAGCGCAGTGTCCACCACCACGCTGAGCTGATACGCGGCCGAGCCGACGGTGCGCGGGCCAAGCAGCCGCAGCACGTCGCCTGCGCCGGGGTGGCGCCACCGCCAGCCCCAGCGGAACCCGGCCCGCATCGCGGCGGGCACTTGGATGGCCACCTGCACCGCGCCGCCGATGAGCACGCCCCACGC
>JAHFGU010000213.1 GCA_023247285.1 Candidatus Omnitrophota bacterium
CAGCTCTTCGGCCGTGAAGTGCAGGTAGGCCGCGGCGCGCCGGACGACCAGCTGCCGCTGCGCGGTCAGGCGCACGCCGCGGCTGCGGAGGAGCTGCTCGACTTCGACGAATCGCTTCATAGGCTAGTTGAGACTGAGTCTCAAATCAAGGAAATTGTAGGGCACAGGCGGGGCCCTGTCAATGGATTTATGTTGAGGCCGAGCCGATTACGTGGCGGGGGCTTCCTGAAGCTGCACGCCTTGGGCGTCGGTGCGCACGCGGAAGATCCGATTGTACGCCGGCGCCGCGAGGGTGAGCGAGCCGTTCGAGCACTGCCCTCCCGGCCAGGCGATCAGCGGGTCGGCGGAGGAGTGGATGTCCAACCCGCGCGGGAGCCAGATGGTTTCCTCGACGGTTTCCAGCGACCGGGGGCCGCCGGCCTGCAGCGCCACGAGATGGACAGCGCCCCGCGCCTCATCCACCTTCACCTGGAACGGCTGACGGCGGGCCGCAGCCATCGTCGGCATGATCCGGAGGAGGGTGACGATCTTCTGGAGCGTGGCCCGATAGCGCATCAGTTCGGCCTCGGATTGGAATGAGTCGTTGAGGCGCAGGGCGCCAGCCGCGAGCAGCAGCACGGCAACCGCAGCACCGATGGCGCGCGCCAGCCGCCTCGCCTGCGCCAACGCGCAGGCGCCGGCGGGTGCTGGCAGGACCCTGGCCAGGGAGGGCCCTGCGCCGGCCAGACGCCGTATCGCGTGCCGATGATGGGGGAAGGAGGCGCGCATCCATCCAGTATGCCTGAGCCGATTCCCGCGCGTCAAGGCGGCAGGGCCGCATCGGCGCGGCGCATCGGCAGCAGCGGCAGCGGCCGGAACAGCCCGACGCTGGCTGTGTAGCCGTGCAGGAAATTCGTGCCGCCGATCGGCCCGATCTCGCCGTTGCAGAAAAAGCCGCCGATCGGCACCTTGCCGCCGATCATCTCGATGGTCTTCACGTCTTGATGCGCCGTGCCGTACAAGGATTTTCCCCGGCCGGTGCAGGTGAACAGCAGGCACCCGGCCGGCGGGGCCGCGGCGGGCGAGAGCCGCTGCTGCAGCAGCCGGCGCAGCTCCTGCTTCGAGGTGCTCGGATCGCGGAGCTGGAACTGGACGGTCTGTCCGACCGCGACGATGTCCGAGATGCCGATCGCCCCGGCCCCGGGCTCGATGCCGGTGATGTTGCGGATGAGGAAATCCCCGGAGCCGAAGGCCTGCCGCATTTCCGAGATGGCCAGCCCGACGAAGATGGAGCCGCGCTGGGCCAGCTCGCGGTCGTCAGGGCTCAACGCGGAGAGCACGTCATGCAGGATCGCCAGCGCCGGCCGGCCGCCCAGCTCGACGATGAACTGCTCCTGCGTCTTGGTGACCACGTAGGGCCGCCCGATGGGCCGGCAGCCCTGCGAAATGACCGTGTCCATCGTGATGTTGCCGGTCAGCGCCACACCGGCAGCGCCCTCGCGCAGCACCGTCGTGCCGTTGAAGAGGAACTGCTCGCCGGGCTCGCTGCCCCCGCTGACCAGCCCGCCGATGATCGGGCGGGTGCGGTACGTCGCGTTGAGCTCGTTGATGAGCTTCAGCGGGTCGGCGGTGTACGGATCCACCATCAGGATGAAGACCGGGTGCGCCTCGGGGGAGGCCCCGATGGCGTCGATCCAAAACCCGCCGGGTGCGGAGCGCTCCAGCTCGGCCGGCGCGATCGTGAAGGGATAGAGCCGCACCCCCGGCAGGTGGGCGCCGGTGATGGAAATCGCCGGGACCCACTCCAGCTCCCGCCCGCCGCCGATGATCCCGCTGCCGCTGCAGCCGAGGAGCACCTTCGGGCTGAGCTGCTCATGGATCTGCTGGACCAGCGCGGGCCAGGCGATGCGGTAGATGGGAGAGGCGAAGACGAGGGCCAGATCGCAGGGGGCGTCTCCAAGCTGCTCGCGCACCTGGCGGCACGCGGCGGCGGCGGCCGCGTCTGCCGACGGGGCGTCGCTGATGCCGGAGGTGAACCGCATGGGCTCTAGCTTAGAGGCCGCTCCCTGGCTTGTCAACGCCGCCGACCACGACGTAGTATACAATGAATCCATGACGCACATGCCGAAGCCAGCTCTGCACTTGTTTGCCTATGACGCGTTCCAGCAGCGCGCCATCGATGTCATCAACCGCGACGTGTCGCTCTTTGTCTCGGCCCCGACGGGCGCGGGCAAGACCGCGCTGGCCGACTATGTCATTGAGCGCGCGCTGGGCGGCGGGCGGCGCGTGATCTACACCGCGCCGATCAAGGCGCTGAGCAACCAGAAGTTCCGGGATTTCTCCGCGCGCCATGGCGACGCCGTCGGGATCATGACGGGGGATGTGACCATCAACCCCCGCGCGTCGTTGATGATCATGACCACCGAGATCTACCGCAACACGCTGCTGGAAGACCCGGAGCGCCTGGCCGCCTACGCCTGGATCATCTTCGACGAAATCCACTTCCTGGACGACCCGGAGCGCGGCACGGTGTGGGAGGAGGCCATCTTGTTCAGCCCGCCCTCGATCAACCTGCTGTGCCTCAGCGCCACGATCCCGAACGTCCAGGAGCTGGCGTCCTGGATCCGCGCGGTGCACGACCGGCCGGTGGAGATCGTCGAAGAGACGCGGCGGCCCGTGC
>JAHFGU010000098.1 GCA_023247285.1 Candidatus Omnitrophota bacterium
TGCTGGCGCGCGGCGGCGTGCTCGTGCAGTCCTCGTGCACCGGGCAGGTGCGCGCGCAGGAATTTTTCCGGACGGTGCGCCGCGCAGCCGCGGCGGCCGGCCGCCCCCTGCAGGAGCTGGCGCGGACCGGGCATCCGGTGGACCATCCGGTCGGATTTCCCGAAGGCGCGTATCTGAAATGCCTCTTTGCCGTGGTACGATAAGGGCATGGTCAAGAGGCTGCGGTTCGTCGGCATCGCGGTGCCCGCGCTGTGGCTCATGGCGGGGTGTGTGGCGCTCGTGCACGCCGAGGAGGGGATGACGCATCCGGAATCGCACGCAGAGAGCGCGCGGCAGACCGCGGCATTCGCCGGGGGCTGCTTTTGGTGCATGGAAGGCCCGTTCGAAGCGCTGCCAGGCGTGCAGTCGGTCATCGCCGGCTACACCGGCGGGGCCGAGCCGACCCCGACCTATGAGCAGGTGTCGTCCGGAACCACCGGGCATGCGGAATCGGTGCAGGTCGTCTTTGATCCGGCCCGGGTGACGTATGAGCAGCTGCTGGACGTGTTCTGGCGCAACATCGATCCCACCACGCCGAATCAGCAGTTCGCCGATCATGGCCCGCAGTACCGCACCGCGATCTTCTATCACTCCGAGGACCAGCGGCGGCTGGCCGCGGCCTCCAAGGAGCGCTTGGAGCGCTCCGGCAAGTTCGCGCAGCCTCTCGTGACCCAGATCGTGCCGGCCGGCCCGTTTTATCCGGCGGAAGACTATCATCAGGACTACTACAAGAAGCACCCGCTGCGCTACCGGCTCTACCGGGTCGGCTCGGGGCGCGACGGCTACCTGCGCAAGACGTGGGGGAATGCCCACTGACCCGCTGAGCGCGCTAGCCGCGCCGCTGAGGATCGGGGTGGCGCTCGTGGCGGCCGGCACGCTGGCCTTCGGCGCGTGGAGCGCGGCCTGGCCCGCGCGCTCCATCCGGCTGTACCAGCGGATCATGGCCTGGTGCAATTGGCGCGTCCACCCCATCGATGAGAGACGAGAGCTGACGACGACGCGCGCGCTCGGGCTCCTCATCACGGTGTGCAGCCTCGCCGCCCTCCGGCTGTGCGCCAAGTACCGGTAGCGCCGCGCCGGGCTGCGCGAGGGCGACCTCATCGTGGCCTTCGGCGAGGAGCCGGTCACCGGGCCCGATAAGCTTCACTGGCCGCTGTCGGTTGTCCCGCAAGAATCCCGCCCCATCGCTTGACTTGCCCGCCGCGCGCCCTATCATAGAAAGCTCCAACCGGCGAGGGGGGCGCATGGCGAACGAAACGGTCTTCAAGCGATACCCGGGCAACCCGATCATCACCGCGAAGGCGGTGCCGCGGGCCAACAGCATCCACAACAGCGCGGTCGTGAAGTTCGGCGCCGGCTATGCCGGGATCTTCCGGGTCGACGAGCAGGACATGAACTTCACGCTGCACGTGGGCCGCAGCCGCGACGGCTACCGGTGGGACATCGATCCCAAGCCGGTGCGCATGCGCAGCGACGACTCGGAAATCCGCGTCACCAGCCACAGCTATGACCCGCGGATCACCCGGCTCGGCGGCACCTACTACATCACCTGGTGCAACGCGGACGAGCACGGCCCGTGCATCGGGTTGGCGGCGACGAAGGATTTCAAGACCTTCCGGCAGATGGAGAACCCGCTGCCGAGCGCGAACCGCAACTGCGTCATCTTTCCCCGCAAGATCCGCGGCCACTACGCCATCCTCCATAGGCCCAGCGACCGCGGCCACACCCCGTTCGGGGATGTGTTTTACGCGGAGAGCCCGGACCTGACTCACTGGGGGCACCATCGCTTCGTCTTTGGGCCACGCGGCGGCTGGCAGGGCACGAAGGTGGGGCCTGGTCCGGCGCCGATTGAGACGAAGGATGGGTGGCTGCTGATCTATCACGGGGTTTGGACCAGCTGCAACGGCTACCTCTATTACGCCGGCGGCGCGCTGCTGGATCTGGAGCAGCCCTGGAAGGTGCGGTATCGCACCAAGGACTACCTGCTGGCCCCGACCGAGCCGTATGAGCGGGTCGGGGATGTATCCAACGTGGTGTTCCCGAGCTCGGCGATCGTCGAAGGGGGCGTGCTGCGGCTCTACTACGGCTGCGCCGACACCTGCGTGTCGGTCGCCGAGGCCAAAATCCCCGCGATCGTGGCGTTCATCAAGACGCACAGCTTCAAGGACTAGGCGTTACCGCGCCCGGCGACCGGGCGGCGCTGTGTCTAACTCGCGCGGCGCGATGTCCAGCTCGCGCAGCGCAGCCTCCGCGTCCTCGCTGTAGCGCTGGCAGACCCGCGTGAGCGCCTCGATGCGCTCCATCTCCGGCCGCTTCAGCAACAGCGCCAGCAGCCGGGCCCGCCGTTCGGTTTCCGCCATGATCTGCGCCGGGGACCGGCCGGACTCGACCGCCAGGTGGTCCCGGTAAATGCTGCTGGGCGAGGCCTCAGCGGTGCGGTCCTGCGCGAGCTCGTAGGTCCACGTCGTGGACACGAGCACCGTCTGGTGATCCAGCCCGCCGGTCTCCGCCACCTCCTGCACCACCCGCGCCACACGACCATCCGTGTTGCGCTTCCGCAGGATGATGAGCACGTCCACCAGGCCGACCAGGACCGGCGGCACATTCATCGGGGTGTTCTGCAGCCTCAGGATGGTCTCGCGGGTCGAGGAGGCGTGCAGCGTGCCCATGCAGTATTTGCCCAGGCTCATCGCGGTCATGAGGTCTTGGGCTTCCTCGCCGCGCACCTCGCCCACGAGGATCCGTTCCGGCCGCATGCGAAGGCTGTTTTTGACGAGCTGGGGCGTCTTCACCCGCCGGCAGCTCTCGAGGCGGGAGCAGTTTTCCAGGAAGCCGGTGTTGAGCTCCAGCGTGTCCTCGATGATGACGGTGCGGTCGCTCCAAGGGATGAAGCTGAGCAGGGCGTTGAGCAGCGTGGTCTTCCCGCTGCCGGGCCCGCCGGCGATGAGCACGTTGGCCGGCCGGATGCGCAGGCCTTCGACGTAAAGCCACAGCTGCGCGGCCAGCTCCAGCGGCAGCATGCCGCCGCGCACCAGCTGCAGGATGGTCAGCGGGGTCGGCTTGCTGCGCGTGATCGTGATCTGCGGCCCGAACGGGGACTGGATGATGTTGACCCGGCCGCGGATGTCGACCAGCTCCACGTCGTTGACCGGGTCCACCTCGGTGCGGCCCGCGAAGACGACCAGCTTCTTGACGAATGCCGCCGCCTCCCGCATCGTCGGGAATCGCGCCTCGGTTTTGACGAGCCCGTCGCCGGTGCGGTGCACGAAGATCGGGTCGGTGCCGTTGATCATGACGTCTTCGATGGCCGGGTCGTTCAGGAAGGGCTCGATGCGGTCGTAGGCGAAGAAGGCGTCCAGGAATCGCTCGCGCTCGGCCGCGTCGGGCAGCAGCGGCGCGCCATTCTGCAATTCCGCGCACACCCGTTCGAGCATGGCCGCCGCCAGCCGGCGGCGCTCGTCGGCGGGCTGCAGCAGGCTGAGCTGGCCGCGCAGCCGGTCGAGCAGTACCTCGGTCAGGTCAAGCCAGGTCTGACTCATGGGCGCTGAGGGCCTCCGGGTTGCCGTCGTAGTATAAGTCTACCTGACTTGTCGCCCGCGCAAGGCCTATGGTATAGTTCGACCGTTATGGCCATTTCGGCTGCGCAACAGCACACCGTCCGTCCGGAGCTCGCGCCGGGACACCGGGTGCTCGTCATCGACGATGACGAGAAGCTGCTCGGCGTGTACGAGAACCTGCTCACGCGCCGCGGCTTTCTGGTCACGACGTGCCCGGACAGCACGCAAGTGCTGCAGCTCCTCAAGGCCAGCGCGTACGAAGTGGTGCTGCTGGACATCCGCATGCCCGGCTTCGAAGGCACCGACCTGCTGCCGCTCATCAAAAAAATCCAGCCGGACCTGCCGGTCATCCTGGTCTCGGCCTACTGCGAAAAAAACAGCGCGGGCTACTACCATTCCCTCGGCGCGTACGACGTGATCGCCAAGCCGTTCAGCCATGAAGAAATTCTTGATGTGCTCAGCCGCGCGCTCAACCATCAGCAGCACATCCCGCTGGTGCTCACCACGCTGTCGCTGCGCGAGGGGCGCGACCAGCTCTACCGCAAACTGATCCTTTCCGCGCTGCGCAAGAGCGACTGGAATCAGATCAGGGCCGCCGAGCTGCTCGGGGTCAGCCGGTACTGCCTGATCCGCTGGCTCAAGAAGCTCGGCATCAGCTACTAACGCTCCGCGTCCCGCTCGTCCGTCCGCAGGCTCCCGTCCAACAGCTGCACCAGGTGGGCCCGCAAGTCGTCGAAATCCAGCGGTTTGATCAGATAGGTGTGCACGCCCAGCCCGGAGAGCTCCTCGCGCTTCTCGTCGTCATCCACCTGGCTGGCGACGATGACCGGCACGCGCGGGTGCCGCCTGCGGATCTGCCGCAGCGTGGCACAGCCGTCCATCCCAGGCAGCAGCAGATCCAGCACGACAGCTAACGGCGCGATCTCCTCAAGCACCGTCAGCGCTTCTTCTCCGGAGGCCGCGGTCCTGACGGTGAACCCGTGCAGCGCCAGGAAGTCGCGCATGAGCTTGGCCAGCCGCGGCTCGTCATCCACCAGCAGCACGGCCGGCGCTGCACCCGGCTGCTTCACATGGCGTTCCAGCGCATGCAGCAGCTCGCTCTCAGAGGGTTCGGACGGCAGGTACGTGCACGGCGGATTCTGCGCCGGAGACCTTGGACCCAGCAACATCACGGGCACGTGAGGGTGCTCCTGGCGCAGCCGCTGCGCAAGCTCTTCGCCTGACGCATCGGCCAGCTTGGTGCAGGCTAGAATGAGATCGGGATGCTGCTGGGCAAGCGCGTTAGACGCCTGTGCCGCGGTCCGCGCCACATGCACCATCACGCCATGGCGGCAGAGCAGGTCGCGCAACCGCTGACACCGCTCCAGATCCTCGTCCACCACCATGACCTGACGCCTTGACCACACAGAACCCTGGTCAACGCCGGGTAAGGGGTTCATGAGCGATCCTGCATAAGGCGTACCATATTTTTTATCTCGGTGTCAATGTAACCAATTGTAAAATAAAATGTTATGGCAGGAGCGCAACACCGGGTCTTCTTCCGTCAGCCGCGTGTTACAATAAGTGTGACCCATGCAGATCACGAGCGCCGCGTTCTCTGAGGGGCGCGCCATCCCGGCAGCCTACACCTGCGAGGGACGGGATGTGTCGCCGCCGCTGGCCTGGGCCGGCGCGCCCACTGCGACGAACAGCTTTGCGCTGATCAGCGACGATCCGGATGCGCCGGGCAAGACGTGGGTGCACTGGGTGCTGTATAACCTGCCCCCGGCGACCCGGCGCCTGCCCGAAGGGCTGCCGCCCGATGCCGCGCTGCCGGATGGATCGCGCCAGGGCGTGACGGATTTCGGCCGGACCGGCTACGGCGGCCCGTGTCCGCCCAGCGGGACGCACCGGTATGACTTCAAACTCTATGCCCTCGACGCCATGCTTGATCTTCCGGCGCGGCCATCCAAGCACCAGGTCGAGGCCGCCATGCAGGGGCACATCCTGGCTCAGGCCCAGCTCATGGGGACGTATCAGAGGAAGCGCCGCTGATGCCCGGGTGCATGCAGACGGATGCCGCTTGAGTTTGTCGACACGCACTGCCATCTCGCCGAGCCGCCGCTCGCTGCCGCGATCCCTGATGCGCTGGGCCGCGCGCGTGCGGCCGGCGTCGCCCAGGTCGTGACGATCGGCACCACCCTGGCGGACAGCCGCGCCAGCATCGCCGCGGCGCGCGCGTATGCCGGGGTGCGCGCCGCAGTCGGCATCCATCCGCACGAAGTCAACGGGACAAGCGAGGCTGAGCTTCGGGAGCTGGAGGCGCTGGCCGGCGAGCCAGAGGTTGGGGCGATCGGAGAAGTCGGGTTGGACTTCTACCGGAAGCTCTCGCCTCCCGAGCGCCAGCGCGAGGTGTTCCGCGCCTGCGTCCAGATCGCCTACCGGTGCAGCCTGCCGCTGGCCATCCATTGCCGCAACGCCTACGAGGAGCTGCTGGCCATCCTCCGCGAGGAGG
>JAHFGU010000214.1 GCA_023247285.1 Candidatus Omnitrophota bacterium
CATTTTTCTCTGGCACTTTTTAACAAATAACGGCCCGCCGCCCTCGCACGACCACCCGCCCGTCTAACAGCAGTTGAATCGCGCGCGGATAGAGCCGGTGCTCGACGCGGTGCACGCGCGTCAGCAGGCTGGCTTCCGTGTCCCCGGGCCGAATCGGCACCGCTTCTTGGAGCACGATCGGGCCGTGGTCAATCTGCTCATCCACCAGGTGGACGGATGCGCCGGTCACTTTCGCGCCCCAGGCCAGCGCGTCGCGCAGCGCATGGCCGCCGGGAAAGGCCGGCAGCAGCGCCGGATGAATATTCAGGATGCGGTGGCGGAACGCGCGCACGAACGCCGGTGAGAGAATCCGCATGAAGCCGGCCAAGCAGATGAGCTGGACGCCCCGCACGCGGCAGAGCGCACGCAGGGCGCGCTCATAGGCGGCGCGATCGCGATAGTCGGCGGGGGCGAGGACCGTGGCGGCGACCCCGGCCCGGCGCGCGCGCGCCAGGGCCGCTACCCCCGCGCGGTCACTGACCACGATCGCCACGGTGGCGCGGAGCCTGCCAACGCGGACCGCATCGAGGATCGCCTGCAGGTTGGTGCCCTGGCCGGAACAGAAGACCGCGATCTGTCGAGGGCGGGTGGGCGTCCCTCGACGAGCCCGGAACGACCGCCGCGAGCGGCGTCGAAGGGCGGGCGTGGCAGCGCTCCGCGTCAGGCGATCGCCCGGTCGATGCGCCGGGCCAATTCTTCCTTTGGCACCACCCCGACGATCCGGTCCACTTCCTGGCCACCCCTGATGAGCAGCAGCGTCGGGATGTTCATGATGCGGAACTGGGCCGCGACCTGCGGGTGATCGTCCACGTTCACCTTCCCCACCTTCAGCCGGCCTTGGTAGGTCCCGGCCAGTTCCTCCACGACCGGCGCGATGAGGCGGCAGGGCCCGCACCACGTAGCCCACATGTCCACCAGCACCGGCGTCGAAGATGTGGCGACTTCCTGCTCAAAATTCGCATCCGTCAACTCGATGACTGCGCCTGCCATGCCGCCCTCCCATGCCAGATAAAAGAAAGCCGACGAGAGGATTTGAACCTCCGACCCGCTGTTTACGAAACAGCTGCTCTACCCCTGAGCTACGTCGGCGTCGCGCCCATTGCTAAATTGTGGGCGCTCCATAGGAGGGGGAAACCGCGTTTCCCCCTCCTATCGGTCGGCCCTCACATCATACAAAGCGAGCCTCCCTGGTCTCCCCCTTTCGGACACCGCGAACAGTCGAATGCTCATTGCTCGGCCCTTCCGGGCCTCGTGCAGGATGAAGTTCTATTGTAGCGCGCCAGGGGCAAGACGCAACACGGAGGCCCGGCCGCGTCAGCCGGTGGACGAGGAGGCGGATGGAGCGGGAACCGCGATGGCTGGGCGGGGGATCGTGGCGATGACCGTCGTGCCCTGCCCTGGGTGGCTCTGCAACTGGACCGCGCCCCCGTGCAGCTCCAGGTACTGCTTCGCGAGCGTGAGGCCGACGCCGGCGCCGTCATACGCGCGGTTCAGCTTCCGGTCCACCTGGTAGAACGGGGCAAACACCTTCTCGAGCTCGCTGGCTGGAATGCCGATGCCGGTGTCCCGGATCGTGACTTGGATCGAATCCGCCAGGCCTTGCAGCTCCACCTCAACCCGGCCATGCTCATGGTTAAACCGGATCGCGTTGTCGAGCAGATAGGTGAGGGCGGCCTCGCAGCGGCGCTGGTCCACTTCGAGCGGAATCGCCGCCTCCGGCAGGTTCACAACGACGGACACGGACCTTGCGGCGGCCTTGGGCAGCACGGTTTGCAGCGCGGCGCGCAACAGCTCTTGGGCCGGCACCGTCTTCCGCTGCAGCGTGATTTGGCCGCCCTGCATGAGATCGATGAGCTGTTGGAGCAACCGCTGGAGCCGCTCGTACGCGCCAATCAGCACGCTCAGCGCCTGCTGCTGCTCGGCCGAAAGCGAGCCGAGCGTCCCGTCGGAGAGCAGGTAGATCCACTCGCTCATGAGGCACAGCGGCGTGTTGATTTCGTGGGAGAGGGCTGCGAGGAACTGGCTCTTGAGGTCGTTGAGCTCCGACAGACGGCGGTTGAGCTCTTCCAGCTTGAGTGCGCCCTCGCCGGCGGTGCGCAGCTGCCGAGCCAGGCTTGCGCGCTGCTGGCAGCGGAAGAGGATGGCCTGCACCTGCGTGACGTCGAAGGGTTTGGTGATGAAGTCGCAGGCCCCTTCACGCATCGCGTCGACCGCGCCCTCAATGGATGGGTAGGCGGTGATCACGACAACGTTGAGCAGCGGGTCGAGATGCTTCAGCTCTCGCAGCAATTCGACACCGTTGAGCTTCGGCATGCGGATGTCGGTGATCACGACATCCGCCGGCGCCTGCTGGAAGGCGCGGAGCCCTTCCAAACCGTCGTGCGCGACGCGCACCCGACAGCCGCGCGCGGTGAGGATTTGCTCGAGGAGGCGGCAGATCTTCGGCTCGTCGTCAACCACGAGGACGTTCAGCGGTGCGGGCATGAGGGACGCCGGGCAACGGGAAGAAGAAAAGGAATGGCGCCGGGACCCAGACTTGCACTGGGGACGCCAGGTTTTTCAGACCTGCGCTCTACTACCTGAGCTATCCCGGCGTCGCG
>JAHFGU010000215.1 GCA_023247285.1 Candidatus Omnitrophota bacterium
GCAGGCTGATGGGATCCACATACGGATTTCGCAGCCGGATCGCGTTCTGCAGGACGTAATTGGAATCCAGCAGCTCCTGCTGGCCGGTGATGGCCAGGACCGCCTTGCGGCTGCGGTGGAATTCCAACTCGATGGCGGCGAAGACGCGGCGGCCCACGGCAGGGCGGCGGACCAGCGCGGCGTACTGCCGGGCGATGCGCAGGTCGGCCATGCCCAGGCTCATCTGGACGAAATCCACCATGACATGGAACCACGGAAAACCGGCATACATCTCTTGCAGCGCAGAGCGTCCGTCGGGCCGGCCCCGGATGAATTCCTCGACGGCGGAACCGAAGGGAAACCAGCTCGGCAGCAAGTGTCGGCTCTGGACCCAGCTGAACACCCACGGGATAGCCCGTAAGTCGGCGATGCCCCGCCGCGCCGAGCGCCGGGCCGGCCGCGATCCGATGCGGAACTCCGTGATCGCATCGATCGGCGTGGCCTCTTCGAAATAGGTGAGGAAATCCGGGTCATCGTAGATCGCCCGACGGTACTCGATCAACGCGGCGTGCGAGAGCACATCGACCGCCCCTTCCCACTCCAGCTGCCTGGCCGGCGGCGCGTGGCCCAGGAGCGTGGATTCCAGGACCGCGCTCAAGACCAGCTCCAAGTTGCGCAGGGCCATCAGCGGATTGGCGTACTTCGCCGCGATCACCTCACCCTGCTCGGTGATCTTGATGCGTCCGGCGATCGTGCCGTGCGGCTGCGCCAGGATCGCTTGGTGCAGCGGGCCGCCGCCCCGGCCGATGGTGCCGCCACGCCCGTGGAAGAGCTGCAGCTCAACCCGGTGCCGATTCGCAAGGACGTGCAGCCGGCGCTGCGCCTGGTAGAGCTCCCAGTTCGCCGGGATGAAGCCGCCGTCCTTATTGGAGTCCGAATAGCCCAGCATGATCTGCTGGCGGTTGCCGCGCGCCGCCAGGTGGTGCCGGTAGACCGGATGTTCGAAGAGCGCGGCCATCGTCTGGTCGGCGCGGCGCAGATCATCGATCCCCTCGAAGAGCGGGATGATGTGCGCCCCGCTCCACCACCCGCGGGTGGTGCGGCGGAAGAGGTCCGCCTGCTGGAAGAGCCAGAGCACGAGTAGCACATCGCTCGCCTCGTGCGTCATGCTGATGATGTAGCCGTCGATGGCATCCGGGTCGACATGCTCCAGGTGCTCAGCCATGATCTGGATCGTGCGCACGACCTCGCGGGTGGCCGGCGAGACGCCTTTCAGCAGCTCGACGTACTGCGGGCGCGCCAGCAGGCCGTCCAGCAGCGCGCGGCGTTCGGGCTCGGTCATCGCGCGCGGGTCCTTCGGTGAGAGCGCGTGCACGCGCGCCAGCTCGGCAAAGGCCTCGAGGTGGCGCTGGCAGTGCTCCCGCACATCGAGCTTGGCGAAGATAAAACCGAAGAGCTCCGCCTGCAGAGCCAGCTTGGCCACCGACCGATCGGCGATGGCCTCGGCGCGATGGGCGCGGAGGCTGCGCTGAATGAGCTGGAGATCATGCAGCAACTCGTGGGCGCCGGCGTAGCCGCCGTCGCTCTCCGTCGGATAGCGGAACATCTGGCGCAGCCGATGGCTCATGAGCTCGATCTTCTGCCGGTAGGGCTGGTGCGGAAAGCGCGCGTCCAGCGATTCCTCCAGCGCCGGGAAGCTGCGCCGGTCGCTGGCGAGCGAACGCTTGAGCGCAGGCAGAATCCGGCAGAGCTGGTCGGAATGCGTCAGCTGCTCCTGCAGGCGCTCGAGCGATCCGAGGTATTTCGAGAGGATGGCGCGCCGGTAGCGCAACAGCGCCCAGCGGACCGATTCATGCGTCACGCTGGGGTTGCCGTCCTTGTCCCCGCCGATCCAGCTGCCCGCGCGGATGAGCCCGGCCAGCGGCAGCGCCCGACCGTAGACGCGCTGCACCTCTTCGCGGAAGGCCATCACCACATCGGCCAGCGACTCGTAGAGCACTGATGACAAGTAGTAGATCCCCTGCTCTACCTCATCCTGGATCGTCGGCCGCGAGGGGCGCAGCTCTTCGGTCTGCCACAATCCCAGGATCTGCTCCACCAGCGCTTGCGTGAGGTCGGCTTCCTCCGACGGACCCGGATGCAGCAGCTGCCGCCGGATGAGCAGGTCCCAGATCGCGCGGTGCTTGGTCAGGATGGTCGGCGGCAGGGCTTGGGTCGGGTGCGCAGTCAGCACCAAGACGATAGAGATCTCGCCGACGCGCGCGGCCAGCTCCTCGAACGGCACCTGGGCGGCGTGCAGCCGGTGCACCACGTCCTCGATCGAGCCGCGCTGCGGATGGAAGCCGGGCAGCGCCTCGTAGTGGCGGCGGCGGCGCAGCCGGTGATTTTCCTCGGCGAGATTCACGAGCTGGAAATAGACGGAAAACGCGCGGATGATCCGCTCCGCGGTCCCGAGCGGCAACCGGTCTAGCATCCGGCGCAGCGCCGCTTCCTTGCGCGCTTCCCCGCCCCGGCGGATGGCAATCGCCAACGCGCGGATACGCTCCTCCGTTTCAAAGAAGGCGCGCCCCTCCAGCTGGGTCAGCACCTGCCCCAGCAGATCGCCGAGGAAGTGGACGTCGCGGCGGAGCGGGGCGAGCTTCTCGTGTTGGGTTTCC
>JAHFGU010000015.1 GCA_023247285.1 Candidatus Omnitrophota bacterium
CAGGTCATGCGTGAGGGGCCGCGGCGGCTGGATGCCGCTGATCTTCATCTTGATCGCCGTGACTTCGGAGATGCCGATGATGATCGGCAGGAACCGGTTGCCGCCCCGCTCCTTGAGGACAACGACTTGCTCGCCGCGCCGCTCATCGATGCGGATCTTGCTCACCTCCATCTGCACGAGCCCGTTTGCCGTCATCGTAGTTCAATCGTATCATGGGCTCAGAAGTAGTGTCAACCAGCCCCGCCCCGTTGGGGAAAAAGGAGCTTGCACTCCCCGATGGCTTTTGCTAGACTGCGCGCAACCACAGGAGGTGGGGATGGGAAAGCGTATCGGGGTGATTGCCAGCATCGTCGTGCTGGCTGTCGGCATCGCAGCCGTTTCGTCGGCACAGGCGGCTGAGATGGGGGGAGCCAAAGTCACGCTGTCGTTGACGAAGGACTACACCCCCAGTCCCTGGACGCAGGAAGTCGGGTACACCAGCCGCGCGATGGGCAAGCTGGGCTTCGGCCTCAAGAACGCGCTGCTCGGGTGGACCGATCTCTTCACCGAACCGAAGGAGGCCTCGTCCTCCGGGGCAGGGTTTCTCAAGGGTGTCGGTTACGGGCTCAAGGACGCCTTGGAGAACGAGCTCGGCGGTGTCGTGCACGTCGTGACCTTCTTTCTGACCGAGGTCGACGCGCCGTTGCCGGAAGGCGGGACCCAGATCCTAAGCTCCTGAGTTCCGGTTTTCATTCTGCTCGTCCAACAAGCCCTTGCGCCGAGCAAGGGCTTGTTGTTTGGAGGTGGACATGCGCGGATGGCGATGGGGCTGGGCGCTGGGCCTGATTCTGCTGGCAGGCCGTGGTTCGGCGTGGGCGGCGGCCGCAGAGGCAAAAGCTGAGGCGAAGCCTGCGGACGCCAAGCAGGAGCGGCCCGCAGCGCGAATGGTCTGCCCGATTTGCGGGCGCGTCACGGACCCGGATTACGGCACGAAAGCCGGCCACACGCTGGCGCGCGGCGCCACGAACGCGTTGCTCGGCTGGACCGAGATGATCCGCCAGCCGGCGCAGGAAGCGAAAGAGGGCCACAGCGTGTTTACCGGCCTGAACAAGGGGATCACCCGGAGCCTGACCCGCACTTTCGCCGGCATCGGCGAGCTGGCCACCTTCTGGTCGCCGAAGGACCGGCAGGGACGGTACGTGCATTTTGCTGAAGACTGCCCGCTCTGCATGGGGCGGCAGAAATGAACTCGGCCGGCCGCGTCAGTAATCCACGCCGGGCTGGGCTTTGATGCCCGCGCGGTAGGGGTGCTTGATGTCGCGCATCTCAGTGACCAAATCCGCCGCATCCATCAGCGCCTGCGGCGCATCCCGCCCCGTGATCACGACATGGGTGCGCGGGGGCTTCCGCTTGAGCGCATCCAAGACCTCATCAAGCGGAAGGAAACTGTACGCCAGCACATAGCTGAGCTCGTCGAAGATCACGATTTGGTAGCGCTCATCCGCTAACAGCTCGAGGCATTTCGTCCACGCCGCCCTGGCGCTGGCCACGTCCTGCTCGTAATTCTTGGTATCCCACGTAAAACCGTCCCCCAGCGAGAAAAAATCCATGCGCCCGGCCAACTCCTTGGCCATGGCGGCCTCGCCGGTCTTCCATTTCCCCTTGATGAACTGCACCACTGCCACGCGCCACCGGCGCCCCAGCGCGCGGAACACCAACCCGAGTGCTGCGGTCGTCTTGCCCTTGCCGTCCCCCGTGTAGACCATGATGAGCCCCTTGCGCGCCGCCACGGCGGTGTCGCGATGCTCTCTGGGGGCTTTGTCTTCCGGGGTCCAGGTCATCACGAGCGCAGCGCCTTGGCGTGCGCGGCCGGCGGCTTGGGAAACGCCTCAGGGTGAGCCAGCGCCGCCATCAGCTTCAGCCCATCGACGAGGCGGGGCCCGGGACGATGGAACCATGAACCGTCCACGGCGAACACCCGGCCGGCTTTCACGGCGCTCACAGATGACCACCCCGGATGCCGCGCCAGCAAGGGAAATTCCTTCACCGTGCGCGCGATCGAAAATGAACAGGGCATGACGAGGATGACGTCCGGATCATAGCGCCGGACCTCCTCCCAGGTGACGCGCGGGGAATCCTCCCCTGCCCGTCCCAACCCATCAATCCCGCCGGCCATCGCCACCAACTCCGGCAGCCAGTGTCCGGCGGTCATGAGCGGATCGAGCCACTCGGCGCACCAGACCTTCGGCGTGGCGCGCGCCTGCCGGACCCGGCGACGGACGGCCTCGATATCGCGCCGCACCCGCTCGCTGAGCCGCGCTGCCTGCTTCGCCCGTCCAGTGGCGTCGCCCAACACCCGAATGGACTCGAACAGCTCATCGAACCGGCGCGCCGTGACCGAGACAATGGTGGGCGTGCGGGGCAGGGCGTGCGCCGCGTCCAGCACCTCGGGATGGCTGGCCGCGCAGACATTGCACAGCTCCTGCGTCACCACCACGTCCGGATGCAGGCGCTTCAGGAGGGCCAGATCGATGTCGTACTGGTGCTCGCCGTTGCGGCGCAGGGCCTGCACCGCCTGGTCGATGCCCTGGCTGGAGAGCTGATCCGAAGCGACGCGGCTGCGGACGACGATGGGTTTCCGCCGCGCCTCCGGCGGGTAGTCGCACCGCTCGCTGCGCCCGACGACCGAGCGGCCCATGCCGAGGGCGTAGAGCAGCTCGGTGGCCGAGGAAAAGAACGAGCAAATGCGCATGACCGCGGGACCGCGGCCCGTTATTCCGCGGAGAGCTGGGGGGCCAAGGCGGGCCAGCGCCGCGTCACGAGGTAGCCGGCCAGCGTGTACACGGCAAGGAACGCGCCGGTGAAGGCGAGCTCCCCCAGCAGGGAGCGCTGCACATAGGGCAGGCTGTCGGCCAACGTGGCGAGTAACCCGGCGTCGGTCAGCGGTTCCTTGGAGCAGGTGCGCGTGAGCCAGTCCCCGACGGCCAGGGTTAGATGGTAGACCGGCGCGGACATCGCGAGTCCCAGGAGCAGGGATTTCGCCGTGGGACGGACGCGGACCGCCGCGAGCATGCCGGCGACGCTGAGGATGGCCGCCACCCGCACCAGCGTGAACGCGCTGACCCCGAGGACCAGATCCCGCGTCACCATGCCAACCAGGCCGACGAGCACCACGTCGCGCCGGCGCAGGAAGCAGGCGGCGCACAGCAGCGCCCCGAGCATCGGCGCTGACCCAACCGCATGCGACAACCCTCCGGCGATGAGCCCGGCGCTCAGCGCCAACGCCAATCCGATCGTCATGTCGCCCCTCCTTTGCCGGTGCCTGGCTCCCCGCCCGCAGGCGGGGTGCCTGGCTCCGGAACATGTATCGTGACGGTCGATCCCTCCCCGGTCACGGTCACAGGCTGCTCGCGTTCGCCCAACGTTTCATGCCACACGTGCAGAGTATAGCGTCCCTCCGGGATTCCCGAAAGCGTAAACTGCCCTGCCGCGTCCGTCACCCCTGTGCGCGCCGGGTCCCCGATCACGACCCAGGCGTACATCCAGGCATGGACGCCGCAACGCACGAGATACCGCCCGGGCTCCGTAAAGCGCCACGTCAGATCCTGGTCCTGCGGCTTCTGCCATTCGTGCATCAGCATGGTCCGTGCTTGAAAGATGCGGACGTTGTGCAGCACAGGATCGGAGTTGCGGATCACCAGCGTGCCTCCGATGGGCAGCACCACCAGGTGCGGCTCGAAGACGCACGCATGCTGATCCAACGTGGCGGTCATGTCCACGGCCGCCTCGCGCGGCGCGCCCGGCAGGTCCACCCAGACGACCACATTTTGGATGCCGCCGGCGCGGTCCACCAGCAGCTGCTGGGAGGGCTTCGTGACTGCACCGCAGCCCTCGATGGAGTACTCGGTGGAGGTGGCTGTGATCGTGATGACCGCCGGCTCCGGCCTCGGCCCGTCCAGGCGCACGACCCCGTGCAGCTGCCCGGCCTGCGCCTGGCCTGCGATGCCGAGCGCGAGGGCAGCGCCGGCTACTGCGACTGCTTGACGAAAATCCATTCGACCCGGTCTCCTGAGCGCAGTTCCGTCTTGAAGGGGCTGATCCTCGGGGAGCCATTGATCCGGCACGTCCACCAGGCATTCTGCGCCGCGTCCGCCCAGACTCCGTCAATCGCCGCCAGCTCGCGGGTATTGCAGCAGATGGCCCCGCTTTGAATGGGGGCCACCAGGGACGCGGCGTCTTTGGCTGTGGATCCTCGATCGACCAGGATGTGCTGCTCCTGTGACGGCTTGCCTGCCGGGCCGAAATCGATCCGCATGGTGACCGGCAGCCGCGCCGGCGATTTCCGCGTATCCGGCCTGCCCGGCCAGCGTCCGGCCCAAACCACTACCAGCCCAAGCCCCATGAGGGCGACGGCCATGGGCCAGCGCGCATGTCGGCGGACCTGCATCAGCGTCGCCCTGCCCTCATTGGTCCCGCAAGACAAAGCGGATCGGCACTTCGACCGTCGACGCAACGGGCACGCCCCCCATGCGGGCGGAACGGAATCTCCACCGCCGAACCGTCGTGAGCGCGGAGTCGTCCAGCAGCGGAAATCCGGAGCTCTGCTCCACCTCGACCTCGAGCGGACGCCCGTCGGCATCAATCCGGACTGTCAGCATCACGACGCCTTCCTGGCCCAAGCGCCGCGCCGTCAGCGGGTATGGCGGCGCCGGGTTCCGGAGATGTCCGGGCGCACCTGCCATCTGCCCGCCGCCTTCCGAATAGAACGTGATGGGATCAGTCCCCGGCGCGGCTGAGCTGCCGTCCCCCACGGCCGGCGTGGGATGCACGGCTTCTGGCATGGCGGCTTCGGCCTGATCGAGCAGTTCGGCCGGCACAGGCTCCGGCAGCACGAAGGCCTCCTCAGCCGCCGAAACGGCCGCCGGGTCGGGCCGGCGTTCCTCGGGCTGCGGATCCCGCTGCTGGGCAGCGTGAGGCAACGCGGCCACGAGCAGAACTTCCATCCCGCCGCTGCCGGGCTCTACACCATATTCCGCCGGCTGCCCCAGCCCTCCGGCGAACAGCACGGCTGCATGGATCGTCAGCGCGCCGATGACGGCAACCACGCGGTCCTGGATCGGAGGCATCAGCGCGGTTTCGGCGGCGTGCGCGTCTGGATCGCGACTTTGGTGATGCCCAGCACGCGCACCTCGTCCAGCACGTGAATGGCTTGGCCGAACAGGGCGCCTTCATCGCCGTGGAGGGATACGCCTAGTTCCGGGTTCGCGCGCTTCAAGTCTTCCAGCCGGCTTCTGAGCGTCTGCACATCCACCGGCTGCTGGTCGAGGTAGAGGACCCCGGCCTCGGTCACCGTGATGGTGGCCAGCGGCTGTTGCGTCTGCGGCGCGCTACTCGCAGCCGCCAGCAGGTGCACCACGATGCCCCGGTTCTTGATCATGGACAACGACACCATGACAAACGTTGCCAGCAGGAAAAACATGATGTCGATCAGCGGAATGATCTCGATGCGGGCGCGCCGGCGCGCCCCCGGGACCGGAATTCGCATCACCGGCGTTCCGGTTCCATGAGCAGCAGCTCCAGATGCGTCGACGCGTCTTCGATTTCGCGCCGGGCTTCTTCCAGCCGGGCATTGAGGTAATTAAACGGGATCAGCGCCACGATGGCGATCCCTAACCCGAACGCCGTGGCGATGAGCGCTTCCGCGATGCCGCCGGTGATGGCGGAGGGCGCGCCCAGCTCTTCGGCGCCCAGCAGGCCGAAGGACCGGATGAGCCCGGTCACGGTCCCGAGCAGGCCCAGGAGCGGGGCGAGCGTGATGATGGTATCCAGCACCGGCAAGCCCCGGCTGAAGCGCTGCAGCTCGTGGTTCGCGGCCCGCAGCAGCCCGTTGGCAAACGACTTGTGGCGCTGTGACAACCCGGAGACTAGCGTGCGCGCCACGAAGTCCTTGGTGTGATGGCCAAGGCGGATCGCCTTGTCGATGTCGCCACTTTCGGTCAGGCTGAGGATCTTCCCGACCATGGCGGGCTGTCGGCGACGGCGCTCCCGCCAGATGAAGAGCAACCGCTCGATCACGACCACCGCCGCGATGAACGACGTCGCCAAGAGGGGCCACATGATCGGCCCCCCGCGCTGGAACACGCCCAGCATGTTAGATCTCGACCGTGCCGATCATGACCGGCCTGCCCCGTTGAACGTCATCCATCAGCGTGATGGCGCCATCAGGTCCACGCCCAGCTCGTGATGTCTCCGACCCCATCGGTCGTCGAAAATCAGCTCCCCGAGTGGCAGGCGCGGCGCCCAGCCGACCAGCTCCAATTCTGGCCTCGACAGTAACATCTGTGGATAGCCGACGCACAGATAGGCGACGGGCACAACCTGTCTCGGAATACCCAAGAGGCTGCGCAGCCGGTTGAGTTGGAGAATGCTCACCCACCCGACCCCGAGGCCTTCCGCGCAAGCGGCAAGCCAGAGGTTCTGGATCGCACAACATGTGCTGAACAGATCCGTTTCAGGGATGCTGTTCCGCCCCAAGACGTGCGGGCCGAGCCGTGACCGGTCGCAGGTCACGCACAGATTGATGGGCGCTTCGAGGATCCCTTCCAGCTTCAGGCTATCGTAGAGCATGCGACGCTGACCTCGGTAGCGCCGAGCCGCCCGTGCGTTTTCCTCGACGAAGGCCTGTTTCACGTGCGCCTTCACGCCCTGGTCCCGCACCACAATGAAGTTCCATGGTTGCATGAATCCCACCGAAGGGGCGTGGTGCGCGGCCTGGAGGATGCGCCAGAGCACCGCATCGGGAACCGGGTCCAGCCGAAAGCGGCGGACGTCGCGACGCGCCCAGATCACCTCGTAGAGGCCGTGGCTGCCCGCGTCCGCTCCCATCACAGCTCGACCTTCCCGCCGATGAAGAAGAGGGTGCCCGGCGCGGGAAACCCCAGCACCTCGCTGTAGTGGCGATCGAACAGGTTGTCAATCCGCCCATAGAGCGTCAGGCGCTTCGTGGCGTTGAAGGTGAGGACCCCGTCGACCTTCTTGTAGCCCTTCGTGGGCAGCCGCCGGTTGGTCGCCACGCTCTCCTCCCGGCTGGACACGACGAGGGCGTCCAGGTGCAGCTGCCAGCGCTCGAGCACCTGATACGTGAGCGCGAACGTCACCCGATTCAGCGGAATGCGCAGCAGCTCTTCGTGGGCCGTTTCGTCATCCGCGTCCGTGTAGGCCCAGTTCGCCGAGAGCCGCAGCCCGGTCACCGGCTCGACCGCCCCTTCCAGCTCGAAGCCCGCCATGCGCGCTGCGGCGACATTCTGGGGTTGGGACGTGGTCGAGTTGACGCGGACGATCTGCATGAGGTCGTCCACCCGCGTGTGAAACAACGAGAGGCCGGCGGTGAGCCGCTGCTCCCACCAGTCCTGCGCGATCCCCAGTTCAAACGTGCGGCTGTGTTCCGGCGAGAGATCGGGGTTGCCGAAGTTTGGGAAGAAGAGCTCGTTCATGGTTGGGGCCCGGAAGCCCATGCTGAAATTGCCGCGCAGGCGCGTCTCGAGGACGGGGAGCCGGTACGAGGCCGACGTCTCGGCCGTGGTGTCGTAGCCGAACATGCTGTGGCGCAGGCGGCGGGCGCCGGCGATCAGCGTGAGCCGGTCCCCCAGATCGAGCTGGTGCTGCAGGTAGACCGCCTGCTGCATGATCGTCTCGCTGAAGCTGCTTTCCGCTTCCTCATCCTTGAATTCGAACCCGGCCGTCGAGTGACCCAGCGGGCCCCACGCGATCCGCTGCAGCCATTCCACGGTGTACCGGTCGGTGTTGATGCGGCTCTTGGACGTGGTTTGCGTGGTGCCGGGATCGGCCACGTCCACGTCCAGCAGGTCGTCGCCATTATAGCCCAGCCGCAGCTCATGCTCCCATGCCTCGAGCGGCTTGACGGTCGCCGTGGTGTTAAGGACCAGGTGCTCGCGCTCGGTGAAGCGGTTCGGGTCCGGCCGGAACGCCCCGTCGTCGATCCCCACATGCGAATCATCGTTGTTCAGAGACGTCGCGAGGCTGAGCCACGGCGCCAGATCCGCGTCCGCGGTCACCGCCACGTGGGTGGCTTCCACGTCGTCGCCGACGCTCAATCCCTTGCTGTCGAGCCGCGACACAGAGGCGAAATAGCGGAGGGGGCCGAGCTCCGCCTGGTTGCTGACGCTTTCCTTGAAGGTGCGCAGCGTGCCGAACTCCTGCTGGTAGACCGTGCGCATCGGGCCGGCGCCCCGCTTGGTGATGACGTTGATGACCCCGCCGATCGCGTTGGCCCCGTAGAGCGTGCTGGCCGAGCCGCGCAGCACCTCGATGCGCTCGATCTGATCCGCAGGCAGATTGGCCCAGTTGAAGCTGCCCAAGGTGGTGCTGCTGGCATCCACGCCGTCGATCAGCACGACGACCTGGTTGTCCGTCGATCCGCGGATGACCGCCGAGGTGATGCGGCCCGTGGCCCCGCTGCGCCGGACGAAGACCCCGGGGACCGTGCGCAGCGCGTCAAGCGCATGCTCCGCGTGCGTCCGCTCAATCTCCTCCGCCGTGACCACGCTGACCGACTTCGTCACCTTGCCCGTCGGCATGCTGCTGCGCGTCGCGGTCACCACGGTTTCCTCCAACCGGCTCGGGACGGCTGCCCAGCCGGTTGCGCCGATCCCCATCACGAGCCCCCACACGATCCCCCTGACCACATGCCGACACTGCACCATGGTTCCCTGCCTATTGTGGGGCAGCGCCTGCTGCGCGCTCAGCGCGAGCCTGCTTCCACGCTTGAGCGGACGCCACAAAGCCGCGCGCCCATCGGGTATTCGTCAGAAAGTGGACATGGATGTACGAGGCCAGCAAGTTGGCGCGCGCATAGCCTTCCCGCCGGCGCACCCGGTGGTTCGCGGCCACGTACGCGGTCTGCCCCTCCGGCACCTGGTAGTCCCACGTCGAATAATGGAACTCGTGGCCTTTGATGGCATCGCGGGCTTGAGCCAAGATCGTGTCGCGCGCGGTGGTCAGCGTGACGTAACCGAAGTGCTGCAGCCGGTCAGTCATCCGGACAGCGCCTGGAAGAACACCCACCATGGGATGCCGGCGCCCCTGAGGATCGACCAGCCGCTCCGCCAGGTACATGAGCCCGCCGCATTCCGCGTACGTCGGCAGCCCGGCCTCCACCGCAGCCTTGACCTGCCGGCGCAGCGGCGCGTTCTGGGCCAGCGTCTTCGCGAACACTTCAGGGAATCCGCCGCCGAGATACAGCGCATCCAATCCCTCTGGAAGCCGGGGGTCGCGCATCGGACTGAACTCGATCAGCCGCGCGCCGCATCGCCGCAAGAGATCCAGGTTCTCCTGATAATAAAAATGAAAGGCTTGATCCCTGGCGACCCCGATCGTGCAGGTGGCCGTCGGCGGGTCTTGGCCTTGGCCCGGCAGCCGCGCGGGCGCGAGCGCCGGGGCCTGACGGGCGATCCGCAGGAGCCGCTCCAGATCCGCCGTGGCCGCCAACCGCTCGCCGAGCGCCCCGTGCACCTGCGCGAGGCGCCGGTCTTCCGCCGCCGGGACGAGGCCCAAATGCCGCTCAGGAATCGCCAGCGCAGCATCGGGAGGCAGATAGCCCAGCGCCGGGCAGCCGGAACCGCGCAACGCCTCGCGCAGCAAGTTGAAGTGACCTGCTCGCACGCGATTGAAGATGACCCCGGCGATGCGCACCGCAGGATCAAAGGTGCGGTACCCGTGCACCAGCGCCGCCGCCGAGCGCGCCATGTGGCTGCCGTCCACGACGAGGATGACCGGCGCCTGGAGCACCTTGGCGAGCTCTGCGGTGCTGCCGCGGTCATTCGCGCTCGCGTGGCCGTCAAACAATCCCATGACGCCTTCGATGACCGCGATGTCCGCCCCGGCGCTGGCGTCCTGGAACACCCCACGCACCAGCGGCTTCCGCAGCAGCCACGTGTCGAGGTTGCGGCAGCTGCGTTTCGCCACCGCGGTGTGATAGCTCGGATCGATGTAGTCCGGCCCAACCTTGAACGGCTGCACCGTGAGGCCGCGGCGACGGAGGGCGGCCATCACGCCCACCGCCACCGTGGTTTTGCCGACGCCGCTGTGCGTCCCTGCGATCAGCACGCGCGGGATGGCTACCATCGGGTCGTGATCGCCAGTGCGCCCATCGCGGCGAGCCAGGCTACCAGGGAGCAGACGTACATGAGCCGGATCGCTTCGCGGATGCGTTCCGGCTCCAGCAGCCGGCGCGGCTCGCCCATGGGCGGCATCTCCACCGGCCGGCCGTCGTAGCGGTTCACGCCGCCCAACCGGACCCTGAGCGCGCCCGCCATCGCCGCCTCTGGAATCCCGGCGTTCGGGACAGGACCGCCGTCCCCGTCACGCCAGGCGCAGCGCCAGGCAGATGCGGCATCAGCGCGATTTACCCACGCTGCGACGGCAAACAGGGCTGCGGACAGGCGCGCCGGCAGCCAGTTCGCCGCCGTGTCCAGCGTCGCCGCAGCCCAGCCGAATCGGAGATACCGCGCCGAGCGGTGCCCGATCATCGAATCGAGCGTATTCACGGCCTTGTAGGCCACCGCCCCCGGCACGCCCCCGACGACGAAGTAGAACAACGGCGAGCAGATGCCATCCAGCGTGCTTTCGGCGATCGTTTCGATCGTGGCCCGGACAATCTCCGGCGCGTCAAGCTGCTGGGTGTCTCGCCCGACGATCCGGCCCACGCGTTGGCGGGCCAGCGGCAGATCGCCGACTTCCAGCGCCTGGAGCACGCGATGGCTTTCGCCCGCGAGGTCCTTCGTCGACAGGCAGGTGAACAACAGCGCCGCACCAGCGAGGAGTCCCCACGTTGAGGAGAGAACGCGCAGCCGCAAGAACCAGCACGCCGCCCCGTAGCTGGCGCCCACAACCGCCGCCACGAGCACGATGCCGGCCAGCCGTTCCCACGGCATGATGCGGCGCAGGCAGCGCTCGCCCCAGTGGATGGCCGCGCCCATCGCCCGCACCGGATGAGGAAACCACTCAGGGTCGCCAATGAGCAGGTCGGCGCCATAGGCCAGCGCGAGCATGGGCAGCGGGCCGTCGATCATGCGCGGTCCAGCATGCGGTAGATGGCCTCCAGCTGCAGATGCGGGCGCACGGCAGCTGCCAGCCGGTCGTAGACGCCATCGGCCGGCGCAGCGCCGTTCACCAGCGGCGCAAGCCCCTTGCGCTGCCGCAGCCGGTTCAGCCACCAGCGGCGGAATCCGCTGAGGTCAAACAGCCCATGGACATGCGTGCCCCAGATGCGCCCGTCCGGAGTTTGGAGCCCATCGTCGTATTCCGCCATCGGACCGGGCTCGCGCCGCAACCTGAACACCGGATCGGCGCCTGCCTCCGCCTGCATCCGGCCCATGTGAATCTCATACCCGGCGACTGGCAGCCCGCTGGCCAGGTGCACGCCACGCACTTGCGCGGTCAGCTTCGCTCCCTCAAAAACCGTGGTAGCCGGCAGGAAGCCGAGCCCATCGGCGGCGTCCACCGCCGCCTCAACGCGCTCAGGATCACGGATGCACCGGCCCAGCATCTGGAATCCGCCGCAGATGCCGAGGATTTCCGTGCCGGCCTCGGCGCAGCGCTGCACGTAGTCGACGAACCCGCGCGACCGCAGGAACGCAAGATCCGCGATGGTGCTCTTGGTGCCGGGCAGGATCACGCAATCCGGCAGCGCCCCGGAAGGCGGGCGGTCCAGGAACCGGAGCTGGACATCCGGCTCGCGCTCCAGCGGCGCCACATCGGTGAAATTGCTCAGGCGCGGCACAGCGATCACGTCGATGCGAAGCGGGCCGTTGCCCGGACGCGGGCTGCGCGCGCGCTCCGGAACCGAGTCTTCTTCGAGCAGCTCGACCTCATGGACATAGGGCAGGACGCCGACCACCGGGAGGCCATAGCGGGCTGCCAGCCAGTTGAGGCCGGCATCCAACAGCGTCCGATCGCCACGGAACTTGTTGATCACGAAGCCGCGCACGAGCCGCCGCTCGTCCTCCTCCAGCAGCTCCATGGTGCCGACGAGCTGGGCGAACACCCCGCCGCGATCGATATCGCCGACCAGCAGCACGCTTGCCCGGACCTGCTTGGCCACCCACATATTCACAAGGTCGCCGGCCTTCAGGTTGATCTCCGCCGGGCTGCCGGCCCCTTCGATGACCACGATGTCGGCCTGGTCCATGAGCGCGTGGAGCGTCTGCACAATGGTCGAGCGCAGCGCGGGCTTGAAGGCCTCGTACGCTCGGGCGGTCATCGTGTCCACCGGCTTGCCCAGCACGATGACCTGCGCGCCCACATCCGTGGTCGGCTTCAGCAGGATGGGGTTGATATCCACCGTCGGCTCGATCCCGCACGCGAAGGCTTGCTCGGCTTGCGCCCGTCCGATCTCTCCCCCGTCGCGCGTCACGTAGGCGTTGTTGGACATGTTCTGGGCCTTGAACGGCAGCACCCGGTAGCCGTCCTGGGACAAGATGCGGCACAGGGCGGTCGTGATCAGGCTTTTGCCGACATGCGAGCCGGTGCCCTGCACCATCAGCGCCTTAGCCGGCATGCGCCAGCACCTGTTGCAGCGCGCCCACCAGCCGCCGATGGTCTTCACGAGTTCTCACCGCCACCCGGATGAACCGCCCCGGCTCAAGCCCGGTGAAGCTATCGCAGCTGCGGAGCAGCACGCCTTGCGCAGCCAGCCGATCGCACAGCTCCGACGAGGCCACGGCCGGATCGAGTAGTTTGCACAGGAGAAAGTTGGTCGCGGAGGGAAAGACGCGCACGCCGGGCACGGCCCCGAGGAGCTGCGCCAACTCATCGCGGAGTGTTGCGATGAGGCGCCTCGACTGGGCCACATAGGCGGACTGCTGCAGCACCTGCGTTCCCACCACGGCGGCGAACGTGTTCAGCGGCCAGGCCGGCTGGAGCGCCCGAAGCCGCTCGACGATGGCCGGCGCTGCGACCAGATAGCCCACCCGCAACCCGGGAATGGCGAAGAGCTTCGTCAGCGACCGCAGCACGATGACCTGCTCGAGCCGGCTGGCGTCGCCCACCACGCTCAGCGCATTCGGGTACTCGGCAAACTCGACGAACGCTTCATCCACGACGAGCCAGGCCCCTGCCGCGCGGCACCGGCGCGCCAACTCCAGCACGGCCTCTCTCGTCGCCGCCGCACCGGTGGGATTGTTTGGGTTGCAGAGAAACACGACCCCGGCGCCCTGCAGCAGCTTCGCCCAATCGTGGTCAGCCAGGTGCAGCTGAAATCCCGCGGCCTCAGCGGTCGGGGCGGATCTGATCGTGGCGCCACCCTGCGCCATCGCCCAGGCGTATTCGCCGAAGGCAGGCACGATGATCACGGTAGTGGCGCCGGGACGGGCCTGGGCCACGAGGCTGATGAGTTCCGCGACCCCATTGCCTGGCAACACGGCCTCTGCCGCAATCCCGTGCTCGGCTGCGACGGCGTCCCGGAACTCGCGCGCCTCCGGGTCCGGATAGCAGCGGATGTCCTCCAGATGATCCGTGATGGCGGAACGGACAACCGGCGGAAATCCCAGCGGATTGACATCGACGCTGAAATCGAGCACCTCGTGCCGCGCGAAGCCATGCCGGCGCATCAGCACCCAGGGGTTGCCGCCGTGGATCCGCATCAGCGCGCCATCGCGGCGATGGCCGCCAACAGCAGCACCTCGCTCACTTCGCCGGCAGCGCCCAGCGCGTCGCCCGTGATGCCCCCGAGCGCGCGGCGAAAGCCCGCGCGCAGAAGGAGGCTTCCAGCCAGGCCCACCGCGATGAGCCACAGCCCTCGCGCGCCGAACGCCAGGCCGGCAGCGAGCCCCGCCACGAGGCTCGCGGGCGCGAGGGCGCGCGGGCTCCCATGCCGGACGAACGCGGCGGCTGTGCCATCCTCCGCCCGCGCATACGGCAGCGTGGTGCCCAGCACCACCATGACGTACCGCCCGAGGCAAGGGACCACGAGCACGGCGCGAGCCAGCGCCGCTGACGGGAGGCTGCTGAGCAGCGCAAATTTCAGGATGAGGACCAGCGTCACCGCCACCACGCCCACCGCGCCAATGTGAGGGTCTTTCATGATGCGCAGCCGGTCCGCCGGCGTACGCCCGGCGTACAGCCCGTCCGCGACGTCACCGACCCCATCGAGATGCAGCGCACCGGTGAGCAGCACCCAGGCCAGCAGCACCCAGGCGCCGACGACCAGCGGCGGAAGCGCAGGCGCAGCGAGGATAGGGATCCCGGCCAGCGCGGCCCCGACCAGCAGCCCGACGAGCGGAAACCACGCGAAGGACCCGCCGAGGTCGGCAGGCGGCACCGTTCCCTGCGGACCAACCGGCAGGATGGTCAAGCACCCCAGGGCAACACGGAACCGGCTCATCACATCGGCTGCGGCTGCGGCGCCTCGGCTACCTTCTCGGAGACGTTGGCTTCTGTGAAGGTCGCCATCTCGTTCAGGATCTTGCAGGCGGCTTCGACGATGAACATCGCCAGCGCAGCCCCGGTGCCCTCCCCGAGCCGCAGATCCAGGTCTAGGATCGGCTGCAGGCCCAAATGCTCAAGCATCACCCGATGGCCAGGCTCCTGTGAGAGGTGGGAAGCCACCAGCGAGGGCGTGACCGTAGGCTCCAGCGCTGCGGCGATCAACGCCGCCGCCCCGGAGATGAAGCCGTCGATCACCACCGGCCGGCGGGCTTCCGCCGCGCCCAGGATGACGCCAACCAGGCCCGCAATTTCGAACCCGCCGACCTTGGCGAGGACATCGAGCGGATCGGCCGGGTCCGGCGCATTCACCTCGATCGCGCGCTGGATCACCGCCATCTTCTTCGCGTACGTCTCCTCGTCCACGCCGGTCCCATGGCCGGTCACGGCGCGAACCGGCTGGCGTGTTATGACCGCGGCAATGGCGCTGCTCGGCGTCGTGTTGCCGATGCCCATATCCCCGGTGCCGATGATGTGGGCCCCCTGCTCTATCGCCTGCGCGGCGATCTGCCGCCCGGCATCCAGCGCGCGCGCCGCTTCCTGCCGCGTCATGGCCGGGCCCTGCGCCATGTTCCGGGTCCCGGGGCCGATTTTCTTGACGATGAGCGCCGGGTGCGGGGGCAGCGCCGTCGCCACCCCCATGTCGACGACGATGACGCGGGCCCCCACATGCCTGGCCAGCACATTGATCCCGGCGCCGCCACGGAGGAAGTTCTGCACCATCTGCGCGGTCACCGCTTGCGGATAGGCGCTGACCCCCTCCTCGACTACGCCGTGGTCGCCCGCCATCGTGATGATGACCTTCTGCGTCGCCTGCGGCGTAAGGCAGCCGGTGATGCCAACGATCTGCTTGGCGAGCGCTTCCAGGCGACCGAGGCTGCCTTGCGGTTTCGTGAGACAGTCGAGGCGGGCCTGCGCCTGCTGCATCAACGCGGTGTTACGATCCATCGCCTTTGACCCTCATCGGTAAGCCGGCCACCAGCCAGAAGACCTGGTCGGCCGCGGCTGCTGCCGTTTGATTCGCCCAGCCCGCCACGTCGCGGAACCGCCGCCCCAAGACATGATCCGGCACCACGCCGGAACCGACCTCATTGGTCACCATCACGACCGGATAGGAGCTGCGCCGGGCCGCCTCGCAGAGCCGCCGCACCCGTTGCTGGATCGTCGCGTCCGGGTGATCGTCAACGAGCAGCGCTGCAATATACATGGTCAGGCAATCAACAATGAGGCCGTCGGTGCGCCCCTCCAGCCGCAACAAGGTCTGGACGGGATCCGCAGGATGCTCGATGGTGCGCCAATGTCCCGGGCGCTCGCGCCGGTGACGGCGGATCCGCTGCCGCATCTCCTGATCGGCAGGCGCGCAGGTCGCAAGATAGGCGATCCGCCGGCCCCACCGCTTCGCGAGGTCGATGGCAAAGCGGCTTTTGCCGCTCCGGGTGCCACCTGTCACAAGGATGAAGTTGCCGCGTGCGTGCGCCATGGGCTCTGGAAAACAAACAACCCGCCGACGAGACGGCGGGTTGCACCCTGCTCCTTCACCCAGCGCGAGTCGCTCGCTGGACCCCTTCTTCTGAGGCATCACAGCGAACAACGCACAGGCAGGTCTTCTGACTTACGGATCATCCTCCTCCCGCGCCTTCCTTTCCTGGAGGTTTTTATCCCTCAGGAAAGTGGCATCCTGCGGCGGTGTTCCTTATTGAGCACCGGCAGGCGCGGGATTCGTCCCCGATACAGCGGCGGGACCGCCCCGGATTCTCACCGGGTTCCCTGTTAGGCCCTCACGGGCGCCTGTACGCGAGTTGTGCAGGTACTCTAGGACATTTGGCGTTCCGCGTCAATCAAAAGCGCCATGGAGTCGTACCCTCATGCGGCGGGTGCCCGGCGCCAGGGCTCCCATCGGCCCGCAGCCGACGACGCCGATAGTGCGGCGCGGCGAGGACCGATGGGATGGCGCCGGGCACCCGCCACAGGAGAAGAGCACGAATCCGGGTGGAGGAGTCTCTCCCGCTGCGCCCTGAGCTGCGGCATCCGGCAACGTGAAGCACGACCATCATGATACAATACGCTGCCATGGGACCGAGGAACCTCTGATGCTGGCGAGCGCCTACCTCTTTCTGCTCGGATTGGCCGCCGGGGTGTCGCTGCTCACGATGAGCGCGTTCCGCCGGGTGACGCCCGCATGGCTGAAGTGGATGTTGCTGGCCAGCGGCGTGTTGGTCATCGGCCGGTACGTCGCGATGGCGATGTTCGCGACGGCCGCACAGCCGCACATGGTCTGGGGCTGGCGGTTCTGCTGGTTCGCCACGTCGCTGGCCCTGCCGTTGCAGACTGCGTTCGCCATCGATCAGCTCGTGCGCCATCCGGCGATGACGCCCAAGCGCGTGCTCATGTGGCTAAGCCCCTGGCTGGCCGCCTACCTGGCGGTCATCCTCTTCGGCCACGTCACGGCAGCGCCGGATCGGATCGCCGGCTGGGGCCTGCACTTGACGCCGGGCTGGCAGCGGCTCTTGGCAGCTGCTCACAGCGCGTTCGTCCTGGCGGTGCTGGCCCTTGCCTGGCGGCTGGTGCCGCGCCTGCCGTCGACCGCGGTGCGGCTGGCCCTGCTGGGGCTGGCCGCGGCCCAGGTGGCGCTCGCGGCCGACGGGATGCTGGTCGGGCTCGGCTACTGGTATGTCCGTCCCTACCTCTGGTCCGAGCTGCTGGCGCTGACGGCGGTCTGGCACGCCTTCAACACCGCCGAGCGAGCCCCTTTTTAGCTTGACATCCTCGACCGGCTCTCGGAGAATGAAAGCCCTTCGCACGACACCTGTGTAGCCTTTCCGATCCGCCGGAGCGGGCAATCCATAACGAGGAGGGCACGATGGCTGTTCAAACCTTGTCCGCCAGAGAGACCCAGCAGGCGGTGCTCGTCAGCACGGATTGGGTCGCGCAGCACCTCGCCGACCCCAAGGCCCGCATCGTGGAAGTCGACGTAGACACCAAGGCGTACGGCGAGGGGCATGTCCCCAACGCAGTCGGCTGGGCGTGGGACACGCAGCTGTGCGACACGGTCCGCCGGGACATCATTCCGAAGGCCAAGTTCGAGCAGCTGATGGGCCAGTCCGGCATCGGCACGAACACCACTGTCGTGCTGTACGGCGACAACAACAACTGGTTCGCGGCATGGGCGTTCTGGCAGCTGAAGATTTACGGGCACCAGGACGTGCGGCTCATCAATGGCGGCCGCAAGAAATGGATCGCCGAGGGGCGCGAGCTCTCCACCGAGGCCGCCAAGCCGGCTCCGGCCGCATATCAGGCGAAGGATCCTGACTGGTCCATCCGGGCCCTCCTTCCTGAGGTGCAGAAAGCCTCGGGGGAGCGGGCGGCTCAGCTCGTCGACGTGCGCAGCCCGCAGGAGTACAGCGGCGAGAT
>JAHFGU010000216.1 GCA_023247285.1 Candidatus Omnitrophota bacterium
GCGTGCGGCCGGATGAGGTGGCTCGGCTGATCATCACCGGCAGCGGCGGCCCGCTGTGGGCCATGGCCCCGGCCGCGCGCCTGCGCGCGACGCGCGAGCAGGTGCTGGCCCATCCGAAATGGCAGATGGGGCCCAAGATCACGGTGGATTCCGCGACGCTGATGAACAAAGGATTGGAAGTCATCGAGGCGCGCTGGCTCTTCGGCCTGCCGCTGGAGCGCTTCCGCGTGGTGATCCATCCGGAGGCGGCGGTGCACGCGCTCGTCGAGCTTATCGACGGCACGCTGCTCGCGCAGCTGTCACCCTGCGACATGCGGCTGCCGATCCAATATGCGCTCAGCACCCCTGAGCGCTGGGCGTGCCCGCAGCCGCGCATGGATGTGGCGCGCCTGGGCGCGCTGCGGTTTGAGGAGCCGGATCCTGCGCAGTTTCCGTGTCTGCGCTTGGCGCTCGACGCCGCCGCCGGCGGGGACGGCGCCTGCGTCGTGCTCAACGCGGCCAACGACGTGGCGGTCCAGGCGTATCTGGATGGCGCGCTCGGGCTCGGGGACATGCCCCGCGTCATCCGCGAGACGCTGGACCGCCACCCGGCGATGGCATATCCGACGCTGGACGGCATCCTCGCCCTGGATGCGTGGGCGCGGCAGGCGGCGCAGCAGGCGGTCCAGCACGCGGCCCTGGTGCCGGCGCGGCCAGGCGGGGTCTGATGGGCCGCTGGGCGCTTGTCTCATCGGTTCTGCCGCTGGGCGTCCTCGTCATCGTGCACGAAATGGGCCACTTCGTCGTCGCGCGATGGATGGGCGTGCGGATTCTGCGGTTTTCCATCGGGTTCGGCCCGCGGCTGCTGACGTGGACCCGGGGGCACACGGAGTACGCGGTCAGCGCCATCCCGCTCGGCGGGTACGTCAAGATGGCCGGCGAGCAGGATGCCGAAGGCCCGCCTGAGCCGTGGGATTATCGCGCGCAGTCGGTGGGCCGCCGCGCCGCCATCATCGCCGCCGGCCCGGTCGTGAACTACCTGCTGGCCGCGCTGAGCCTCTGGACCGTCTTCGTCATCGGCTATCCCGAACTGCTGCCCATCGTGGGGAAGGTCATGCCGGAGATGCCTGCCGCGGCCGCCGGGCTGGAAACCGGCGACCGCATCCGCGCCATCGACGGGGTGCCGGTGCGGACATGGGAAGACATGACCAAGGTGATCTACCGCTCGCCTGGGCGCGCGCTCGCGCTCGACGTGGACCGGGGCGGATCATTCCGGACGATCACCGTGCAGCCGAAGCCGCGGACCATCCCCGGGCCGCTGGGCCAGCCCAAGGAAGTGGGCCTGATCGGCATCGCCCCGAGCGGAGAGTTCGCCACCTACCGGGTCAGCCCGCTGAAGGCCGTCACCCGCACGATCGAGCAGCAGAATGAATGGGTGGCGCAGACGTTTGCCGCGTTCTGGCTGCTCTTCACCGGGAAGCTCGCGCCGCAGGATTCCGTCATCGGGCCCATCGGCATCCTGTATCTGACGTCGGAGGCGCTCCGGCTCGGGTTCTCGCCGGTCCTCTTCTTGATCAGCCTCTTCAGCTTGAGCCTGGCCATCTTCAACCTGCTGCCCATCCCGATCCTCGACGGCGGCCATCTCTTTTTCCTGGCGATGGAGCGGTTCCGCGGCAAGCCGGTCAGCCTGCAGGTGCAGGAGCGCTCCGCCCAAGTGAGCTTCGTGCTCCTTATGGCGCTGGTGCTGATGATCTGCATCAGCGACGTCAGCCGGTTCGGGCTGCTGGAAAAGGTGACGGGATGGTTCTCGAAATGAGGGCGGCGGGATGATCCCGCGCCGGGGCACGCGGCAAGTGCACGCGGGTCCGGTCGCCATCGGCGGGGAGGCACCGATCTCCATCCAGTCGATGACGAAGACCGACACCGCGGATGTGGAGGCCACGGTGCGCCAGATCCGCGCGCTGGCGACCGCCGGCTGCGAGATCGTGCGCGTGGCGGTGCCGACGATCGAGGCCGCGAAGGCGCTGCCGGAGATCCGGCGCGAAGCCAACAAGGTGCCGCTCGTCGCCGACATCCACTTCCACCCGCAGTTCGCGATCGCGGCCATCGAGGCCGGCTTCGACAAGATCCGCTGGAACCCGGGCAACATCCGCGACGCGCGGCGCGTGCGCGACGTCGTCGACCGCGCCAAGGAGCGCGGGATTCCGATCCGCATCGGCGTCAACGTGGGCTCGCTCGATCCGGCGTGCGAAGCCGCGCACCGCGACAACCTCGTCGAGGCGATCGTGCAGAGCGCGCTCACGTCGGTCCGGCTGCTCGAGGGGTTCGGCTTCCACGACATCGTCATCTCGCTCAAATCCTCCGATGTGCTGCAGATGCTCGCCGCGTACCGCCGGATGGCGCAGGTGTGCGACTACCCGCTCCACCTGGGCGTGACCGAGGCCGGGCTGCTCGAGGCGTCCACGGTCAAGTCGTCGATCGGCATCGGCGCGCTGCTGGCCGAGGGCATCGGCGATACGATCCGCGTGTCCATCACCGGCGATCCGGTGGACGAGGTCAAGGTGGCGCAGCGCATCCTCTCGGCGCTTTCGCTTCGGCGTTTCGAAACGAATGTGATCGCGTGCCCCTCCTGCGGCCGGTGCGA
>JAHFGU010000016.1 GCA_023247285.1 Candidatus Omnitrophota bacterium
GCATCCTGCAGGCAACCAGCAGCGCGTGGCGCGAGGGCGTCAACCGGCTTGAGCTGCGGGCATCGGATGTGGCAGGGAACGCGTTGACCCCGCTCACGTGGACGATGTCGTTGGACACCCGGCCCCCGGTCGGCACCGTCGTCATCAACGGCGGGGCGGGCATGACGACCAGCGTGTATGTGACGCTGACGCTGACGGCGCAGGACGTGGTGACCGGGGTCACGCGCATGCTCATCAGCAACCAGCGCACCACGGGATTTGTCGAGGAGCCGTTCACGGCGCAGCGCACGCTCTGGGCCCTCAATCCGGTGCGGGGCACGCAGACCGTCTACGTCAAATTCGTCGACCAGGCTGGCAACGTCTCCCCGGCAGCCTCGGACGATATCCAGTTGTCGCTGCTCTCGCCGGACACCGTGATCATGACCGGGCCGGCCGGCCTGACCCCGCTGGCTGCGGCCACCTTCTCCTTCCTGTGTCCCGAGGGCGGCTGCGTCTTCTCGTATGCGTTCGATAACGCGGCCTGGTCGGACTGGAGCGCTGATGGGGCGGCCGCCGGCGAGCTGCCGCCCGGCAACCACTACTTCCGCGTGAAGGCCGCCAAAGAGGTCAACGGCATCCAGGGCATCCAGCCGGACGAGGAGGACCCGACCCCGGCCGAGCGCACCTGGATCATCGGCCCTGAGCCCACCATCTTCGTCGTGCCCAAAGGCCCGCCCATCAAAGTCTGGAGATTGGAGTGAGCGTTTGTCGTTGATGGCGATCGGCGTGGGGGTGGAGCTCAGCGCAGGCGGACTCCGAGCTGCGGTCCTTGAACGGACAGGGTCAGCCACCATCCTCCGCGGCGCGCATGAGATCGCGTGCGACGCCACCGATCCGGCCGCACTAGCCAACCCGCTGACGCAACTGCGACGCCGCCTGCCGCGCGGTGCCCCCATCGTGCTCGGCCTGCCTAGCACCTCCGCGATCCTCACCGTCGTCACCCCCTTGCTGGTTTCTGCGCAGCGCGCGCAGTACGGCGTCCAGTTCGAGCTGCAGCAGGTCGTGCCCTTTGAGCTCGCCGAGGCGGCTTGGCACTACCAGTGGATCGGCATCGACGGCGCGGCGGAGTCCTCGCTGTTCACGCGAGCGCGCGCGTGGACTAATCGGTTCTTCGGCAGCTCAGGGACGCCAGCGCCCCGCGGCGGCGGAGGATCCGGCAGCCCTGGCGCCGTGGTCGGCGCGGTGCGCCGGAACATCCTCGAGGAGCGATTGGGGCCCTGTCGCCACGCTGAACTGCCCGTTACCGCCGTCTCGCTCAACGCGCTGGCCCTCGTGAACGCAGCGCTGGCTCGCGTGCCGGCCGGGCACGCCGCTGCGGCCGCGCTGTTGCATCTGCTCGACGCGGAAGCGGCGGAGTGGATCGTCTGGTCGGAAGCCGGGCTCGCGGTCGTTCCGGTCTCAGCGCCGGACGCCGCAGGGCTGGCCGCCGAAACGGCGGCGGCGTGGGACAGCCTCCGGGGGCAGCTCTCCACGATTCCAGAGGTCATCTGGGTCGTCGGCGATCCAGGCGTGTGGCAGGCCCTGGAGCCGCGGATCGCCGCGCAGATCGCCATCCCCATGCGCCGGTTCGAGCTACCGCCGATGGTGCAAGCCAGCGGGACGCGGCTGGGCGAGCCGCAGCGTTGGGCGGCGGCGCTGGGCCTGGCGCTTCAGGCCGCCGGCTCCGTGCGCATGCCGCTCAATCTGCTCGCGGTTCAGCAGCACGCGGCGCGGACCGAACGCCTCCGGCGCCTCGCGAACCTCATCGCCGGGCTGGCGGCAGGGGCGGCGCTCGTCTTCGGCGTGGTCGGGATGATGGGAATTACGCGGCGGCGCGCGCACGTCCTCGAGGTGCTGGCGCGCCGCGAGCAGCTCTACCAATCGCTGCGGCCGGATCTGCGCGCGCTGCTCCAGCGGCAGCAGGACCTCTATGATCGCACCAGCCAGCTCGAAGGGGCCGCGGTCGAATCCGCGGTCGCGGGGCAGTTATTGGTCAAGGTCATCGAGGCCCTCCCGGATGCCGCGTGGCTGACGACGGTCCAATTGACGAAGACCGCCACGCTGCTGGAAGGGCAGATCGAGGGCCGGGCGAGCACGTTCCAGGAGGTGACGCAATTTTTCGAGCGGCTCAAGAGCGTGGCGGGGCTGACCACGGTGAAGCCGCTGGCCACCACGGTGCTGAAAGAGGGGGACCGGGAATCCATCGCGTTCAATGTGCAGGTGCAGCGTGCGCTGCGGCCGCCCCCCGTCGAGGAGCGGGCGGCGCGATGAGCGCCTCGCGAGGCGCGCTGCCCGCCGGGGCGGCGGTCGCCGGCGGCGCCGTGATGGCGCTCGTGGCGGTGGCGGTGTGGCAGATCCATTTGCGCCAGATTGATCTCCAGGTGCAGCGCACGCGCGCCACCTTGAAGAAGCTGGCCTTGACCGGCGGGATCCCGCCCAACCAAGAGGTCATGAATTATCTCACGGCCCGGCATGCGGCGCTGGAGCGGCGCTACCAGCATTGGCTGGCCGTCGTCGCAGCACCACCGCTGGCCGAGGACGCGCAGGCCGACCCGCAGCTCTATTTCCAGCAGCAGGTCCACGAAGTGCAACGCGCCATTGAGCGGCTGGCGACGGCGCGGGGCGCGCAGCCGCCCGAGGTCCTCGGCCTGCCGAAGGACCTGCCGCCGCCGGATGCGGTGCCGCGGCTCTTGGCGCAGCTGGCGCTCATGCAGGACGCGACGGAGCTGCTGTACGCGCAAGGCCTCCAGCGCGTGGCCTCGATGAAGATCGAGGATCCGGCGGCCGCGTTCGAGCAAGGCGAGGGCGGCCCCTTTCTGACGCAGCTGCCGGTGCGCGTGCGTTTCACCGGCTCCTTGACGGACATGATGAAAACGCTCGCGGCCGCCCAGCGCGCGACACCCATGATGGACCTGTTGTCGCTGCGCTTAAGCGCCACGGACGCCGGCGACCTGGACGCCGATCTGCTGCTCGGGCGGTATCTCGTCTCGGGTGCGGCGGCTAACGACGCGAGCGCACCACCCGTCGCCCCGCGCGCGAAGCCGCCGGCAAGCCGCGGGCGCATCGAGGGGCGGCCGAAACCTTCAGGACCGGCAAAACCGGGACGGCCTGCAAGCCGAACCACGGAGCGCCCGCCCGCCCGATGAACGCGGATTCACCTTTGACCGCTATGGCCCTGGCGCTCATCTTGACGGTAGTGGCAGGCGGGGTCTGGTCCTGGCAGCGCGGTGTCGCGAAAGGCAAGGGCGACGAGATCAAGCCGGAGGCGTGGGAGCTGGTCACTCAGCAATACCCGACCGACGAAACGGTGCGAGACGCCCCGGCGCTCTCCAGCCAGATGTTTGACAAGGCGGTGCAGGCGAATCCGTTCTCGCCGTCGCGGCGCGCCGCGGCGGCGCCGGCACCAACGACCGGGCCTGCTGCCGGGCCCGCGACCGGATCGCCGCCAGCGCCACAGTTCATTTACAAAGGCCGCATTAACATGGGCACGCGCACCCGGGCCATTGTGGAAGACACCGCGGCGAAGAAGACGTATTTTCTCGAAGTCGGACAAGAAGTTACAGGGTTCAAAGTGCTTGACATCGAAGAAAACCGAGTGGTATTATCGGACGCACAATCTAACAAGGAAGTGGTGGTATCATTGGCTCAATTAGAAGCCAAGCCGTGAGCGAGACAGGCCGCGTTATGAAGGCGACGCCGCGAAGCCTAGCTCGCCGCGAGCATCAAGATTCGTTGAGATCGTGGTGGGCGTTGTGTGCCGCCAGTCTGGTGGCCGCGCCCTGTATCGTCCAAGCCGCTGACGGCTCGGCGAGCGACGCCGTCCGTTCCCCCTCCTTTCTGCCAGCGTTCCTGCTTGAGCCTCCCCCGGAAGCACGAGCTATCGCTCCTGCGCTGCGCATGATGGTGCAGGTTGCGCAGACCAGCCTCGAAACCGAAGGGGCAGTGCGCCGTCTCCGGGCCGAGCATGATGATCTTGCCTCCAAGCTCGCCGCCGCGGCCGGCGAGCTGCAGCTCTTGAATGAGCAGCGCGAGCAGCAGGTGCAGGAGCTCAGCGCGCTGGAGGGCGAGGCGCGCGAGCGCGTCAATGCGCTGCACAGGGATCTCGAAGCCAAGCTGGAGCGCCAGCTGGCTGAGGCGCGCCAGGCGATCGCCCAAGAGCAGCAAGAGGAGTTCGCCCGGCAGGTCCAGCAATTTCAGGCGCACCAGTCAGAAGCGATCACCGCCGCCTTAACCAAAGACGTGGAGGCTAAAGAGCGAGAGGTCGAGCAGGCGACGCAGGAACTCTCCGCCCTCACCGACAATCTCGGCAGCCAATTTGCCCGGCTTGGCCTGGATGCGCAGATGGCGCTCTCGATCCGGCAATCGCTCAAGGAGGCCGTGGCGAAGAAAAAGAGCGAGCTGGAGTTGCAGCGCGCGCGGCTGGAAAGCGAACGCGATGCCCAGCTTGCGCGCGTGCGCCAAGGCTTCGTCGCCAAGCTCCAGGAACAATTCGCGGTCGAGTCGGCGCGGCGGCTGACCTTGAAAGAGGCCAGCCTGCGCTCGGGCATGGCGGACCTGCTTCGCAAGACCAGCGAACAGGAGGATCCCCAGGTCGCGCGGGCGCGCGAGCGGCTCGCGGACCTCCATCACCGCCGGATTACGGCGACACAGCACCATGCGCTGCTCAAGGCCCGTGTCGAGGACGCGGCGCGAGAGCTCGAGGCCGCGCTGCAGCGCGCGAAGGATCTCCAGCGGCAGCGGGAGGCATCACTCACCCATCTTGAGCAAGCCCTGCAGAGCCCACATGCCTCCGACAACGAGCAGGCCCTGGCCTGGTTGGGCCGGGCGCTCCCCTCGCTGCCGCCGGCGATCGCCGCCGACCTTGAAGCGCTCCAGCAGCGCATGGCTGCCCTGATCCGGCAGGAGCGCGAGCTCGCGGAGCAGCGCCGCGTGTTGCGGGAGCGGCAGCTCGCCTTGCAGCTCTCGCGCGACCTCGAGCTCCAATACCAGCGCAATCGGCTCCAGCAGCAGCAGGAAGCGCAGGCCCGGGCGAAGCGGATCGAAGGGGGCATCACGCGGGCGAACGAGCTCGCCAGCCGCGGGCAGTTCGATGACGCCGTGCATGCGCTGGAGCAGGTTGAAGCGCAGGCGGGCGACGCCGCGCAGGCGGCGCGCATCAAGACGCTGCGGGAGGACATGGTTGCGGCCAAGACCGCCGCTGCGCGCAAGCAGGAAGCCGCCAGGGTGGAGCGGCTGTTTTCCAATGCGATGACCGTCTACCAGCGCGGCGACTACGAGCACGCCATGCTGCTGTTTCAGCAAGTCATTGACGACGAAGCCAAATTGCAGCAGCTTTCGGAGGCAGCCAAGTAACGCGCATGCGCATCCTCCGAATGTTGCCGGTTGGGATCGGTCTACTGTTGGGAGCCGGGGCCGCTTGGACCGCGGAAACCGACCAGGCCGCCAAGGCCAAGCAGGAAGCGCCGGCTGCCCCATCGACGTCGGATGCCAAGGCCGCGCCCGCGCAGTCCCAGGAGCGCGTCGGCGAGGCAGGGGTTGCTGAGCGGGCCAAACAATTGCTGGAAGCCGCGCGCGCGCGCCTTGAACAACAGCAGCGCGAGGCCGCAGCGAAAGAGGAACAGCGGCAGCGCGAGGCTGCCGAGCGCGAAGCGCAGCGCCAGCGCGCGGCGGCTGAACGGGAAGGGCAGCGCCGACGAGCTGGCGCGGAACGCCAGCGCCAGATCGCTGAGCGAGATGAGAAGCGTCGCCGCGTCGAGGCGGAGCGCAAACGCGAGCAGCTCCGGCTGGAAGCGCAGCGGCTGGCCATCGAGCTTGGCCGCGAAAAGCTGCGGCAGCACGTCGAGCGGACCCGCGAAGCCCAGCGACAGCTCCAAGTGGCCCGCGAGCGCCAGCTCAAGGCGCTCTACAACAAGGGCCTCGCCGAGTACAACCGCGGCAACTACACCGCGGCCGTCGAGCTCTTCCAGCAGATGGCCCTCATCGATCCGGCTCATCCGCTCGTGAAGACCGCGCAGCAGTTCATTGCTCGGGCCGATCTCAAGCGATTCGAGCAGCGGCTGCGCGCCAGCGCGGAAGCGCCGGAAACCCACGGGGCGATCGTGCCTGACCTGGAGCAGCAGCTCGTCCAGAAACGCATCGAGCATGAAACGGAAATCAAGTACGCCAAGAACGCGGTGGCGGACCGCAAATACGAGCTGGCCGAGAAGCTGCTGACCGCCGTGCTGGTCCAAGATCCCGGCAACCGCGAGGCGCAGCAGCTGCTCGAGCAGGTCAAGCTCGCCGAGCTGGACGAGACGAAGGCCCGGACGGCCCAGCAGATCGAGCGCGACGAGAAGGCGATGATCAATGACGTGCTCAAGGCGCAGGTGCTGCCCCCGCTGCCTCCGCTGCATGTGGGATCCGTCGCGCTCCGGCAGGGCGCTCCGGGGGTCAGCGCCAAACTGAACGAGCCGGTCAGCTTTGAATTCAACGACGTGGCGCTGAGCGACGTGCTGGATTTTCTCGGCGACACCGCTAACGTCAGCATCATCCCGTCCCCCCAGCTGGATCTGAAAACCCGCCGGGTGACCCTCAAGGTGGACAGGCTGCCGCTGGGGTATGCTATCAAGTACCTGGCCAAAAGCCTCTCGCTGGCCTACCGGGTCGAACAGGACGCGATCCTCATCGCCACGCCAGAGGAATTCTCCAACGAGCCGATGCAAACCCAGGTGTTCTTCCTGCGCAACGGCCTGGGCCCGATGGCGCTGGAAACCTCGGCGGTGGAACCTAACCCGGCCCTCGCCATGGAATCCATCACCAAGCTCATCCAGGACTCGACGCCCCAACCGCCCGACAGCAAGTTCGTCGTGGATGAGCGCAGCGGGGCGATCATCGTGACGAACACTGCGGACAATCTCGCCAGCATCGAGCGGCTGCTCTCCCAGCTTGACACCACGCCCATCCAGGTCTTGATCGAAGCGCGCTTCATCGAACTGACGGCGACCGACCTGGAGCATATCGGCCTCGAAACGGTGCTGAACAACGCCGTCGATCTCACGAAACGCGTCACGGCCGAGGACAGCCACGGCCCCGGCAACCAGATCGCGAAGGGCGCCGGATTCAAGTTCCCGGCCATGGCCCGCGAGAGCGAGGGGCTGAACCTGACCCTCGAAGGCGTGCTGACCGGCGTCCAGTTCGAGTCGGTGCTGCACCTGCTGGAAGAATCCAAGAAGACGAAGACCCTCTCGGCGCCCCGCGTGACGACGCTGAACAACCAGACCGCCCTCATCCGGGTCGTGGAGGAATTCAACTATCCGACGCGGTACGAGGTGTCCCTGGTCCAGTTCGACATCAACGGCGACGGCGACTTCGACGATGCCGGCGAGACGGAATTCGCCAACGTGCCGCAGGACCTGCAGAAGCGCGATATCGGCATCCTGCTGAATGTCACCCCCAGCGTCGGGCGGGACCTGAAGACGATCACGCTGGTCCTGGCACCCGAGGTGAGCGCGTTCAGCCAGTTCCGCGACCTCGGAGGCGGGGTGTCGGTGCCGGAGTTCACCTCGAGCAAGCTGACGACCAGCGCGGTGATGCGGGACGGGGAGACCGTGATGCTCGGCGGGCTCATGAAGGACACGACGGCCAAAACCGTGACCAAGATTCCGGTGCTCGGCGATTTGCCGCTGGTCGGGCCGCTCTTCCGCCAGACCGAAGACTCCAGCACGCGCAAAAACCTGCTTATCTGCATTACGGCGCGCCTGCTCATGCCGCGCGGGCCGACTACGTGACATGACGGCGGGTGCCGCGCGCCGGGCCTCCGTGGCGTTCCTGGCCGTTGTTGCGCTGTTGGCCGGGGCGCAGGTCCCGGCGGCCTGGGCGCAGCCGGTGGTCGCCGCCGCGACCCAGCCACAGGATCCGTCTGCCGTCGGACCCGCGGTAGGGGCGACGCTGCGCGAGCGTCTTTCCCAGCCGGTCACCGCGGATTTTTCCGAGGTGGAATTCGCGGCAGCGGTGAGCTTTCTCGCGGACAGCGCCAAGCTCAATATCCTCCTCTCCGAGAAGGCGAAGGAACTGGCCAAGCCGGTGACCGTCCATCTGGTGGAGATGCCGCTCTTCCGCGCGCTGGAGTACCTGCTGAAAGGCCAGGGGCTGCTCTATCGTCTCGATGGCGAGGCCCTGTGGATCGCCACGCGGGATGAGATGGACGCCGAGCCGATGGAGACGCGGGTCTACGCGCTGAACCAGGGCCCGGGCCTGTCGGCCTCGTTCGAGCCGCTGGCCGATACGCGCGAGAGCGTCGCGCTGCAGGCCACGGCGCTGCGCGAGATGAAAACCGTCAAGAACATCCTGGACGAGGTTATCCCCAAGATCGGCAGCAGCTCGATGCTGCTCGACGAGCGCAGCGGCTCGCTCATCGTCACGCACGCGCCCTACTACCTGCAGCAGATTGAGCGGCTGCTGGCCGAGCTGGACGTCCTGCCGCAGCAGGTGCTCATCGAGGCCCGCTTCATCGAAGTCACGATGACCGATACCGCCGAGTGGGGGTTTGACGCGGCGCTGACGGGCAACGCGGCGCTGGCCAAGAAAGACGCGCCGGACGGACGGACCCAAGCCCCGTCGGTGCAGTTCTCCAGCACCGGGACGACGCTGGCCCGCGGCTCGAAGATCGACTTTACGGATTTCACGAATCAGACCTCGGGCAACGGCCTCAACCTCACGCTGCAGGGAATCCTGACCGGCACCCAGTACCAGGCGGTGCTGCACGCCCTGGCGCAGAACAAGAAAACCAAAACCCTCTCGGCGCCCCGCGTGACCGCGCTGAACAACCAGACGGCCACCATCAAGATCGTGACCGAGTTCGTGTACGCCACGCGCTATCAGCCCTCGGTGGTGCGCGAGGATCTCAACGGCGACGGGGATTTTCTCGACACCGTGAACGGCAAGAAGGAAACGCGGTTCGTCAACGTCCCGCAGGGCTTCCTCACGAAAGACCTGGGGATCGTGCTGCACGTCACCCCGAGCGTGGGGCAGGACCAGAAGACCATCACCCTGGCGCTGAAGCCGGAGGTCAGCGAGAAAAAAACGGATGACACCTTCGGCGGAGAAGTGACGCTGCCCCGCTTCACCACGCGCGAGCTCGAGACGAACGTCGTGATCGAGAACGGGGAGACGGTCATGCTCGGGGGGCTGATGAAGGATACGACAGCTAAAACCCGGACCCAGGTGCCGGTGCTGGGCTCGCTGCCGGTGCTGGGCCCCCTGTTCCGCAAGGATGACACGTCGGTCGAGCGGTCGAACCTCCTCATCTTCGTCACCGCGCGCCTGCTGAACTCGTCCGCGTCGCAGCTCGTGCGGCAGGAACCCGCCGAGTTCTAAGGCACCCCGAAGGATGAGTTCCCCATGAAGCCCGTCGATATCGCGCAAGTCGCCAAGGCCGCCGGCGTGTCGACCACGACCGTCTCGCGCGTGATTAACGGGGTGACGACGGTTTCGCCGGAGAATCACCGCCGCGTCTCGGATGCCATCAAGCGTCTGAAGTACCGGCCGAACCCGAACGCCCGCCGGCTGGCCTCCGGGCGCCTCGATACGATCGGCCTGGTCATCCCCCGGTTCGCCGACATGTTCCACTCCTTCCACGTCTCCGAGCTGCTGAAGGGCATTGGCACCGCGGTCGAGCGGCTGAAGCTCAATCTGCTGCTGCACATCACCGATGGCCGGTCCTTCCTTGATCTCACGCAGGTGCAGGGGATCCTGTTCGCCGATATCGACGGCAATGAAGAGCAATTGGATGCCGTGCTTGACCAGGACGTGCCCTGCGCGGTGATGGTGCACTACATCAAGGAGCTGCCGGTCAACTGCGTCGCGGTGGATAACCGCACGGCCAGCGAAACGGTGGTTCAGTACCTGGTATCCCTGGGACACCGGGAGATTGCCACCATCACCGGCCATTTGCGCACCCCCTGCGGGATCGAGCGGCTAGACGGCTACCTCAAGGCGATGAAAGCCAAGGGGCTCGAGGTCAAGCCCCACTTCGTGCAGCGCGGCGACTACACCGGGGTCTCCGCGCGCGAGCCGGCGCGACGGCTGCTCACGCATCCCCAGCGGCCCACCGCCATCTTCGCGGCCAGCGATGAGATGGCCGTCACGGTGATTGAAACCGCGCTCGAGCTAGGGCTGCGCGTGCCGGAGGATCTCTCGGTCGTGGGATTCGACGACAGCCCCATCGCGTCGTTCTCGAGGGTGCCGCTCACGACGGTGTGGCAGCCGCTCAGCCAGGTCGGCGAACTGGCCACCGACATCCTGGTGAAACACGTAAGCGGCAAGGCCACACGGCTGACCAAGATCCTGCTGGGAACGAAACTCGTGGAACGCCACTCGTGCCGCCAGACATGGCTGGAGCGATAGCGATGAGGATCCCTGCATCATGACCGAGTCTGACACGCCGATCCGCCTCGCCGTCCTCGGGGCCGGCGGGCTGGGCAAAGCCGCCGCCCGCATCATCGGGATGAAGCGCGAGCTGCGCCTGTGCGCGATCTGCGACAGCCGCGGCATCGTGCAGTCCCCTGACGGCGTGGACACGGAGGCGATCGCGCAGCTCTCCGGGGATCTGGTCGAGGGGTGGCGCGCGCGCGCCGGCAGCGCCCGGGCGGCGGAGCAGGGCGGGGTGGCCGTCATGGCTTCGCGCGTCGATGCCCGCCACAGCGAGGACTCCATCGGCGAAGTTCTGGCGCTCGCCGGCCAGCTTGACGCGGTCCTGATCGCGCTGCCGAACCTGCCCAACGAGTTCATCCCGAGCGTCATCGCGCGTTTTGCGGATGCCGGCGCCTCGCTCGCTGTTGTCGACGTGCTCAAGCGCACGACCGCGGTGCGGATGATGTTCGCCCTGGAGGAAGCGGTGCGCCGCGCCCGGAGCGTGGTGCTGACCGGCTGCGGCGCCACCCCGGGCCTGCTCGCCGCCGCCGCGGTCCTGGCCGCGCAATCCTTCGTCGAGGTTGAGCGCGTGGACATCTGGTGGGGGGTTGGGATCGCCAATTGGGAGGCCTACCGCGCCACCATCCGAGAAGACATCGCGCACCTGCCCGGCTATTCGGTGGAGCGGGCTCGGGCCATGACCGATGCGGAGGTGAATGCGCTGCTGGCGCAGACCGGCGGCGTCCTCACCCTGCGCCATATGGAGCACGCCGATGACCTGCTCCTGCAGCGGGTCGGCGTCGTGGACCGATTGGATCAAGTCGAGGTGGGGGGTGTCATGGACACCCGGCGGCCCAAGAAGCCGGTGTCCACCACCATGACGCTAACCGGGATCACCGCGGATGGCACGCGCGCAAGCCACCGGTTCATCCTGGGCGATGAAACCACGATGGCGGCCAACGTGATCGGCCCGGCGCTGGGCTACCTGAAGCGCGCGCTGTGGCTGAAGCGGCAGGGCCTTTTCGGCGTGTTCGGCTCCACCGAGTTTCTGCCCATGGTTGTGCGCTAGTCGTTCGCGTTCCTGCGTCCGCGTCTCATCCATCCTGCGATGTCAGCCGTCATGTCGCCACGGACCGCCCTCGCCCGCCTCCTGCAGGAGCTGGAGCTCGAGCTGCGCGACGCAGAGGCGCGCGGCCTGCGGCGCCGCCTGCGCGAGCTCGACGCGGACGCGGGACCGACGGTTCGCATCGACGGCAGGACGCTCGTCTGCTGGGGGACGAACGATTACCTCGGGCTGGCCGCGGATCCGCGGCTCGCGGCCGCCGCCGCCGAGGCGGCCGCCGCGTGGGGCATCGGGGCGCGCGCCTCGCGCCTCGTGACCGGCACGAGCCGGTGGCACACGGCGCTGGAGCGCGCGCTCGCCGAGTGGTTCGGGACGGACGCGGCGCTGGTCTTCCCCAGCGGCTACCAAGCGAACCTGGGAGCTCTCGGCGCGCTGCTGGGGCCGGCGGATGCGGTCGTGATTGACCGCCTGGCGCACGCGAGCCTCATTGATGCCGCGCGGCTGACCGGCGCGCGCCTGCGCGTCTTTCACCATAATGACGCAGCGCATGCGCGCCGGGTCTTGGCGCGCACCCCCGGCCGCCGCCGCCTGCTCGTGACGGAAGGGCTCTTCAGCATGGAGGGCGATCCTGCGCCGCTGCGCGCGCTGGTGGAGGCGGCCGAGGCGGCGGAGGCGAGCGTCTTCGTCGATGACGCGCACGGGGCCTTCGTCCTCGGGGCGACCGGGCGCGGGGCGCCCGAGGCGGCCGGCCTCGCCCAGGACCGGGTGCTGTATCTTGGCACGTTGGGCAAGGCGCTCGGCTGCCAGGGCGGTTTCGTCGCGGGGCCGCGCCTCCTGATCGACGCGCTCATCAATCGCGCTCGGGCCTTCCTCTATACGACGGCCCTGGCCACGCCGGTGGCCGCCGCCGCGGCAGCCGCCGTGCGCCTCGTCGCCGATGAGCCGTGGCGCCGCCAGCAACTCTGGGATCGATGCCGCGAGCTGCACGCGCAGCTCTCCGGATGGGGATACGGCCCGGCTGAGCCTTCGCCCATCCTCCCCGTGACGGTGGGCGATGCCGAATCGGCGTCTGCGCTGGCGGAGGCCTTGGCGCGCGAGGGCCATCTGGTGCCGGCCATCCGGCCTCCGACGGTGCCGCGCGGCACCGCCCGCCTGAGGATCAGCGTCAGCGCCGCCCATACGGCCGACCATGTCCGCGCGCTAGCCGGCGTGCTGCGGCGCGCGCTGCCGCGTTGACCTATGCGGCGCTGCGCCGGCGTCTTCGTGAGCGGGACGGATACCGGGGTGGGGAAGACCGCCGTGGCCGCGGCGCTGGCCGCGTGGGCGCGGGCCCAGGGCTGGAATGTCGGGGTCATGAAGCCGGTGGCCACGGGCGGGACGCGATCCGGTTCGCGCGGACCGTTGCTGGCGGGTGACGCGCGCGCGCTCGCGCGGGCCGCCGGCGTTGACGATGAGCCGCAGCTCGTTAACCCGATCTGTTTGGCCGAGCCGCTGGCCCCCTGGACTGCGGCGCGCCGGGGCGGCTGCGCGATTACGTGGGCGCCGATTCAACGCGCCGCTGAGGAGCTCCGCCGCCGGCATCAGCTCTTGATCGTGGAAGGCGCAGGCGGGCTGCTCGTGCCGCTCTCCCGATCCTTCATGGTGGCGCACGTGGCCCAGCGGTTGCGCTTGCCGGTGCTGCTGGTCTCGCGCCCCGGGCTTGGCACGCTCAACCACACGCTGCTCAGCCTCGCGTGCCTGCGGCAGCTGGACATCCCGTGCCGCGGCGTCCTCATCAATTATGCCGCCCCCCCGGCCCGCGATCCGCCGGCGCGCCTGGCTGAGCGCACCAACCCGTCGCTGCTGCGCTCGTGGACGCGCGTCCTGGGCGTGCTGCCGTTTCGCACCGGCATCGACCGGAGGCGGGATCCGGATGGCGCGGCCTGGATCGCCTCCCGCGTGAGCGCGGCGGATTTGACGCGCGTCTTGGGTGTGTGACGCGAGCGCGAGCGCGCGATTTGACACCCCTGGTCGACTATGCTACAGTCAGCCGAATTCTCCCACGCCATGGAGCGCTAAGAGGAGGGGGTATGGATCAGCCATCAGGCATCGAGCAGGCCACGCAGGCGCGGCGCGCAGGTCGGATGCTAGTGCCTTTGATGGGAGTCATCGTGATCTTGGCGATGGGCGGGGCCGCCTTCGCGATCGTCCTTCAGATGCAAGAGCGCGATAAGCGGCAGGCGGCGGAGCGCGAACTCCATCTGGCGCGCGCCGAAAACGAGGACCTCAAGGGCCGGGTCCAAGAGGCGCAGCAGGCGAAAGCGGCCATGGAAGACGAGCTGGGCCGCGCCAAGCGCGACGTCCTGCAATCCAAGGATGAGCTCGCCAAGGCGCTCAAGGCGCAAGAAACCCTCCAGCATTCCATCGACGACCGCGAGCAGGAAATCGCGCGGCTGACGAAGAATCTGGAGCAGGCGCAGGCCGATGCGCAACAGACCCAAGCCAAACTGCAGTCCGAGCGCGACGACGCCAAGCGCCAGATCGCCGATCTTGAGCGCGCGAAAAGCGAGCTCGAGGCCAAGGTGACGGAAGCCGCGTTCGCGCAGCCGACCGTGGAGCTCGATAAGGTGCTCGTGACCAATGATGGGGCCGCTCCTGCCGGGGCCGGGGTCCTGCCGGTCACCGCGAGCATGCACATGGCGTCAAGCGGACAGATCGTCGTCGTGAACCGCGAGTATGATTTCATCGTCATGAACCTGGGCCGGAACCACGGCCTGAGCATTGGGCAGGAGTTCCAGGTGGTCCGCGGCGATGATGTCCTGGGCCGCGTCAAGGTGGAGAAGATCTATGACGAGCTCTCCGCGGCGACCATCCTGCCGGACTCCAAAAAGGACAGCTTCCGCGAAGGGGACGCGGTCAGGGCGCTGTAGCCGATCCGCGCGCGGGCGCCCGTCGGATCCCCTGTGATCGACGATCCTCACGCGGCGCGCGCCGCGCCTCATCCCCGCCTCGCGCATGGACGTGCTCCTGCACCGCGCAGCCCCGCTGCGCGGACCCCTCACCCTTCCGGCGGATAAGGCCATCTGCCAGCGCGCGGTCCTTGTGGCTGCGCTGGCCGACGGCGTCACCGAGATCCGTCCATGGCCTGCCGCGGAGGATTGCCAACGCGCCCTGGATGTGGTCCGCGGCCTTGGCGTGGACGCCACGCAGCGACCCGATGGCCTGCGGGTCACCGGGCGCGGCCGGGCCGGGTTGCGCCAGCCTTCGGGCCCGCTTATCTGCGGGGAGTCCGGCACGACGTTGCGCTTGTCCACCGGCGTGCTCGCCGGATGCGCCTTTCGCTCAATCCTGACCGCCGGGCCGTCGTTGAGTCGCCGCCCGATGCGCCGCATCATCGAACCCCTCACCCAGATGGGCGCTGCCATCCAGGGTCAGCCGGCAGGCGAGGACGTGGTGCCGCCCTTGCGCATCGATGGATGCGCGCGCCTGCGCGCGATCCGCTACACGCTGCCGGTGGCCAGCGCGCAAGTCAAGTCCGCCATCCTGCTGGCGGCGCTCGCGGCGGATGGCCCGACGACGGTGATCGAGCCGGCTGCCACCCGCGATCACACCGAGCGGCTCCTGCGCCGCTGCGGCGTTGAGGTCAGCCGGGGCGCGCAGGTGGTGCTGACCCCCGGTCCGGTGCGCGCGCCCGGCGCAGTGCGTCTGCCGGGAGATTTTTCCAGCGCGGCCTTTTTCATCGCCGCCGCGTGCTGCGTGCCGGGCTCCGAGCTGGTGCTCCGCGATGTCGGGTTAAATCCCACCCGCACCGGCCTGCTCACGGTCCTCGCCCGGATGGGGGCGCGCATTGACGTGCGAGTGAGCGAAGACGGATGGGAGCCGCGGGGTGCTCTCACTGTGCGCGCGCAGTCCCTGACGGCCACCCAGGTTTTCGCGGACGAGGCGCCCGGGCTCATTGATGAGCTGCCGCTCCTGATGGCGGTATCGGCCTGCGCGCGCGGGCGCACCCGGCTCTCCGGCGTGGGCGAGCTCCGGGTCAAGGAAACCGACCGCGTGCGCTCGATGGCGGCCGGATTGCGCGCGCTGGGGGCGCGCGTCAGCGAGCCGGCGCCTGACGTCGTCGAGATCGAAGGCGGATCGCTGGTAGGAGGGCGCGTGGACAGCGCAGGCGATCATCGCACCGCGATGAGCTTGGCGGTCGCGGCCCTGACGGCGGATGGCCCGACCGCCATCAGCGGCGCGGAGTGCGTGGCCAAGTCGTACCCCGGCTTCTTCGAGCAGCTCCGGACACTCACCGACGGGAAAAACGGTTGACAAGCCCGCAGCCGGTTGTTACTATCGTGTAACTCTCCGACCTGCATGAATAACGGCCTCCTCAAGCGCCTGACCGACCGAAGCTCTACCCTGTCGAATTTCGTGCTGGGGTGGTTCTCCAACGATCTGTCGATCGATTTGGGAACCGCCACGACGCTCGTGTTTGTCAAAGGGCGCGGCATCGTGCTGTGCGAGCCGTCGGTCGTCGCCATCCAGCGCGGCTCCTCCCAGGTTCTGGCGGTCGGGGAGGAAGCCAAGCGGATGATCGGCCGCACGCCCGGCAACATCTCCGCCATCCGCCCCATGAAGGACGGGGTCATCGCCGATTTCGAGGTCACCGAGGCGATGCTCCGCTACTTCATCAAGAAGGTGCAGCCCCGGAAGCTCAACAAGCCCCTCGTGGTGATCGCGATCCCGTCCGGCATCACCGAGGTGGAGAAGCGCGCCGTCCGGGACTCCGCGCTCCGGGCGGGCGCCCGCGAGGTCTATCTCGTGGAGGAGCCCAAGGCGGCCGCGATCGGCGTCGGCCTGCCCATCCACGAGCCCGGCGGCAACATGATCATCGACATCGGCGGCGGCACCACGGAGATGGCCGTCATCTCGCTCGACGGCATCGTCGTCTCCCGCTCGATCCGGATTGCCGGCGATGAAATGGACCAGGCGATCATCGAGCACCTGCGCAAGGCCTACAACCTCATGATCGGCGAACGCACCGCCGAGGAGATCAAGATCACCATCGGCTCCGCGTACGCGCTGGATGAGGAGATGACCAGGGAGGTCCGCGGGCGCGACCTGGTCACCGGGCTGCCGAAGACGGTCACCATCACCTCCGAGGAGGTCCGCGAGGCGCTCTCCGAGCCGATCCGGTCGATCGTCGAAGCCGCGCGGCTGACGCTCGAGAAGACCCCGCCCGAGCTCTCCGCTGACCTGATTGACCGCGGCATCGTGCTGGCCGGCGGCGGGTCGCTGCTGCGCGGCCTCGACAAGCTGATCGCCGAAGAGACCGGGCTCCCCGTGCATATCGCCGAGAATCCTGTGACGGCCGTCGCGATGGGCGTCGGCAAGGGCTTGGACGACATCCGGTATTTGAAGAACAGGATCGCCGTGTCGACCCGGACCGAGTCGTAATTCCCCGGGTGACGCGGCCGGCCCGTCCGGAGCCGCGTTCGGTGAGTGTGCTGCGCCGCGTTCCCCTCCCACGTTCCCGCGCGCTCAACCCCCGTCTGGCTGCGCTCGTCTTCGTCGGCGCGGCGCTGCTGTGCTCGAATCCGCTCCGTCACGGCGCCCTCGCGGTTGTTCGCTTTCCCTTCACGCTCCTCCGGACCGGCACGCGCGTTGTACTGCTGCTGCCCCGCGTGCCGGCGCTGGCGACGCAGCAGGCCGCGCTGCGACTCCAACTCGCGCAACGGGAGCATGAGCTCGCGCAGCTGCGCGAGCAGCTGCGGCACGAGCGCCAGGCGGAAGCCCTTCGATCCGCCGTCGGTTCCGGCGTGGTCGCCGCCATCCTCGGCCGTTCGACGGTGCCGACCCAGCATACCCTGTTGCTGGACCGCGGCCGCGCGCACACCATCGGGCTGGAGGCGATTGTCGTGGATGCCGCCGGGGTCCTCGGACGTGTTGTTGATGTCCAGCCTGCCAGCGCCTTGGTCCTGCTCATCACCGATCCTGACAGCCGGATCGCTGCGCTCGTGGAGCGGACGCGGGAGACCGGACTGCTCATCGGTGTCGGCACCGGCCAATGCGAGCTCATCTATCTCGACGTGCACGTGGACATCGAGCCCGGCGACCGAGTCCTGACGGCCGGCCTAGGGGGGCCGTTTCCCAAGGCTCTCCTGCTCGGGACGGTCACCAGTGTGGCTCGAGATGAAGCAGCAGGCAGCGCCACCGCCACAGTGCGGCCGGCGGCCGCGTTAGGCCGAGCCGAAGAGGTGCTCTGCCTGCCTCCAGCGCAGACAGCTCCATGAAGCCGCAGGCAAGGGCCTGGACCATGCTGGGCAGTTCGCTAGCCGCGCA
>JAHFGU010000099.1 GCA_023247285.1 Candidatus Omnitrophota bacterium
CGTGTCCATCACCGGCGATCCGGTGGACGAGGTCAAGGTGGCGCAGCGCATCCTCTCGGCGCTTTCGCTTCGGCGTTTCGAAACGAATGTGATCGCGTGCCCCTCCTGCGGCCGGTGCGAGATCGACGTGGTCGGCATCGCGCGCCAGGTGCAGGCGCGGCTCACCGAGTTGGCCCGGACCGAGCCGCGCTGCCTCGAGCTCACCGTCGCGGTGATGGGCTGCGTCGTGAACGGGCCGGGCGAATCCGAGCACGCGGACATCGGCCTGGCCGGCGGCGGGGGGGCGGGCGTCATCTACCGCAAGGGCCGCCAGATCCGCCGCGTGGCCGAAGCTGAAATGGTCGATGCGCTGCTCGAGGAAGTGCAGCATCTCTTAGCCGTCGACATGCTCGAGCTCAGTCAGCCACGTGAGGTTCAGCGTGATTGACGAGACGGGCGGAGATCATGCTCCGTCAAGTTAAGTTCTTCCTCATGGTGTGTCTTGTCATGTTGAGGCCCGCTTCTGGGCTCTTAGCGGCTGAAGAACATGTCTTGCAGGACCTCGCCACGACAACGGTTGATGCACAGGGGAAGGAGCAGCACAGCATCTCCTTGGAGGTCGTCGACTATTTTTTGAAGCGGATCGCTGAACATGCCAAAGACTACCCACCGAAGTTTGACTCAGAGGAACAGCGCCGTACCATTGAACACGAGCTTCAATCGGTTATCCTAGCGCTTGCCGTGGTCGTGCAACAACAACCCCTGGTCCCTGACCCCCTCTTGCGATTAGGATACGCATGGAGCATGGCGTATAACTTAGATGCTCCCGGGAGTGCCGAAGAGACCAGTCACTGCTTCCAGCAGCTCTTAGCGGTGTATCCAGACCATCCGCAAGGAAACTTTTACTATGGTGCGTTCCTTGCCCACACGAAGACTGGACAACGAGCCAGCATCCCCTATCTCGAAAAGGCCGTGACGATGGGGGTGGATGACGCTTTATTTACGTTGGGATTCGTCCATCTTTCTCTTGAAGATAAGGACCAGGCCATGACCTACTGGCGACAGTATTTATCGAAGCATCCCGACAACACACTCGTTCAGGCCATGCTGGAATCCGCTCAATCTGGAAAGATGACACGAGCCGTGGAGTAGCGCGGCCACCTTTTGGCATGAGTGACAGATGAAAACCCATGTCGTGCCGATTGACGACTCCCGCGGCGCGCGGATTCCCAAAACGCTCTTGGGGTTCTGCTATATCCGCTACGAGGATTGCCCGCTGATCCCGGAGAACCTTGACCTTGATCTTGGCGATTGGAAATGACGATCAGCCGCTCGTGTCGATGAGCCGCCGCATGGCCTTCAGCGAAGTGGTGGGTTCTGATCGGCGTTTCTCGATCATCCTCCAGAAGGCAGGGTTGGTCTGAAGGGCGAGCGTTTCCCAATCTGTGCCCTCCACGCCGATGATGAGCGCTGCCGGAATGCCGTGTCGAGTGACCACCACTCGGTTTCGTTGAGAGGTCTTTACGCAGTCACGCACGTGTTTCTGAAGCTCTCGAACGCTGATGGTTTTCATGGGATCTCCTCCGTGGTTCGGTGAGCCGGTTTCCTCCGAATGGCGCGGATGTACACGCGACGTCCCTCCTCATTGATGTCGTACAAGACGCGAAACGCACCCACTCGAAGCTGCCAGATTGGCGGAATAGCCTCGAACGGCGGAACGAGGTTGTGCAACAGCTTGCGATGCCTTGTCGGCACATTCGGTGCATGAGTCAGTTGGGCTTCGATCGCATCAAGCAAGGCCCGCCGATCATACGCACGGAGGTCACGCAGGTCGCCCTTCACTCCCTTAGAAAATAAGATGGCAAACCGCATGATGCATATACTATTGCATATTCAAATATTGCTGTCAAGTTTAGCGTGAACGCCGAGCAGGCCCCCATGCGATGGTCGCAGTACTTCCTTCCGACGCTCCGCGAGAACCCCAAGGACGCGGAGTCGGCCAGCCATCAGCTCATGGTGCGCGCCGGGCTGATCCGGCGGCTGGGTTCGGGCGCGTACTCCTACCTGCCCTTCGGCCTGCGCGCGCTCCACAAGGCCGCGGCGATCATCCGCGAGGAGATGAATCGCGCGGGCGCGCACGAGCTGCTGCTGCCGGCCCTGCAGCCGCTCGAGCTGTGGAAGGCGACCGGCCGCGATGCGCTGCTGGGCGATGTCCTGATCCGGTTCAAGGACCGCACCGGCAAAGAGGTCGCCCTGGGCCCGACGCACGAAGAAGTCGTCACCGACTTGCTCAGCGAGATCAAGTCCCACAAGGCGCTGCCCCTCACCGTCTACCAAATCCAGACCAAGTTCCGCGACGAGCCGCGCCCGCGGGGCGGGGTCATCCGGTCCAAGGAATTCCTCATGAAAGACGCCTACAGCTTCGACCTCGACGCCGAAGGGCTCGGGCGCAGCTACCAGGCGATGTACGGCGCGTACGAGCGCATCTTCCACCGCTGCGGGGTGCGCGTGCTGGCGTGCGAAGCCGACACCGGGGCGATGGGCGGCGACGCGTCGCACGAATTCATGGCGCCGGCTGAGAGCGGGGAAGACCGCGTCGTGCGGTGCACCACCTGCGCCTACGCGGCGAATCTCGAAGCGGCGCAATGCCCGCCGCCGTCCGCGCCTGCCGCCGGCGAATCGCCCAAGCCGCTCGAGACGGTCATGACCCCGGGCCAGCACACCGTCGAGCAGGTCAGCCGGTTCTTGAAGGTGCCGCCTGCGCGCCTGCTCAAGACCCTCCTGTATGAGGCGGAGGGCGGCGCCATCGCGGTGCTCGTGCGCGGGGACCACGACGTCAACGAGACGAAGCTCTCCCGGCTGCTCGGCGGGGCGCAGCCCACGCTCGCCTCCGCGCAGCTCATCGAGCGCCTCAGCGGCGCCCCGGTTGGATTCACCGGCCCGGTGGGGCTTGCCGGCGTGCGGGTGCTGGCCGACCACGCGGCGATGCGGGTGGCCAACGCGGTGACGGGTGCGAACCGCGCCGAAGCGCATCATCTCAACGTCAACCCTGGGCGCGACTTCACCCCGTCGCAGGTGGCCGACCTGCGCGTGGCGACCGCGTCCGACCGGTGCCCGCGCTGCGGTAGTGCGCTGGAATTCGTCAAGGCGATCGAGGCCGGGCACGTCTTCAAGCTCGGCACCAAGTATAGCCAGGCCCTGCACGCCGTCGTCCAGCTGCCGTCCGGCGAGACGCAGCCGATGATCATGGGCTGCTACGGCATCGGCGTCAATCGGATCGTGGCCGCCGCCATCGAGCAGCACCACGATGCGGACGGCATCATCTGGCCGGTGGGCCTGGCGCCATTCCAGGCGATCATCAGCATTCTGGAGGCGGACAACGCCGAGGCGCGCGCAGCCGGCGAAGCCGCGGCGCGCGCGCTGGAACAGGACGGCATCGAGGTGTTGGTGGACGACCGGGAGCAGTCGCCTGGCAGCAAGCTGAAGGACGCGGACTTGGTCGGCATCCCGGTCCGCATCGTGATCGGGAAAGTCTGGCAAGCCAAGCGCCTGCTGGAGGTAAGCGCGCGGGTGTCGCCGAAAGCGCGCCAAGACATCGCGCCGGATGCGCTGGCCCCATCCGTCCACAAACTGCTGGCTGTTTGAGAAGTGGACGTTTGACAGCCAACAGGCTGTGATGTACCGTATGAAGTAATGGTCAATCGTTGCCCCTTCAAACCATTCCGCGCTGCCTGGCTTGCAGGAATCACGGCCTTCGCCTTTCTCGCAGCCACCAATTACTGCAACGTTGAAGCGTTTGTCCCCCATCATCCCATCCACAGTGAGAGGGCTGCTCATCACGCGACCGACGATCAGCATTATGATCCAAGTCCCGCCCCAAGCCAGGATGACGACACGGTTGATGCTTGCTGTCAGACGATTCAAGCGATCGTGGCTTCAACGCTAAGCCTCAACCTGAACTTGCTTGCCACATGGACGTTACACCTCCTTGCACTTGATGCGCGGTGGTCGGATTTTTTAGTTAAGTCTCATCGCCTTGCAACTGGACTTAGCCCACCAACACGAGTTCCTACTCCGGCTCTGCCCTTCTACCGCACGACGTTTGCCAGCCACGCACCTCCCGTCTGTCTTGTCTAGACTGACGCTCTAGGTCTTCGAGCGTCACGTTTCGTTGTTCCTCGTTTCATCCAACACGTCTGTTGTTGTGCCAAAGTTTGTCAGGCGCGCTCCTGGCGACTTGGTCGTCATGCGTGGAATCGTCACCCGGTAGGGGGAACAGCGGTGCAAATCTCGATGCTGGCTAAAGGTTCATTCATGCTTTCAACCATGCTCAGTACCAGCCTGGTGGCCGGCTGCGTGTCCATACCCCCCAAGGGCGGGTTTGCGGATGTGCAGCAGATGGTGGGGCAGCGCGCGGGGCTCATCGTGCACTGGGACCAAGGCAAACCCGAAGACCAGGCCGTGAGGGAGCGCATGCAGTCTCTCTTGCAAGAGCCGTTGACGGCTGATGCGGCGGCTCAGATTGCATTGCTCAACAATCGTGGACTGCAAGCGACCTATGAAGAGCTGGGGATCGCCCAGGCGGATCTGGTGCAAGCCGGCCTGCTGCAGAATCCTGTCTTTCTCGGAAGCTGGAGGACCTCAAGCCATACCTCCGTGCTCAATAGCGAGTACGCCCTTGCGCAGAACTTCTTGGATATCTTCCTCCTGCCGCTCCGAAAGAAACTCGCCGCCGCGCAATTTGAGCAAGCCAAGTTGCGGGTCAGCGATGCGGTCTTAGGCTTCAGCATGCAGGTCCGCGCGGCCTACTACACTCTGCAGGGTGCTGAGCAAGTCCACGCCATGTGGCAGACGGTGATGCAGGCGGCTGAGGCGGCTAGAGAGCTTGCCGAGCACCAACATCAAGCTGGCAACATCAACGACCTTGAGCTGGCCACTCAGCAGGGCGCCTTCCAACAGGCGAAGCTGGAGCTGGCCCAGAATGAGGTGGTAGTCCAGCTCGCCCGAGAGCGACTCCACCAGTTGCTGGGGTTTAGTGAGGTGCCGATCACCTGGCGGGTGGTGGACCAGATGGCGCCGTTGCCGGCAGCCGACCCATCATTGGGCGATCTGGAAACACTCGCCCTCTCACAACGACTTGATGCGGCCGCGGCTCGGAAGAGCCTGGACATTCTCACACGAGCCAGAACCGTCACGCGACTGGGGCTCGTGCCGGCGATTGATGTCGGGGTCGATGCGGAACACGACCTTGATCACGCTTGGGTGAGCGGACCCACCCTGGATATTGAAGTCCCCATTTTCAATCAACGGCAGGCGGCCCGAGCACACGCCAACGCGCAACTGCGACAAGTCCAGCAACAGCTCGCCGCCTTGGAGGTGGAGATTCGCTCGGAGGTACGCTCCGGCATCACGCGGTTGAAGGCCGCCCGTCAGACTGCGGAGTTGTACCAGAAGGATTTGATCCCTATCCGTGAACGCATCGTGGCGGAAACCCAAAAGCACGTCAACTATATGCTGTTGGGCGTCTTCCAACTCCTGCAAGCCAAGCGGGATGAAGTGAATGCCCACCGAGAGTATCTCGAAGCCCTGCGGGATTACTGGATTGCGTTTGCAGAATTAGAGCGTGCCGTGGGTGGGAAGTTGCAGATCTCTGAAGCGAGCGCCGCTCCGGCTTCCTCATCCGTCCCGGCAACCAAGAAGGAGGTGTCTGAGACACCCCATCAGCACCATCACGGAGGTGAGACGCCATGAAGCGCGTTGTCGGAGTGTGTGGACTCCTGATTGCCGCGGCTGTTGGAGGGGCGTTCGTCCTCCAACGATCTGCGAATAGCCAAGTATCGTCTGACCAACTGAACCCGAAGAACCTTCCCTACACGCCGGTGGTGACCCCGAACGGCTCCACGCTGCCCTGGAAGATGGTCGACGGCGTCAAGGAGTTTCACCTGGTGGTCGAGGAGATCGAGTGGGAGATTGCGCCAGGCATGAAGATCAAGGCGTGGGGCTACAACGGCCGGACGCCCGG
>JAHFGU010000217.1 GCA_023247285.1 Candidatus Omnitrophota bacterium
CGTCAGCAGGATCAGCGCGGCGAGCGTGCCGGTAGTGCGCAGCGTAAAGAGGCGCATCCGCGCCAGGGCGTCGCGCTCGAGGTTCAGCAGCATGACGACGAAGAGGAAGAGCACGAGCACCGCACCCGCATAGAGCAGCACTTGGAGCGCTGCGACGAAGACGGCGCCGAGCATGACGAAGAGGGCGGCCAGGCAGAACATCGCCAGGAGCAGGGAGAGCACGCTGTGGATCGGGTTGCGGTTGAAGACGACGGAGAGCGCCGCGCCGAGCATCACCGCGGTAAAGACGTAAAAAAAGGCCGCCTCGGCCATCTTACTCCGTCATGGGGTCGCGCGCGGAAGCTGGAAGTTCGTGAAAAAAAATCACAGACGATTATATCCGCGCAGGCTGAGGGTGTCTACTGGCGCTGATAGGCAGCGGGTACCAGGTATGTTATCCTACCTCTCTGCCATGAGCGTCGCACGGCTGATCATCGCGGATAGCGAGAAGAACGCCGACCTCTACTACGCCACCCGGTTCCTGGCGCCGGACCCCTTCATCTTCGCCCAGGTGGACGGGCGGCGGCTGATGGTCATGAGCGATCTCGAGGTGGACCGGGCCAAAGCGCAGGCGCGGGGCGTCGAGGTGCTGTCCTATTCCAAGCTCGCGGAGGAGGCCAAGCGCGCCGGCAAGCCTGAGCCTGGGATGATGGACGTGGTGGAAGGGCTGCTCCGATCGCATGGCGTGAAGGCGCTCGAGGTCCCCGCAGGATTCGGCGTGGCGCAGGCCGATGCGCTGCGCACGCGCGGCTTCGAGCTCCATCCCAAGGCTGAGCCGTTCTTCCCGGAGCGCATGATCAAATCCGAGGAAGAAATCGAGCGCCTCACCGAATCGCTGCGCATTACCGAGGACGGGCTGGCTTGCGCGGTGGACCTCATCCGCAACGCCGAGGTGAAGCCCGACGGCGCGCTGTGGCTGGGCGGCAAGCCGCTCACCGTCGAGCTGGTGCGCCGCGCCATGCACCTGACCATGCTGGAGCAGGGCTGCCTGGGCCAGCATACGATCATCGCCCCCGGGGCGCAGGCGGTGGATCCGCACAACGAGGGCTCCGGCCCGCTGCGCGCGAACGAGCCCATCGTCATCGACGTGTTCCCGCAGCACGTCGGCCACCGGTACTTCGCGGACCTCACGCGCACCGTCGTGAAAGGCCGCGCCTCGGAGCAGGTGCGCCGCATGTTCGAGGCGGTGCGCGAAGGGCAGGAGATCGCCTACCGCATGATCACAGACGGGGCGGACGGCTCCGCCGTCCACCGCGCGATCTTGGACTCGTTCGAGCGCCAGGGGTTCAAGACCGGCGAGCAGGGCGGGCGCATGCAGGGTTTCTTCCACGGCACCGGCCACGGGGTGGGGCTCGAGATCCATGAGCCGCCGCGCATCAGCGCCAAGCCTGATATCCTGCGAGCCGGGATGGTGGTCACCGTCGAGCCCGGCCTCTACTACCTCGATGCGGGCGGCATGCGCATCGAGGACATGGTTGTCGTGACGCAGGATGGCTGCCGCGTCCTCACCCAGGCGCCCAAGGTTCTGGAAGTTTAGACGTATGATCCATATAGTCGCCGATCGAGCGACGCCCCAGCAGATCAAAGAGATGTTGGCGGAGCTCAAGACCTATATCAAGCTCACGGTGGACGTCAAGCGCGAGATCATCGCTGGCGGCGGAGCGCTGCATGCCGACTGTGAGGCCGCCCTCATAGAAGACGGAAGCGACCAAACAGACATTTGGGGCGCCGACTGGTTCCCAGATAGCCAGGAAATCCAGTTTGTCTCTCTCATCAATATCCGCCCGAAGCAGGGGAATCGGTCGATGACTGTTAGCGATCCAGCCCTCCAGGCGGTCATGGAACGCATTATTCGGGCACAACTCAGCTAAATGGTCTCTCACGCAATTCGGGAGCGGTACCTGCGCGATCCCTGGTCGATCCGTCTTGGAGGTTTAGCCGCGGATCTCGCGCGCATCGCCTCTGCGGCAGGGAACCAACAGAATCGAGATGCAGTGGTGAGCCTGCTGGAGGAAGGGAAGTTCTTTGCCGAGTGGACTGCACCGGATGCGCCCGCTGGTGTCCAGACGGCATTAGCGGAAATCCAAGTGATGCTGGCGTTGTGGCATCGTCGGTGGCTGGCCGGGCATCATCCACCGCGCATGCAAGCAGAGGCGCGTCAGTGGTCAGAAAAGCTCTTAGAGCTTTCGGGGTTGCTTTAGAGTAAGATAAGCGCTGCCACCGTCGCTACCATGTCAATCCTGCAGCATGCCACGATTAACCCAGAACCGATCATCCGGCTGGAGAACTATTTCCAGCAGCCGTACAACCTGGCCGTCGCCACGGCCCGGACGTGCTATTCCTCCCGCGTCATCAGCTCGACCGATGTGGACAAGGACGAGCAGGCCCGGACGCAGCGCGACCGCATCGCGGAAAGCATCTACAAGGCCGGGCACCACACGACGATCCAGCACCCGACGTTCCAGTTCGTGCTCGAGCGCGTCTCCCGCCAGTTTCTCTGGTCGTTCCTGCACGCCCACCCTTTTTACAATAGCGAGCAAGTTTCTCAACGTTTTGTGGAGGTCAAACCGG
>JAHFGU010000100.1 GCA_023247285.1 Candidatus Omnitrophota bacterium
TGATGAAGACGTCCTCGAGCGAGGCCTGCGCGGCGGAGAGCTCGCGCAGCGTCCACTGCCGCTCGACGGCGAGGCGGAAAATCCCCTCGCGGACGTCCTCGCCGCCGCTCGTTTCAATGTCGAACGAGACATGCCCGTCGGTGCGGCCGGCCGGGCTGACGCGCGCCACCCCGGGCAGCTGCTGCAGCGCGGCCTGCACCGTCCCCGCATCGCCGCGCACCTCCACGCGCACGATCTGCGTGCCGGTCAGGCGCCGCCGGAGCTGCTCCGGCGTGTCCACGGCCGCGATGCGGCCCTGGTTGATGATGGCCACGCGCCGGCAGGTCATTTCCACTTCCGGCAGGATGTGCGTCGACAACAGGATCGTGGCGGTGCGGCCCAGTTGAGTGATGAGCTCCCGCGTCTGGCGGATCTGGTGCGGGTCCAGGCCTACGGTGGGCTCATCCAGAATGAGGATCTTCGGCTGCGCGAGGAGGCAGTCGGCCAGGCCGACCCGCTGGCGGTAGCCTTTGGAGAGCCGGCCGATGAGGCGGCGGGTGACGTCGGCGAGCTGGCACTGCTCGATCGCCGCACCCACCCGCCCGCGGAGCGCGCTCCGCGCCACCCCCTTGATCGCGGCCCGGTACTCGAGATATTCGGTGACGCGCAGCTCCGGGTACAGCGCCACGTGTTCGGGCAGATACCCGATGCGCTGCCGCACCGCCAGGGGCTGCTCGGTGACGTCCAGCCCGTCGATGCGCACGATGCCGGCGGTCGGGGCCAGCATCCCGGTGAGGATGCGCAGCGTCGTGGTTTTGCCCGCCCCATTCGGGCCCAGGAAGCCCATGATCTCGCCGGGCTGCACCTGGAAGGTCACGTCCGAGAGGGCCGTGATCGTGTCGTACCGCTTGGTCAATCCCGCAACATCGATAGGCAGGGCCATGGGTTCCTCTATTTCACGTCGGTCTGGCCTACTTGTCAAGAGGAGGGAATTCGGGTAGCATACGAATTAATGACGCGTCATGTTGTCGTCGGAGCCGGCCTGGTGCTCGCCGTGGGATGCGCCGGCGTGGGCCCCTCGCACATCGGCCAGACCGCCGGCACGATTGCGGGTGCCGCCATCGCCCCGGGCATCGGCGCGCCGATCGGGTCGCTGGTCGGCTTAGCGATCGGCATGTTGGTGCAGGACCAAGTGGACAAGGCCACCGAGAATCGCGAGCGCCGCGAGTTGCGCAGCGAGCTGGCGAGCAAACCGGCTGCGGGCGCGCCCGGCAGCAGCCCAGCCGCTGTGCCGCAAGGCGAACCAACCAGAGTCTGGGTGGACGAGCAGGCCCGCGCCGGCCGCATTCTCCCCGGCCATTTCGAAACGCGGTACCTCTAAGACATCCGTTCCTGCCTCATGAGCGCATCCGCCGATGTGACCGTCTGGGCATCCCGCATGACGCGCCGCGCGCAGCAGGCGGTGACCTTGACCGCCGCCGTATGGCTGGCGCTCGGCCTCGGCGCGGTCTGGCTCATCGCCTGGAAATATCGCGGCGCCGCCGGGCTCTGGCGAGTGGGCATCGGGGCGGCGGCCATCGCGGTGGCCGGCGCGGTTGCCTGGTGGGTGCGCCGCCACTGGCTCTCGACGCGCGCCGGCCTCAGCTATTTGGATCAGGCGCTCGGGCTCCAGCAGCGGCTCGTGACCGCCGCGGAGTTCGCGGCAGCACCGCAGCCCCCTGCCTTGTATCCGTTGCTGCTTAAGGACGCGGCCGCGCGGTGCCAGCGCGCGCAGGTCACGCTCCCCCGTCCGTTCAACCGATGGACCGGCGTCGCAGCGGTCGCGCTGCTGCTGCTGTGGCTGCTGCCGTTTGGTCAGCGGCCGTCGCTGATGCGACTGGCTCAACGTCCCTCGGTGCCTCTGCCGCCCCCGCCGCGGCCCGAGCCCCCGCCGCCGCCCCCGCCGCAGGACCAGCAGCGCCAGCCATCGCAGAGCTCCTCGTCGGGACAGCCATCCGGCGGGCAGCAGGACCAACAGCGCAGCAACGCTGGAAGCGGCCAGTCGTCTCCCAAGTCGCAACAAAGCGGCCAAGCTCCTATCCAGCAACACGACGCCGGGTCACGCAGCGATGGATCCTCCGGCCAGACCGGCGCGGGGCAGCGGCGAGAACAGCAGAATTCGTCAGGGCAGGGGAACGAGCAGCGCTCGCGCGACGCGCAGCAGCAGGACGCATCCCAGACCGGCCAGCCGCAGCAAGCCGGCCAGCCGCAGCAGGCCAACACCCAAGCATCCCGGTCGGGTCGTGCGCAGCAGCGCGAGGGCCAGCGCGCCGGCGACGCGGATCGAGCCGGGAAGGGCGGCGGGCAGCAGCAGCGTCCAGGCGGCAACCAAGAGCAGGCCGGCCGCGAGGGCGCGCAGGGACGGCAGGCCCAGCCATCAGGCCAGCAGCCAGGCGAGCGCAGCGACGCAAGCGGCGGGCAGGCTGCGGGCGCCGGCTCTGAAGCCATGAAGGCGGAGATCCAGCAGCTGCTCAAACAGATGTCCGGCGAGTTGAAAGAGCTGCAGGCGCAGCTGGAATCCTCCCAACCGCAGCAGGTGTCGCAGGCCGGCACCAGCGCCGACCCCAACCTCTATGAATCCCCCTCGCTGCCGCCGCAGCCTGTCGGCGGCGCCGAGGTGCCGATGTCGCTGGAGACTGATGCGAAACCCGGCAGCCAGCGCCACGGGCAGGGCGTGGGTCGTCCCGGCGATCAGCCGGCAGCCGATGCGCCGCGCGCCCGCGCCGAAGCCGCGCAGTTGGCCGACGAGCCACGCGACGAGCCGGCTGCCACGCGCCAGCCGGTGCCGCCGGAGTACCGCAGCGTTTTGGAGCGCGTCCAGAGCCCGGAGGAGCCCGCGCGCCGATGAGCCACGCCCCGCTGTCGCCGGAGGAGTTCCGCGCGACCCTGCAGAAGATCCGCGAGGCGCTGCACCGCGTCATCGTCGGCCAGGACGAGGTGGTGGACCATCTGCTGATCGCGTTTTTCGCCGGCGGCCATGTGCTGCTCGAGGGCGTCCCAGGGCTGGGCAAGACGCTGCTGGCCAAATCGTTCTCGCATGCGCTGGGCCTGCAGTTCAAGCGCATCCAGTGCACCCCGGACCTCATGCCCGCCGACATCCTCGGCACCCAGCTGGTCGTGGAGCGCGAGGGCCGCAAGCAGTTCGAGTTCGCCAAGGGCCCGGTCTTCACGAACATCCTGCTCACCGATGAGATCAACCGCGCGACCCCCAAGACCCAGTCGGCGCTGCTCGAGGCCATGGAGGAGCGGCAGGTCACGGTGTCCGGCACGACGTTCCGGCTGGACGAGCCCTTTTTCGTCATCGCGACCCAGAACCCGATCGAGATGGAGGGCACCTTTCCGCTGCCCGAGGCCCAGCTCGACCGCTTCCTGCTGAAGATCCACGTGGGCTATCCGTCGGATGAGGAGCTCGCCGCCATCCTCCGCCGCACGACCTCGGCGGACGCGGCGACGATCAGCTCGGTGCTGCCGCCGGACCAGGCTGCGGAATGGATCCTCCGAGCGCGGCGGCTCGTGCGCGAGGTCCTGGTCGCCACGCCGGTGGAGGAGCGCGTGATCCGCGCCGTGACCGCGACGCATCCGGCCGACGGCTCGGCGCCGGCGGCGCGGCTGCTGCGCTATGGCGCCTCCCCGCGCGGCGCGCAGGCCATCCTGATGGGCGGCAAGGTCCGCGCGCTGATGGAAGGCCGGGTGAATGTGAGCCTCGAGGACGTGGATCACCTGATCGTGCCGGCGCTGAATCACCGCATCGTGCTCTCCTTCGAGGCCGAGGCCGACCGGCGCACCGCCGACGAAATTCTGGCGGAGCTGACCGAACCGCTGCGCGCCGCCCTTCCGACCGCGGACCGCCGTTAGCGCTCCCGATGCCGCTGAGCCCCTGGCTGACGCCAGCGCTCATCAGCCGGCTGGAGGCGCTCCAGCTCTCCGTGAAATGGGTGCGGGCCGGCCCGCGTCTCGGCGGCCGGTTCGCGGTCAATCGCCGCGGCTCCTCGGTGGAGTTCGCCGACTACGCCGCCTACGCCCCCGGCGATGACATCCGCTCGATCGATTGGAACCTCTACGCCCGCCTCGACAAGCTCTTCGTGAAGACGTACAAGGAAGAGATCGCGCTCGCCGTCGAGCTGCTCGTGGATGCCACCGCGTCGATGGCGCTGCCGACCCCGGAGAAGTTCCTCCGCGCCGCGCGCTTGGCGGTGTGCCTCGGCTACATCGGGCTGGCCGATCAGCATCATGTGCGGCTCTCGTGGATCCGGCCCGGGCGCATCAGCGCCACCCCGTGGTGGGACCGCCGCGCGCATCTGCCTGATCTGGCGGCGGCCGCAGAGACCGCCGCGCCCGCCGGCCAGGTCGCGCTGGCGGAGTGGATGCGGCGCGCCACCGCGGCCCTGCGCATCCGCGGCGGGCAAGCGCTCGTCATCACCGATGGCATGGTGCCGCCGGCCGAGTTCTTCCGCGCCATGCACGAGCTGTCCGTGCGCAACCTGGAGATCAAGGTGATCCAGGTGGTCTCGCCTGACGAGCTGCACCCGGCGCGCTTGGTGCGCGGGGGCGTGCTCGTCGACGCGGAAACCGGCCAGACGCACCAGCTCGCGTACCGCCCGGCCGAGCTGGAGCGCGCGGTCGCGGACCACAACGAGCTGCTCGTGCGCTTCTGCAAGCGGGAAGGCATCCTCTTCGCGCAGCACCGGATCGATCAGCCGCTGGAGCGTTTCCTCACCCGCACGCTGCCGCGCCTGGGATTCCTGGAATGACGCTGCTCGCGCCGGCCGCCCTCGCGTGGCTGGCCGCGGTGCCGGTCCTCATCTGGCTCTGGCGGCTGGCCTCGACGCAGCGGCGCATCGTCATCCCCAGCCTCGTGCCGTTCCAGCACCTGCTGCGCCGCGCGCCACGCCGCCGCACGCGCGTGGTCGTGACCGTCCTCTTTTGGCTGCAGCTTGCCGCCATCCTGGCGACGGCCGGCGCGCTCGCGCGGCCGGCGCTGGTGCGCCCGCCCGCGCGCACGCTGCTGGCGATCCTCGACACCTCGGCGAGCATGCAGGCCGGGCGCGCGTTCGCGCAGGCGCGCCAGGCGCTGCTGCGCCGCCTGGCAGGCAAGCCGCCGGGCGAGCAGGTGCTCCTCATGCGGACCGCCCCGCTGGGCCCGCTGCTGCCGCAGGCGACCAACGACACCGCGGCACTCGTGCAGGCTGCGCAAGAGGCCGAGGCGGTCGACCTCGGCGGCAGCCTGGGCGCTGCGGCGCGCGTGGGCGCGGCCCTGCTGCCCGCGCGCCCCGATGAGATCCTCGTGGTGACGGATGAGCCGGCGCCGAGCGCGCCGGGGTCCGGCGTGCGCTGGGTGCGCGTGGGCCGTCCGGCGGCGAACGCGGCGAACGCGGCGATCGTCGGCGTGGAATCGCAAGGGCCGCTGTGCCAGCCCGCGGATGCGCGCGCCATCGTCACCGTGCAGAATTTTTCCGACCGGCCCGCGCAGGTGCTGTTGACGGCGCACGCGGGGCGCGAGGTCGCGCGGTCCAGCGCGGAGATCGCCCCCGGCGCGCAGCAGGCGATGTCCCTGGAGATCCCGCAGGACGTCGCCGGATGGGTCCGCGTGCAGCTGCACGCGCGCCCCGATGCGCTGGCGGTCGACAACCAAGCCTGGGTGCCGGCGCGGCGCACGGCATCGCGGCCGGTGCTGCTGCAGCATGCGTCGCCGCCGGTCCAGCGCGTGCTCGGCGCGTGGCTCAATGCGTGCGAAGCGGTGCGCTGGACCACCGAGCCTGGGGCGGCCGGCGGCCAAGCCGTGGTGATCACCGACGAGGCCTCGGCGGTTCCTGCCGCGGCCTCCGGCGTGCTGGTGTTTCCGCGCGCGGCATCGCCGCCAGCCGCCAGCTACTGGATGGCGGACACCGGCCATCCGGTCGCCGCGTATCTCGATCCGGTGGCGGCGGTCACCGCGGCGCTGGATCGCTCGGGCGCGGGGGCGGCCGGCGTGCCGGTCATCG
>JAHFGU010000017.1 GCA_023247285.1 Candidatus Omnitrophota bacterium
TCCGTCAACTCGATCGCCGCCAACATCAAGCTGGTGCAGAAGGTCTATTTCCCGCGCGAGGTGCTCCCCATCGGCGCCATCATCGGCTGCGTGGCGGATTTCCTCATCGCCGGCCTCTTCATCATCTGGCTCCTGATCCGTTACGGGGTGCCGGCCAGCGTCCATCTGCTGTGGCTGCCGTGGCTCGTGGCGATCGAGCTGGCGTTCCTCGCCGGCGTCAGCCTGGTGGCCTCGGCGCTGAACGTGTTCTTCCGCGACATCAAGTACATCGTGCCCATCGCCATCCAGCTCTGGATGTTCGCGACCCCGGTGATCTACCCGAGCACGATGATCCCGGCGCGGTGGCGCGGCTGGTACATGCTGAATCCCATGGCGGTGATCATCGAGGATTTCCGGCGCGTCATCGTCTACCGCGAAGCGCCTGACGCCGCACCGCTCCTGGCCACCGCCGCAGGGGTCGCCGTCTTCGCGCTGCTGGCCTACGCGTTCTTCAAACGCGTCGAGCCCAAGTTCGCGGATCTGATTTAATGTCTGCTGCCGCCCATCCCATTGAGCTGCACGGCGTGTGGAAGCAGTACCGCATCGGCGCGTCCTACGACAGCCTGCGGGATACCATCCCCGCGCTGGTGAAGCGGCTGCTGGGGCGCAACGGCTATACCGACGAGGGGCTGTTTTGGGCGCTCCAGGACCTGACCTTCCACGTGCAGCGGGGCGAAACGCTGGGCATCATCGGCCCCAACGGTGCTGGCAAAAGCACGATCCTCAAGCTGCTCTCCAAGATCATCCGGCAGACCAAGGGCATCGCCCATGTCCGCGGCCGCGTGGCCGCGCTCATCGAGCTGGGCGGCGGGTTCCACGGCGATCTGAGCGGGGCGGAAAACATCGCGCTCCAGGGCACGATGGTGGGACTGTCGCGCCGCGAGATCAGGCGGCTCTTCGACTCCATCGTCGAATTTTCCGGGCTCCGGCAGTTCATCGATACGCCGGTCAAGCGCTACTCCTCGGGCATGGAAGCGCGGCTGGGCTTTGCCATCGCGGCCCACGTGCATCCCGACATCCTGCTCATCGATGAGGTGCTCTCGGTCGGCGACCTCGCCTTCCAGCAAAAGTGCTTCAAGCGCATCGCCGAGCTCAAACGCCTGGACACGACGATCATCTTCATCTCCCACAATCTCGAGGCGGTGCAGCAGCTCTGCGACCGGGTGCTCGTCCTCCAACAGGGCCGGGCGATCTGCGATGGCGCGCCGCAGGACATGCTCCGGCGGTACCGCGCGGAGGTGCGGGCCAGCGTGTTGCGGTTGCGCGGGCGGTACCACGGCGCCAGCGACACCCTGGAGATCCGGTCGGTGACGCTGCGCAGCCCGGCCGGCGAGGAGCTGCACGAGCTGGCCACCGGCCAGCCGCTGCGCGTGGACATCGACGTGCAGACCAAGCGGCCGATCCGGCATCCCAGCTTCCAGGTCAGCATTGAGCGCGCGGATGGGCTGCTGTGCCATGTCGCGGCCAGCCGCCCTGACCAGGCGCGCCAGGAGCTGGCGGGGCAGGGGACGGTCACGCTCGACTACCTGGCGCTGAACCTGCTCCCCAATCTCTACCAGGTCGCGGTGAAAGTGTTCGAGGGCGAGAACCCGCTGCCGGTGGCAGCACTCGAGCACGGCTGTTTCTTTGAGGTCGCCTCGGACCACCACGAGCAGGGCGCGGTGCACCTCGATCACGCGTGGGAGTTCAAGGTGTCGTGATGAGGACGCCGCGCCGGATCGCCTACTATCTGGTTGCCTCAGGCTTCGGCGGCGTTGAGGTCAATCTGCTAGCGGTGCTGCGCGCGCTCGATCGCCGGGCGTTCGAGCCGGTGGTGTACTTCCGCTGCACTGACCCGGGCGCCGATGCGCGGATGCGCGCCGAGCTGGCGCGCTTGCAGGTGAGCGTGCTCGGCCTCAACGAAGACGGCCTGCCGCTGCCGTCCGAGGCGCCAGGTATCTCGTCAGAGCCGGTTGGCAGTCCAGCGCGAGCCGGGGCGGTGACCACCGCGATCCGATCCGCGTGGTACTCCTGGCGAACCACACAGGCCACGGCGCAGGTATTCCGGCGCGAGGCGTTCGACATCATCCACTTCCTCCACGGCTGGTATCCGTCGCTTGAGCTGCCGCTCATCGCCAGCCGGCTGGCCGGGATCCCCATCCGCATCTCCGACGTGTGGCTTGAGCCGGAAACCACTCGGCCCACACACCCATTCCACCGACTTTTGATCCGATTGGCGGCGGCTGGCGCCACGCGCGTCCGCGCGATGTACCCGCGCATGCGGTCGCGCCTGGCCTCAGAGTTCCACATCCGGCCCGAGCGGATCACGGTGGTGCCGAACTGGGTCGATGCGGACGTGTTCGCGCGCGCTGACGGCGCTGCGGCGCTGAAAGCCGAGCTGGGCATTCCATCCCGATGCCGGGTCGTCACGGTGCCGGCGCGCTTGTCCAAGGAAAAGGGGCATGCGGTGCTCTTCGACGCGCTGGTTCGACTGAACGGGACTCTTCCAGAGACCCGCGTCCTGTTGGTCGGGGATGGCCCGCTGCGTGATGCCCTGCGCCGCCAGATGGTTGAGCGGCATCTGGAGGATCGCGTCGCCATCCTGGGATTTCGAACCGACATGCCGGCCGTCTTTTCCGCCTCGGACCTGGTCGTCCTGCCCTCGTTCGCCGAGGGGCTGCCAGGGGTGTTGCTGGAAGCGATGGCCGCAGGCAAGCCCATCATTGGGACCGATGTCGGCGGCGTCAGCGACCTGTTCCAGCGCGGGCCGATCGGCCGGCTGGTTACGCCTGGCGATCCGGCGCAACTGGCCGAGGCGATGGAGGAGCTGCTCTCCGCCGATGACGCGGCGCTGACCCGCATGGGCGAGGCGGCGCGGGCCGTCATCCGGCAGCACTACATGCGCCAGCAGGTGGTGCCGCAGATGATCGCGCTGTACGAAGAGGCCGAGAGGCTGGGATGACCCCTGACATCAGCGTCATCGTCTGCACCTATAACCGCGCCGAGAGCGTGCAGGATACGCTGCGTGCGCTGCAGGGGCAGGCGCTGAGCGATGGGCTGGCCGTCGAGATCATCGTCGTCGACAACAACAGCCGCGACCACACGTCCGCGGCCGTCGAGCGGTTCGCGCAGCAGCGCCAGATGCGCCTGCGCTATGTGTTTGAGCCGACCCAGGGGCTGAGCCATGCGCGCAACCGGGGCATCCGGGAAGCCCGCGGCGAACTGCTCGCCTTCACGGACGACGACGTGATTCCGGATTCCGGCTGGGTGGAGGCGCTGTGGCAGGCGGCCGATCGGTTTCAGGCGGATGCGGTCGGGGGGCGGATTCTCCCGCTGTGGGCCAAGCAGCCGCCGGCGTGGCTGGAGGGCCAGCAGCGGATGCTGGAGGCCCTGGCCTTGTTGGACTGTGGACCGGAGCCTCGCATGGACGGCATTCACACGGCGTATCGGATTTACGGCGCGAACATGGCGTTTCGCAGGTCCGTCTTCAACCAGGTCGGCGGGTTCCGGACGGATCTGGGCGTGGTGGGCGCCAAGCAGATGCGCGGCGATGAAACCGAGCTGCTCGTGCGCGCCCATCATGCGGGCAAGCGGCTGGTGTACGCGCCGGAGGTGGTGGTCCACCACAAGGTGCCGCCGGAGCGCATGCGCCTGCGCTACTTCCGGCGGCTGAAGTTCTATCAGGGACGCACCGTGGTGCTGTGCGGCGAAATTGCGCCGAGGCCGTTTCCCCGGTGGCTTGTGCGCCAGTGCGGCGAGCATCTGCTGCGGTCGCTCTGGGCGTACGGGACCGGGCGATTTATCCGCGGCGTGGGTCAAGAGATGCATTTCTGGGAGCAGCTGGGTGAGCTGGTCGAGCTGGTGCAGCCGACGCACTCCAACGGGACCTCGCACGCATGAACCGCGACCTCGGCGCGCTCTCCACGCGAACCTTCGACCTCGTCGTCATCGGCGGCGGCATCTTCGGCGCGTGGATCGCATGGGATGCGGCGCTGCGAGGGCTCTCTGTGGCCCTTCTCGAGCAGGGCGATTTCGGCGCGGCGACGTCGGCCAACAGCCAGAAGATTGTCCATGGAGGGTTCCGTTACCTTCAGCGCGCGGATCTCCGCCGCGTCATCCTGTCAGCCCGCGAGCGCGCTGTGCTCATGCGGGTCGCCCCGCACCTCGTCTTCCCGATGCCGGTGCTGGTCCCGACGACCCGGCGCGGCCCGCAGCCACGCGCGCTGCTGCGCGCTGCCCTGGCGGTCTATGATGCGCTTACCTGGGATCGCAACCAGGGGCTCGTCGATCCGGCCAAGCGCATTCCGCGCGGCCGGATCGTCTCGCGCGAAGAGTGCCTGCGTCTCGCGCCAGGACTGGACCCGTCCGGGATCACCGGGGGTGCAGTCTGGCACGATGGACAGGTGCTCAACGCGGAACGGCTCACACTCGCGGTCGTCCGATCCGCAGCAGATGCCGGCGCCTGTGTGGCCAACTACGTCCGCGTGACCGAGCTGGTACGCCAGGCCGGCCAGGCTGTCGGGGTGGAGGCGGAGGACCGGCTTACCGGCCGCCGCCTGGACGTCCGCAGCCGGCTCATCATCAACGCTGCCGGCCCGTGGGCCGCGCAGGTCATGGGGCTTGGCGGCATCTCCCATCCGGACATGTCCAGATCGAAAACGCTCAGTCTCCTCACCCGGTCAGTCACCGATGGCTGCGCGGTCAGTGTATTGGTGCCCAACGGCCGGCACCGGTTCTTTTTGGCTCCTTGGAGGCAACTCAGCTTGATCGGGTCGTCGCACCGCCTCGTGCCGGGTCAGCCAGGGGATTGCCGCGTGGACGACACGGAGATCGACGCGCTGCTCGAACAGGTGAACGCGGCCTATCCCGGCGGCGCGTTGACCCGGCGCGATGTCCGAGCCGTGTATGCCGGCCTGCTGCCGCTTGAAGAAGACGAAACCGATCCAGCGCAGTTGATCGGGCGCGCCCGGATCATTGATCACGCGCGGCGCGACGGGGTCAGCGGGTTAGTATCGGTGATCGGCGTCAAATACACCACCGCGCGCCCGGTGGCCGTGGCGGTCGTGGACGTGGCGCTCCGCAAGCTGGGCCTGGGTCGAGTGCCGTCACGCTCGGCATGGACGCCGGTCCGGGGTGGATCTGTGGAGCGGCTGGACGCGGCGCTAACCGACGCGCTACGTGCCTCGGCCGGGCTTGACCCAGAGGTGGTGCGGCATCTCGTGCCGCTCTATGGCAGCGACTACCCCGCGCTTGCGGCGCTGGCGGCCGGGAATCCTGCGTGGGCAGGACGGCTGACGGCGGCTGCTCCTGTGATTGCTGCGCAAGTGGTGTACGCCGTGCAAGAAGAAATGGCGCAGACTATTTCGGACGTGGTCTTCCGGCGCACCGAATTGGGCGTGGCCGGGTATCCGGGGAGCGCTTCGCTGCGGCAGTGCGCCGCGACCATAGCGCGTGAGCTCGGATGGGATCCTGATCGGGTGGAGCGCGAGCTCGACGCGGTTGAAGCAGTGTTCACGCGCGACAGCCATGCGCCGGGCATAGCCGAGGCGGCAGGATGACCCAGGACGCGCGCATGGCGCTGGCGCTCTTTCGCCGATCGGTGCTGAAGCAGCAAAAGTGGCACGCGATCCGGCGCATGCTCGGCGACACCGGGACGCTACGCTGTCTGGACATCGGCGCTGACAACGGGGTCATCAGCTATCTCTTGCGCGCAGAAGGCGGCCGGTGGGCCAGCGCAGACTTGGACGCGGAGGCGGTGGCCGCCATCCGCGCGCTCGTTGGATCCGACGTTGCGCAGTTGAACGGTGGGCGCATGCCTTTTTCAGACGCAGGGTTTGATCGCGTGGTCATCGTGGACTGCCTTGAGCACGTGCGCGATGACCGCGCCTTCGTGCAAGAGCTGGCACGGATCACCACGCCGGACAGCGAGCTGCTCGTGAACGTCCCGCTCCGAAAAGAGAGCTGGCTGCGGCGGTTTCGGCTGGCGATCGGCCAGACCGATGAAGCCCACGGGCACGTGCGTCCCGGCTACACCCTCGAGGAGCTCCGGGCTGTCCTTAGTCCGTCGTTCGAGCTGACGGCGCACCAGACCTATTCAAAGTTCTGCTCGCAGGCGGTTGATACCCTGATGACGTGGGCGATCCGCACCGTCAAGCCGCCTCAGGCGGGTGCTGGGAGCAAAGGCACAGTGGTGACGACCCAAGACCTATCGCGTCACCGCAAGCTCTTCTTCCTCTATAGCATCTGCTACCCCCTCGTGTGGTTGCTCGCCCAGGGCGACCGGCTGCTGTGGTTCTGCAGCGGCTACATGCTACTCGCGAAGGCGGAACGTGCGGGAGGCCGGGCATGAGCGCGGCCCGCGATGCTAGCTGGTCCGGCCGCCGCGTCCTCGTGACCGGGGCCAGCGGCTTCACAGGCAGCCATCTGGCCCGGGCGCTGCTCGAGGCTGGCGCGGCGGTCCGGGTGTTCGTGCGTCGTCCGGAGGCGCTCCCCGCTGACCTCCGCGCGAGCCTCGAGGTGGCCTGCGGCGACGTGCGCGATCCCGCCGCCGTGGCGCAGGCGGTGGCCGGGTGCGAGGTCGTCTACCATGTCGCGGCCCTCTATCGCGATGCGTCGAGCCGGGCGCAGGAGTACTGGGACGTCAACGTGGCTGGGACCGAGCATGTGCTGGCCGCATGCGCCCGCCACGCGGTACGCCGCCTGGTGTACACCAGCACGGTGGGCGTGCACGGCGACGTGGCGGCGATCCCCGCCGATGAAAGCGCGCCGTTCAATCCTGGCGACGCCTACCAGCGAAGCAAACTGGTGGCGGAGGAACGCGTCTGGGCCTGGTACCGCGCCACGCAGATCCACACGGTGGTCGTCAGGCCAGCCGGCATCTACGGACCTGGAGACCTGCGCTTTTTGAAGTTGTTTCGCGCCATTCGGGACTGCCGCTTCATCATGCTCGGGGACGGCCAGACACTCTTCCATGGCGTCTATATCGATGATCTGGTGCAAGGGTACCTCCTTGCCGGGATGAGGGACCGGGCGATCGGCGAGACATTCATCATCAGCGGCGACCGGTATGTGACGCTCAATGAGCTGGTGGAGCTGGTGGCGCGCACGATGGGGGCGCCTGGGCCTCGGTGGCACCTGCCCGTGTGGCCGTTCTACGCCGCTGGGGCGGTGTGCGAAGCGGTATGTGTCCCATTGAAGATCAATCCGCCGCTCCACCGCCGGCGAGTGGGCTTCTTCACGCACAACCGAGCGTTTACCAGCGCCAAGGCCGAACGCCTGTTGGGGTATACGCCTCAGGTGAGTTTAGCGGAGGGGCTGCGAAGAGCTGCCGAATGGTATCAGGCGCAAGGATACGTGCGTCCGACCAATGGACACATGCGAGGGTCGCACGGATGAGGGTCGGGGTGGCGGCTGAGGCGGCAGAATCGCTTAGCCAGGGTGTGTGTGAGACGCCGGACATCGAAACGTCCTCGGACGCTTATGCGCAGCGGTTTGCCGGGCCGGTGGGAGCGTGGTTCCTGCGCGTGCAAGAACAAGCCGTCCTCAAGATGCTGGCGTCCTGGCCGGCGGCAACGGTCTTAGAAGTTGGTGGCGGTCACGGGCAGCTCACCGGTGCGCTGGTCCGCGAGGGCTACCGGGTGACCGTCATGGGGAGCGATGCGAGCTGTCAACAGCGGATCAAACCACTCGTGGACGAGGGCTGTTGTCGTTTCGCGATGGGGGATCTCTTGAACCTACCGTATTCTGCACAATCGTTTGATGTCGTGGTGAGCCTGCGGCTCGTGCCGCACGTCCAGGCATGGCCGAAGTTGGTTGGCGAGCTGACGCGAGTGGCGCGTCATGCCGTGGTCGTGGACTACCCCACCACCCGGAGCCTCAATTGCCTGACGCCGGCCTTGTTTGGAGCGAAACGGCGGCTCGAAGGCAATACCCGGCCGTACTTGATGTTTCGTGATGCGGAGATCGCTCAGGCGTTTTCCGCCTATGGATTTGTCTGTCAGGCGCGATATCCGGAATTCTTCTGGCCGATGGTCCTCCACCGCGTGCTGCGGGCGCCGGGCGTTTCCGCCTTACTGGAGGGCGTTGCGCGAGCGATCAAGCTGACCCGGTGGTGTGGCTCTCCGGTCATCGCGCTGTTCACGCGGGACACCGCATGAAGGTCTTGCTGCTTGCGCCTCAACCGTTCTATCAGGAGCGCGGGACCCCGATTGCGGTGGACCTGGTCCTGCGCGCCCTCTCAGCCCGAGGCGATGAGGTCGACGTCCTCACCTATCATGAAGGCGCGTCGGTCAGCTATCCCCACGTTCGTATCCATCGTATTCCGCGCATCCCCTTCGTGCGCGGCGTGGGCCCTGGGCCATCGGTCAAAAAACTCCTTTGCGATGCCGTCTTATTCATTGCGGCACTGCGCATGGCGACGCGGACCCGCTACGACCTCGTCCATGCGGTGGAAGAGTCGGCGTTCATGGCGCTGGCGATCAAGCGGCTGCGTGGCATCCCGTATCTTTATGACATGGATTCGTCCCTGGCTGAACAGCTCACGGAGAAATATCCGATGCTGCGAGGACTGGGGGCCTGGCTTCGCGCCTGTGAGGCCACGGCCATTCAGCATGCCGAAGCCGTCGTGCCGGTGTGCGACGCCTTGGCCCAGATCGCCGAGAGACAGCGCGCCCGTCGGGTGGTCGTGTTGCGGGACGTTTCACTCCTCTCGGTCAACGGACGCAGGGAGCCGACCACCGATTCCTTGAGGGCTGAGTTGGATCTCACGGGCCCCGTCGTGATGTATATCGGGAACCTGGAGCAGTACCAAGGTATCGACCTGTTGCTGGAAAGCTTTGCCATTGCGCGCCGGCGCATTCCGGTGGCGCAGCTTGTCATCATTGGCGGGAGCGAGCGCAGCGTCCAGCGCTATCGCGCCCGCGCCCGGCACCTGGGACTTGACGGCGCCGTCCGGTTCGCCGGCCCGCGGCCGATCACGCGCATGGCGGAATGCGTTGAGGCAGCCGATGTGCTCGTCTCTCCGCGCCTGCAGGGCGGGAACACCCCGATGAAAATCTACTCCTACCTGCACTCCGGAAAGGCCATCCTAGCGACCGACCTTCCCACGCACACGCAAGTGTTGAGCCAGCAGGTCGCGCTCTTGGCCGCGCCAGAGCCCCCCGCCTTTGCGGACGGGTTAGTGCGCCTGTTGCAGGACGGCTCCCTGAGGCAGCGGCTTGGCCAGGCTGGCCAGCAGCTTGCAGAGGATCGCTACAGCTACCGAACATTTCAAGCGGCCTTCAATGCGCTGTATGACGGCTTAAGCGTTCAGGAGGGGCTCGATGGCTAGCGAGGGGCTGACCCAACGGCAGGTAAGGCTGCTGGGAGCGTCGCTGTTAGCGGTGGAGCTTGCGATGTGGTGGCTCCATGGCGCGACCGCTTCATGGGCGTCGGGGCATCGCTGGTTTGACCTGAATGCCGAGGGGTCAGTTGCCGTGTGGTTTTCCTCTATGCAGCTGTTCAGCGTCGCAGGGGTGACCGCCTACTGCGCGTGGAAAGAGCGGCGTCGGAGTTGGTGGTGGTTGAGCGGCCTCTTCCTGTACATCTCGGTGGATGAGACGGCGGGGTTCCATGAGGGGATTGGGAACGTGCTCGAGCGGCGTCTCTCGATTCCGTTGTTTCCACCGGGGTCACCCCGGTACTGGCTCCTAGCGTTCTTCCCGCTGATCGGGTTTGCAGTGTGGCATGTCGGGAAGTTCATTTCCAAAGACTTCCAGGGGAGAACCGGATCGCGGGTGCTGGCGTGGGCGGGGCTTGCCGCCTGGCTTGAGGCGCTGCTGATTGAGTCCGAATGGGTCTTTCATGAGAGCCCTATTCCAGTTCGAATCGGCTGGGAGGAATTCCTGGAGATGGCCGGCGCCACCTGCTTTCTGATCGCGTTCCTGACGCACGCCGTGACGCAGAGAGCGACGCGCTGATGGGCGGCGCCCGGATGGCCGGAACGGATCCGGCTCGCGTGACGATGACGCGGCGCGCCATCTCTTGGCTGCTGCGGGCGCTGGTAAGCGTCATGCTGCTGGCGCTGTTGGTGAGCCGGATCGATCTGCTCCACGTCGGCCGCCTGCTCGTGCGGCTGCGGTGGGAGTGGCTGGCGGCGTCCATCGGCGCGATGCTCCTCAGCCGGGGCCTCTCCAGTCTGCGACTCCTCATCCTGGTGCGGGCCAAGCGGCTCCGGCACCGGGCGGCGCGCGTCGTGCAGATCGTGCTGATGAGCGAGTTCTACGGGGCGCTCCTGCCGACCAGCATGGGCGCCGACGTGATCCGGATCTACCAGCTCTCGCGCCATACCGGCCACGCCGGCGAGTCGGTCTCGGCGGTGTTTCTGGAGCGGCTCACCGGCATCCTCAGCCTCCTGGTCTTCAGCGCGATCGGGGCGGTCTGGGCGTGGCCTCGCCTGACGCACCATCGGATGGTCGGGACCGCCCTGCTGCCCGCCCTCCTCATCCTGGCCGCCCTGGCCGCCGTGCCGCTCATCCTGCATAAGAAGTGGCTCACCGGCTTGCTCCATCGCTTCGGCCTGCGCCGCCTGTGGTGGGCGGACAAGCTCGTGGAGTGGCAACGCGCCATGCGCGCCTACCGGCACCATCGCATGGCGCTTGCCCAGGCGTTGCTGGCGGCCGTGGGCATCCAGTTCCTTCGGATCATATCGGTGTATCTGGCCGGCCGGGCGCTGGAGGACGCCGGGGTATCGTTCCTGGCCTGCCTGGCGTTCGTGCCGCTGACGTTACTCATCTCGCTGCTGCCGATTTCCATCGGCGGCTTCGGTATTCGCGAAAACGCCTTCGTGCACTTGTTCGGACAAATCGGCGTGGCCCCGGCGGTTTCTTTTACCCTGTCGGTGGTGGCGCACGCGCTCTCCGTGCTCACCACCCTGGCGGCCGGCGTCTGGTGGTCGTGGGGCGGGGCGGGTGCCGTCGCCCCAACGGCCGCGCCGGGCTTCCCCAAAAAGCCCTTGCGGGTACTGTGGCTCTCGGACAAGCTGGGCTACGGCGACCGACTGCACGGCGGTGGCCGCTACTATCTCATGGTCGTCCCGGCCCTGCGGGCGGCAGGAGTGGACGTGATTCCCGCAGTGCTGCGTTCCACCAACGGGTTGACTGGCCAGTTCGAGGCCCACGACATCGCGTTGCGTCAGTTTCGGCGCGGCCGCTTTGACCCGCGCACGCTCTGGTCGCTCGTACGCATGATTCGTCGGGAGCGCGTGACAGTGCTCCATCTGCACGGCTATGGGGCCGCCCTGTTCGGACGGCTGGCCGGTTGGCTCACGCGCACGCCGGCCATCGTGCATCAGCACGATAGCAGCGCCCGCGCGCCCTGGTACGGGCGGCTGCTGGACCGGGGGCTGAGCCCGCTGACGAGCCGCGCCATCGCCGTGTCCGACGCGGTGAAGACGTTTTGCATCCACGAGCGCGGTTTTGCTCCTGAGCGAGTCACCGTGTTGCCGAACGGCGTCCAGCCAGTCACGCCCCCGACGGCGGAGGAGTTGGCGCAATGGCGCCAGGCGCTTCGGGTGCCGGCGCGCGCCAGGCTCGTCGGGTCGCTCACCAGGTTCTATCCGGTCAAAGGCGTCAGCTACTTGCTCGAGGCGATGCCCCAGGTGGTGCAGGCGATCCCTGAGGCGCATCTGGTGCTCTGGGGCGATGGACCCGAGCGAGGGGCGCTTGAGACGCGGGCGCATGAACTGGGCATCGCGGACCAGATCAAGTTCGAAGGCTATCAGGCCGATGCGGCCAGGCGCCTGGCGCTCCTGGACTGTTTCGTGTTGTCGTCACTCAGTGAAGGATTCTCGTTTGCGCTCTTGGAGGCGGTGATCGCCGGGTGCCCGGTCGTCGCGACCCGCGTCGGCGGCATTCCGGAGGTCGTGCGGGACGACGAGGTGGTCTTGGTGGAGCCGGCGAACGCCGCCGCGCTGGCCGATGGCATCACGCGCGTGCTGAGCGACGCATCGCTGGCCGACCGGCTGCGGCGCGTTAGCCCCCCCGTGGCGGCGCGCTTTACGGTGGAGCGCCATGTCGAAGGGCTGCGGCAGCTCTACGAGCACGCCATGGCGGCTGGCCGAGGGTGAGATGCTTACGGTGATCAGCGAGGGATATCGCAAGAACCGGTGGGATATTCAGGGCGTCCTCCTGCGCCGCTACCCGGACTTCGTGCTGCGCGACGACGCCCCCACGCTGGCAACGGAGCTCCCCGTCTTCGTCTTCCACGCGGTGGGGCGCGAGCGCCTGGAGGCCCAGTTGCGGTACCTCGCTGAGAACGGCTACCGGATGCTGCCAAGCGCCGATGAGTACCTGGCGTGTCTGAACGGACAGCAGCCGCTGTTGCCGCGCTCGGTCCTGCTGACGTTCGATGACGGGCTGGAGAGCCTCTACACCGTGGCCTTCCCGCTGCTGCGCGCCCACGGGATGGCGGCGGTCGCGTTCATTGTGCCGGCATTCATCGGCCACCCTGGGTTCTGCACGTGGGACCAGCTTCGCGAGATGCATGAGTCGGGCGTGATTGGCGTGCAGTCCCACACCCTCTTCCACCGGTACGCGCCCCGCTGGCCCCGGATCGTGCCGTGTCTGGATGCCGCCGAGCGCTGCCAGGATGAGGCGCAGCGCTTCCCATCGATGGCCGACGATTACCGCCTCGCCCGGGAGCGCATCGAGGAGCAGTTGCGCAAGCCGGTCCGCCACCTGAGCTACCCGGATTACGACGGCACGGCCGAGAGCATGGCCGTGGCGCGCGAGGCCGGCTATGTCAGCAACTTCTGGGGCTTAGTCCAGGCCCGCGGCGTGAATCAGCCCGGAGACGATCCCTTTCGCATCGCGCGCCTCCTGGACGACTACATCTTCCGACTGCCAGGACATGGACGCCGCGCCCTGGCGTCCATCCTCGCGGCGAAGTGGCGCGCCAACGGCGCACGGTAACTGAGGGCATGGTCATGAGCACGGCGCAGCGATTGGTCAAGAGCACAAGCTACCTGACCGCCTCGCGCCTCGTCGGCGACCTCATCTACTTCACGTTCTACGTGCTGCTCTCGCGCACGTTCGGACGGGAAGGGATCGGCCTCTACTCGTTCGCCGTGGAGCTCGGCGGTACATTGGCGATCCTGGCGGATTACGGCCTCAGCGCGTACCTCGTCCGCGAGCTGAGCCGCCGGCGCGAGCAGCTCCTGCAGTTCCTGGGGACGTTCCTGCTGCTCAAGGCGGCCTTCACGGTGGTTCTCGTGGCAGGGCTGGCGGCAATCGCCCCGCTGCTTGGCCTGGACGCGCGTGGACGGATCATCCTGCTGACGATCGCCGCGGCCCACGGCCTCTACAGCTTCGGGGAGCTGTTCCGGGGGGCATTTGCCGTCCATGAGCGGCTGAACGAGGTGGCATTTTTGGACCTGCTGTACAAGGGCGGCCTCTGGATCCTGGGCAGCGCGGCACTGGCGCTGCGCTGGCCGTTGGAGCAGGTCCTGCTCGTGTTTCCCGCAAGCGCAGCACTGGCGCTACTGGTGCTGGCCACCATGACGCTGCGGCGCATTGGCCGGCCGGTCCTCCGGCTGGACTGGTCCATCGTGAAGGACGTCGGGGCCGCGCCGGTGCCGTTTCTCCTCTCCGCTCTGCTCATGGATCTCAATTTCAGCCTCGCCATCATCCTGGTGAACTTGTTGAAGGGAGAGGCGGCCTGCGGCGTGTTTGCCGTCGCGTGCAAGCTGGTCGGGGCGATGACAATCCCAGCCCTCTTCTACCGGATGGCCGTTTTTCCGGCGCTCTCCCGCGCGTACCGCGAGTCGGCGCGGGAGCACCGGCAGCTCTACGAACAGTCCATCCGCTACTTGCTCCTCGCGTTCGTGCCGGCGGCGGGGGTCGTCCTCATGGGCGCGCCACTATTGGTCCGGGCGGTGTTTGGCGCGGAGTTTGCCGCGTCGGGGATTGTTCTGCAGATCATGAGCCCGCTCCTGATTCTCATGACGCTGCGCCAGCTGCTCGTGGCACTCTTAGGCTCGATTGACGCGCAGCGGCGGCTGGCGGCCTATCAAGGCCTCAGCGTCTTGACCAGCCTGGTCGCGGGGATCCTCCTGGTGCCGCGATGGGGTGCTACCGGCGCCGCTGCGGCACTGGGGCTCTCGGAGCTGGTCACCGTCGTCCTGGCCTTCCGGCTGGCGGCGCAGGCGGTCGCGCCGCTGGACTGGCCTCGGCTCCTGACTAAGCCGCTGGCGGCATCCGCCGTTACCGGGGTGGTGGTTGGGGCGTTGCGCGCCGCCCCCCTCGCGGTGGTGCTGGCCGCGGCCGTCGCGGCCTGCGTGACGACCCTGCTGAGCGTTGGAGGGGTGACGTGGCAAGAACTGGTCATCGTCAGGGACGCCCTCGTCCCTGGATTCCGGAGGGTCTCATGAGCGCTGGACGGCGGGCCACCGCCACGCATTCTCCGGGACGCCCGAGCCCGTGGGCGGTCTGGCTCCTTGCCGTCGGCTGCGCGGCGCTGCTCGGCGCGTTCGTGCTGACCGTGGGGTGGGTCGAGCGCACGCTCAGCGCGGACGGCTGGGTGTCGCCGCCGACGGCCCACCGGATCGTGCAGGCGCAGTGGGGATTGCTCCTGGCCGGCGCCGCCTGCGTGGTCCTGGCCGGCGTCATGGCTCGGCGTGTTTTAGCGGTGGTTGCCGCGGTGGCGCTGAGTCTCTGCGCGGGCGCTGCGTTCGTCAATACATTCTATCCGCGCCACCTCCTATTTACCCCGAAGCGATTGGTACGGGTGGCCCTCGGGCAGGAGCTCTTGCTAAGGGATTTCAAGCCGGAGCCCACGCTGCGGGTTGCCGCGCATGAGGTGCTACGGGCCCGCTACCCGGCGATCAACATCCACGCCCACTTCAGCTACCCTGGCCCGGATACGGTCAAGAGCGCCGAGGAGCTGGTCGCCGTGATGGATGCCTGCAACGTGGCGCAGGCGATCGATTTGGACGGCGGGGTGCAGGAGCGGCTTCAGGAGGAGCTGAACCGGTACGCGCGCAAGGCGCCGGAGCGGCTGGTCGTCTTCGCGCACGTGTGGTTCGGCGAGGAGTTTTCAGGCCCGAAGTACTTTCAGAGTGTCGTCGACAGCCTGGATGAGGCAAAGCGGATGGGGGCTGCGGGCATCAAAATCTGGAAGAATCTCGGGTTGAAGGCAAGGGACAAGCAGGGCCGCCCTGTCCCAGTTGACGACCCGCGCCTCGAGCCGCTCTGGCAGAAGGCGCAGGCGCTGAAGCTGCCCGTCCTCATTCACCTATCGGATCCGGAGCCGTTTTTTCACCAGGCGGACGGGACGAACGAGCGATACGAGGAGCTGGCTGGCGTCGGCGGTGGTGGAATCGTGGAATCGTTGGCCCATCCGCGCTACCCCAGGACCGCGCAGATCATCGGCCAGTTTGAGCGGGTGCTGGTTCGCCACCCATCGGTCACGTTCGTCGGGGCGCACATGCTGATGCTCGGCCATGACCTCGAAACCCTGGCGGGCGTGCTGGATCGCCACCCGAACCTGTCGGTGGATCTGTCCGCCATGGCGCACGAGCTGGGACGGCAACCTCGCGCGGCCCGCGCGTTCTTCCTGAAGTACGCCGACCGGATTCTCTTTGGCACCGATGGCAACCCGGATGAGGCAACCTACCGGCAATACTTCAGGTTTTTGGAGACCGCGGACGAGTACTTCGACTACCCGCGCTGGCCCAAGTACAATTCCGGCCGATGGAAAATTTATGGGCTGGACTTGCCCGATGACGTGCTGCGCAAAGTCTACCACGACAACGCGGCCAAGATCCTCAAGCTGCCAACGGCGACGGGTGAGAGGTGATGGCAACAGTCTCGTTATCGAAGCGTCCTCTGGTGGCAGTCCTGCTGCTGAGCCTTGGGCTGAATCTCTGGGGGATCTGCTGGGGCTTGCCGCAGGGGTGGCATCCGGATGAGGTCGTGGCACGGGCCTCGGTCATGTTCGACGGACGTTCACTCAACCACCACTACTTCGCGTACGGGGCGCTGCACTACTACCAGGTGATCGCTGGGGCGATCCTACCGGTGCGAGTCGCGCAAAAGCTCATCGGCCGGTTTGATACGACGTTCGAGGATGGGCTCACGCTGTTGCTGGCCAGGTTCCTGTCGGTACTGATGGCCGTTGGGATCGTTTGGTGCGTGTACCTGATCGGCAAGACCTTGTTCAGCCGGCGGGCGGGGCTCTGGGCGGCGTTACTGCTGGCGCTATCAATGGGGTTCGTGAATCTGGCCCATTTCGCGACGACCGAGATCCCCTCGATGTTCTGGTTCACGCTCTCCTGCCTCATGAGCGCGTACGCGCTCAAACACCGTGCGCTGCGATGGTATCTGCTGGCTGGCCTGTGTGCTGGCCTCTCGGCGGCGGTTAAATACATCGGAGGGCTCTCAGTGCTCCCGTTGGTGGCGGCTCATGCGCTAGCCGGTGAGCGACGCCCACGACGTTGGCTGTTGAGCGGGATCGCCATGTCGGGCGTGGGATTTGTCATGGGAAACCCGGTGGTCCTGTTCGCCTTCCCGGAGTTCCTCGAGGGGTTCGTGAAGGAAAGCGCCTACAACACCGCGCGCGGAGAAGGACGGTTGGGTCGGGCGTTCGTCCCGCTTATCACGCACCGATTGGTTCAAGCGCTCGGGCTGCCGCTGTGCCTGCTTAGCCTGGCAGGGCTGGCGTACAGTTTGTGGCTGGCGAAAACCCGCGAACATCGTGCGACGGTAGGGTTAGTGTGGGCCATGGTGCTGCCGTACTACCTGGTGATGGGGATGCAGTACGCACCAGCGATGCGCTACATCGTGCCCATCATCCCCATCTTGCTGGTGTTGGCCGGCAAGTTGGCGGCGGACTGGCTCGCCGCGACGGCCCCGCTGATACGGAGGTCGACCGTGGCGGTGATGACGGTCGTGCTGGGGTACTCCGCGCTCTACACGATCGCGGCGGATCTCTCGTTTGTCCGGGACAGCCGGTACCTGGCACGGGACTGGGTGCTCCACCATGTCCCTGAGGGGGCATCAATTGAGATGACGGCCTACGGACCAGAGCTTCCTCGCGGTCGTTACCAGGTCGCCCAGCGGCCCATTAATGAGTCTCCCACGGTCGAGGAAGCCAATGCGGCTAAGCAAAAACCACTCTATCACGCCATGCAGCGATGGCTCTACGCTCTCGACCGCCACACGGCTGGACCCCGCGCCGATGGGAGCCGCGAGGGCTATACGACGTGGTACGAGCGAGAGATCCGAAAGCATGGCGAAGCGGTCAAAACGTTTGACCTAGGCGTTCGAGGGCTTGAGGGGCGCCGTCCAGACTATCTGGTCACGAGCAGCTTGTACACCCGGCCTCTCCTTAAGAAGGCCGATGCCAGCGATTCGGAGCGGCAATTCATGGAGGCGCTGGTTGCCGGGCGCACCTCGTATCAGATGGTTGCTCAATTTCAGTACCGCTTGCTTCCGGGGGTTGAACCGGAGTTGGAATTCGTCAATGGCACCATGACGGTCTTTGCCCGCACGGGCGCTCCCAGGAACGATTGATCATGCGCTACTCGGTGGTCATCCCGGTCCATCAGGAGGTTCAGAGCGTGCCGACGCTGCACAGGCCACACCGCGGAAACGCAGAACAAACAGACCGCAGAGACGCGGAGAGAGGGAGGAGGGCCGCTGTCTTGACGACGATACCGTCAGAGCTCAGGGATA
>JAHFGU010000218.1 GCA_023247285.1 Candidatus Omnitrophota bacterium
CGCGCAGCGCCCACTGCGACATGAGCCGGCTCATCAGGGCGGCCGCCTGGGCCGGATCCGCCGTGACCCCGCCGCCGATGCGCGCGTAGAGGTCGGGCGCGCACGCCACATACCCGGCGTCCGCGAAGCGCCACGCCACGTCCTTGATGTGATCCGTCAGGCCCCACCACGCATGCAGCACCAGCACCGCCGGCGCCGCCCCTCGACTAGGCTCGGGGCGGCGGCCTGAGCCGCCGTCGAAGGCCGCCGGGGACGTCTGTGCCGGCTCAACAAGAAATGCGGAGAGCCGCGTGCCGTCGCTGGTGAATTGGACGGTCTCCGATGCCACTGCCGGCATCATCCCCCCACCTGCCGGTGTCCCGCCACCAGGCGGGACGGCCAGCTCAACGAAGAAAAACTGGCGCCGCTGGCCAAGCGGCATCCATCGAAATGGCTGGAACAAGTTTCCACTTGTGTCTTCATGCGCCGCCTCCGGCAGGTGGGGGGATCAGCTCAGCCCCAGGTCCTGGAGAATCTCGGCCGGCGGCTTGCGCACGCAGGTGAAGATGGGCGTGTCGCGCTGCGTGTACCGGCTGGCCTTCGTTTCGCGCAGCTCCATGACCAGGTCCAGGAAATCCTGCGGCTTGTCGGTCTCGAACGCGACGACGAACTCCTGGTCATCCAGCCCGAACGAGTAGGTCGTGTGCAGGCGCACCGACGGGTACTTGTTCCCGATGGCGATGTGCTCATCCATCATGGCCTGCCGCTGGTCGAAGGGCAGCTGGTACCACTCCCGCGCCTTCACGAAGGGATAGACGAAGAGGTAGGCGCTGTTGGCCGGCGTGATGAACCGGCGCCGGTCCTGATGATCAGGGTCCAGCTTGTCGACGTAGGTCGATCGTTTCGTCATCGACAGGTAGCTGTGTGTCATGGTGAGATACCCGGCCAGCGCGGTCTGCCGCACGGCGCGGGACATCCCCTGCAGGTCTTCGAGCCGCTCCCCCACCCTCCAGATCATAAGATCCGCGCCGGCCTTCAGGCCGATCAGCGAATAGGTGAGGACCATGGACTTCTTGGACAGAGCCCCGAGAACGGCGACCAGCTCATCAGCATGCTTCCGCTTTTCGGACGCGGGCAGCCGGCGCCAGGCCGGGTCCAGCGCGAAGAAGCAGAAACTGACGAGCTGGCGGGCTTGCGAGGCAGCCCCCTGCGTCTGCTGCTGCATCGCGGTTTGCACCGTAGTCCCGCTCATATGAGGCGCCGGTACTCCTCGACGGGCAACCGCCAAACCGCAACACCGCAGAAGCGGTCGCCCTCGGGACAGAATGGCTTGACGCTGGCCTGCGCCCTGGGCCAGCAGGGTGCCGCGAGATACTTGCCGATTTCTGGAAACTTGGCTTGGACCTGGAGGACTTCGTCGCGGCACGCGCTCCAGATCTCCTCCTGCGCGGTGTAGCAGAGCCGCTGCACCCACTTGTGGTGGAAGTGCAGCAGGTCGCCGGACTCTTCGAACCTGATCGGGAACGCGTTGGGCAAGAGATACAGCGCGAACTCCTCGCGCGCGCCCAGCTCCAGCAGCCGGTCCATCGCCTGCCACGCGCAGGCCATCGCGTCGCGGTACACGGCTTCGGCCGCCGGGGCCGCGGCGATGAGCGGCGGGAGGATGTAGTCCGGCCGGCCGCGCTGGACATGGCTGGCGAGGATCGGGCGCGAAGCCGGCACCATCCGGTGGCGCTGGTCCTGCGAGTCGGCGGTGTGCGAGAGCTTCTTCTTGAACGTGAAATGCGGGTGCACGAGCGCGCGCGACAGCTTGCTCATGGTTGTGATCGTCAGCGAATCGGCCAGGTACGGGTTCTTGGTGGGGTCGAGCACTAGCGCGATCGCCTCGGCGTCGGGCAGCTGCTCGCGCGTAATCCCCAGCACCGAGCGCACGCCTTGGGCCAGCGTCGCCTCGGCGTTCACGCTGTAATCCACCAGCTTCGAGGTAGCACCGCCGAGCTCCTGGTCGAATTCCTCGATGAACCGCCGGGTCGTGCCGTTGCGGATCGCACTATGGAACCGGGTGAACGCCTGGTGCTCGAGCGTCTCTTCCAGCGGGATCGGGTCCTGCGCCAGATCCATGAACTGCGGGTCGATGTTGCGCACTTCCTCGACCATGCGCTCGACGACCAGGCGCTGCTCCAGCGGCGCATCGAACTGCTCGCAGAGCCGCCAGTAGCGGTGCAGCGTCAGCCCGCTCACCGTATGGTACAGGTGCGCGTGCGTCGCCACCGGCAGGACGTACCTGGCGACTTCCTGGCATCGCTTCTTGATGGCGCTTGCCCAGCGTTTCTCCTGCTGGTTGCGCGCCGGAAAGATCCGTCGATACTCGGCAGAGACCGTCGGCTCGACGAGCTCGATCAGGCGGTGGTACGCCTCCATCTGATCGCGCACGGCCGCGAGATACACGCCGCGCGCCGGCTCATCGAGCGGCGGGGTGGCGAAGTTCTCCGGTTTGACCTCCACAAAACGTTGAGAAACTTGCTCGCTATTGTAAAAAGGGTGGGCGTGCAGGAACGACCAGAGAAACTGGCGGGAGACGCGCTCGAGCACGAACTGGAACGTCGGGTG